>JBILVT010000121.1:0-5154 GCA_044370275.1 Burkholderiaceae bacterium | reverse complement strand
CCCAGGATCCCAGTATGCCGGTCATCGGCATAACGTGGGCTTCTGGGTGCTCGACCGGCTGGTCAGCTCCGGATGGTCCCGCGAATCTAAATTTAAGGCTGAAATCGCGAAGGCCCGTATTGCCGGTGCTGACCGATGGCTCTGTAAACCGCAGACCTACATGAATGCTTCTGGTGAGGCAGTGAGTCCGTTCGCGCAATTTCATCGGCTCGAAGCCCGTGACATCTTGGTGATTCACGATGAGCTTGATCTTCCGCCGGGTGCGGTGCGCTTAAAACAAGGGGGAGGCCATGGCGGCCATAACGGGGTTCGAGATATCGAACTGCATCTTGGCTCGGCAGATTTCTGGCGGCTACGCATCGGCATCGGCCACCCGCGCACACTCAATCTCAATCAAGATGTTGCAGATTTCGTGCTACACGATCCCCGTGCCGAAGAAAAAAACTCAATCGATCAAGCATTGAGTTCGATAATCGAGGTGCTGCCTGAAATTCTTGAAGGAAAAATAGCGGCCGCCCAACGGCGGCTTCACGGTCCGACGAAGCATCCATGAACGATGCAAACGTCTGAGTCCATCACGCGAAGGGCAGGTACCTCGTCCGCTGGCCCTGTCGTCGTTCTTACCTCTAACACTGCCTGGAACCTGGCACATTTTCGCGCCCCACTTCTGCGTGCCTTTGCCACGCAAGGTGTCGTATTGGTCGCCTTGGTGCCGGCGGATGCTGCTGTAAAAAAACTTCAGGACATGGGCTGCACGGTAGCCCCGCTGCCTGTGCCTGCCCACGGACGCAACCCTTGGTCTGACGTTGTACTGTTTTGGAACTACGTACGGCTTTTGAGGCGCTATCGGCCCACGGTAGTGCTGAGCTTTACCGTGAAGCCAAACATTTATGGCGGGCTTGCTGCTCGATTTTTGGGCATTACCCAAATCGGCAATATCTCAGGGCTCGGCACCGCCTTTATTGAGGGAGGCTGGCTCGGCCGACTGGTCGGGATACTCTATCGAGTGAGCCTCGAAAAAGCCCAGACCGTTTTTTTTCAAAATCCAGACGATCGAGAATTTTTTTTACTGCGTCGTCTGGTTCGGCACGGCCAAGCGCAGCTGCTGCCTGGCTCAGGCGTAGATCTGAAGCATTTTGTGCCGATGGCTAAACCCAGCCCTGCCAAACACGATTTGATCAAGAATCAACAGCTTTTTATTTTTTTATTTATCGGCAGACTGTTAGGCGATAAAGGCCTACTTGAGCTGGTGCAGGCATTCAAACTACTTCAACAGCAGCTTAGCCAAGAGATACACGCAGCGCTGCCGGCAGCATGCTTAAGAATTCTGGGGCCGGATGGTGGTACCAATCCCACCGCCATCACATCGCACCTTCTGCGTCAGTGGCAGCAAGACCCACAGGTTGAGTTGCTGGGCTACGTCGAAGACTTGCGTCCGTGTATTGCTGAGGCCGATTGTGTGGTCTTACCCTCTTACCGAGAGGGCACGCCCCGGTCTTTGCTTGAGGCGGCTGCCATGGGTAAGCCCTTGATCGCGACCGACGTGCCAGGCTGCCGCGAGGTCGTGCATGATGGCCAAAATGGCTACCGATGTCGGGTAAAAGACCCGCAGGATTTAGCGCGGACAATGCTCTGCATGATGAGACTCTCTGATGCGCAACGCCAGGCTATGGGCCTGGCCTCTCGCAAGCTTGCCGAAGAAGTCTTTGACGAAAATCGGGTCGTAGAAAAATATCTTCGGGCTATCGATTTCGAATCGTTTAGACGTTGAATCGGAAATGCATGACATCTCCATCTCTCACGATGTAGTCCTTACCCTCAAGCCGCATCTTGCCGGCTTCCTTGGCGCCCTGCTCACCCTTCAACGCAACATAGTCGTTAAATGCGATCACTTCAGCGCGTATAAAACCGCGCTCAAAATCCGTATGGATGACGCCAGCGGCCTGGGGCGCGGTTGCACCTATCCGAACTGTCCAGGCCCGAACCTCTTTTGGCCCGGCAGTGAAATACGTCTGCAGGCCGAGAAGGCTGAATCCCGCCCGAATTAATCGATTTAACCCGGGCTCCTGCATACCCATATCGGCCAAGAACACCGCCTTATCTTCATCGGGCATATCGGCAATTTCGGCTTCGATAGCAGCACAAATCGCAACCACCGGGGCCTTCTGACCGGCCGCATAAGACTGCAGCTTTTCTAGATACGGATTGCCGGAGAATCCACTCTCGCTGACATTCGCCGCAAACATCGCTGGCTTTGCAGTGATAAAACAGAATGGCCGAATCAATTCTTTTTCTTCATCGTAGAGATCCATGCCACGAATCGGCTTGGCCTGATCCAGCTGGATCTGACATTTTTCGAGCACGGTCAGCAGGCGCTGGGCCTCCTTATCGCCGCCAGATTTTGCAAGCTTAGCGACCTTCGCAATTTGCTTTTCGACATTGGAGAGATCCGCCAGCGCCAGCTCGGTCTCAATGGTCTCGATATCTGCCAGCGGATCGATTCGGCCACTGACATGGACAACGTTGTCATCTTCAAAACAGCGTACAACATGCAAGATGGCATCGGTCTCACGGATATTGGCCAGAAACTGATTACCCAATCCCTCGCCTTTGCTGGCTCCGGCAACCAATCCGGCGATGTCAACAAACTCGACCGTTGCGGCCAGAATGCGCTCGGGATGCACGATCTCGGCGAGCTGAGTAAGCCGAGGATCGGGAACTTCGACAATGCCCACATTGGGCTCAATGGTGCAGAACGGATAGTTCTCAGCGGCAATCCCCGCCTTGGTAAGCGCATTAAACAGCGTAGATTTGCCCACATTGGGCAGGCCAACGATGCCGCATTGAAGTGCCATAGCATTCCCTAAGAAGAGGGCTGATTATCGCTTTTTGCCAACTCGGCCGCCCGCAGGCCATCAACCTTGGCCTGCAGCTGCTGTGGGGTCTCAACGCAATCCGGATTCACGATGATGCAATCTACAGGACAGACCACCTTGCACTGGGGCTCATCAAAGTGCCCCACGCACTCCGTACAGAGTGCTGGCGCGATCTCATAAATCTCAGAGCCCATTGAAATCGCCTGATTCGGACAGGCTGGCTCACAGACATCGCAGTTAATGCACTGATCGGTGATCAGAAGGGCCATAATCGGCTATTGATCTGCATTTTTCTTTAGCCGCTCGCGAAGCCACTTTTCCACCGAGGGAAAAACAAACTTGCTGACATCCCCGCCCAAAAGGGCGATCTCCCGCACAATAGTGCCGGAAATAAATTGATACTGATCCGAGGGTGTGAGAAATAAAGTCTCAACATCAGGCAGCAGGTATCGATTCATACCCGCCATCTGAAACTCATATTCGAAGTCAGATACTGCCCGCAGGCCCCGAACAATAATCTTGGCGTTGTGTTCACGAACAAAATCTTTCAAAAGGCCCGAGAAGCTGGCCACCTTCACGTTGGGATAGTGGCCCAAGACCTCGGTAGCGATGTCCAGGCGCTCTTGCAGTGAGAAAAACGGCCGCTTTGCACGGCTATCGGCAACACCGACGATCAACTGCTCCACCAGCTTGCTGGCCCTGCGAACAAGATCCTCATGGCCGCGGGTCAGAGGATCAAATGTGCCCGGATAGACCCCGATTAGCATCTTGCGCTCCCTGTGATGCACTGAATTGGAGCAGATGATAATGAACCGCGCCTGCCTTGTCTGCGCGAAACTTTGTTAGGCCATGGGCCGCCATCCCATCAGCGTCCAGCGGAGCCTCGGATTCCACATACATCAGGCCAGTGGGCGCCAGCAGCCGAGCGGCCATCGGAATCATGCGCCCAACCATGCCCTCACCAAACGGCGGATCCATAAAAATCAAATCAAAGCCACCCGGAGCCGCGGCCGGACACCACTCCTGGGCCTTCGCTCTGACAATTTGGCACTCTGGGGCACCGCCGACGCGGTTGATCCACTGGGCGATTGCGTGGGCCGCAAGCGCATCAGATTCGACAAAGACGACCTGGACTGCACCTCTTGAGGCGGCCTCTAGGCCAAGTGCGCCCGTGCCCGCGAACAGATCCAGACAGCGCCAGCCATCCAGCCGCTGGCCCAGCCAATTAAATAAGGTCTCCCGAACGCGATCGGGCGTCGGGCGCAGGCCCCTGAGGTCTTGAACTGGGATTGGGCGACGCTTCCACTTGCCCGCAATAATTCGCAGCTGGCCCATACAGCGGGCTAAGGCGCAAAGCCCTCAGGCCCAGCAACAACAATGACCGACATCTGCTCCGGTGTGATCACTCGGCCCATCGCGCGACGAATGTCCTCGCGCGTGACACGCGAGACTTTCGAGGTCCAGGTATCCAGATAATCAAGCGGCATATCGTAGAAATTAATCTGAGCTAAGTTATCCAAAAGCTTACGGTTTGTATCAAGTCTTAAGGCAAAGCCTCCGATTAAGTTCTGCTTGGCCGCCTTGAGCTCTTTTTCGGTTGGGCCCTCTTGGAGAAAACGTTTTAAGGTTTTTTCCATCACCTCAAGGGCCTCGGGTGCTTTAGCCTTCTGGGTCTGCAGGCTCATCATGAACGGGCCGGGCTGGGCCAGCGGCTGAAAGGCGCTAAAGACGCTGTAAGAGAGGCCTCGTTTTTCTCGAATCTCTTCAGTCAGCCGCGACACAAACCCACCCCCGCCAAGAATGTAATTGCCAACAGTCAAAGCAAAAAAATCTGGATCGTCGCGGGCAATGCCGGGAAGCCCCAACCAGAGGTGGCTCTGGCTGGCAGGGTGGGCAATGGCTTGGCGCACAGCCGAAGGCCGAACATTTAAGGCAGCAGGATGCTGGCGTGAGGGCATATGTGTCTGCGCACCTGCAGCCGGATTTGTGGGGGCCGCAGAGAAGAGCTGCTCGACGAATGTCCGGGCCTGGGCCTCTGTCAGTGCGCCCACAATCGTGACCCGCATGCGATTGGCCTGCCAATACTGCTGATGAAATCGAATGAGATCATCAACCCCAATCGCATCAACGGTCTCGGGAGCGGCCTGCTGGCCATAGGGATGGGCGGGATAAAGCGCACGCCAGAGGGCTTTGGTTGCAATCGATTGAGGCTGGGTCATCGACTCACGTAGCCCCGCAGCAGTTCTTAATTTTTCCCGCTGCAAAATCGCCTGATCAA
>JBILVT010000029.1:0-17686 GCA_044370275.1 Burkholderiaceae bacterium | reverse complement strand
AGCCAGTCACAGACCCAGCCACAGTCGGTGCGGGGACTGCCAGACTTTGCTGATTTAGTGGAAAGTGCTGGGCCGGCCGTGGTGAATATCCGCACCACTGAAAAGGTACGCGTTCAGCAGTCGGGCCCAGGCCAGCAGATGCCGGAGCTGGATGAAAACGATCCTTTTTATGAATTTTTTCGCCGCTTTTTCCCGCCACGCCCGAATGCGCCCCGTAATCCACGAGGCGCGCCACAGCCCGAGGAAGTGCCCCGCGGTGTGGGCAGTGGATTCATCATTTCAGCCGATGGTTTCATTCTCACCAATCATCACGTCGTCGATGGCGCTGATGAAATTTTGGTGACACTGGCCGATAAGCGGGAATTTAAAGCTCGGCTCATTGGCTCAGATCGTCGTACTGATGTGGCGCTCGTAAAAATCAACACTACGGGGCTGCCCTCATTGCGCTTCGGGGATCCGAATCGCTTGCGGGTTGGCGAATGGGTTCTGGCCATCGGTTCGCCTTTTGGTTTAGAAAACACCGTGACTGCAGGCATCGTGAGTGCGAAAGGCCGCGATACGGGCGACTACCTTCCATTTATTCAGACCGATGTGGCCGTGAATCCCGGCAATTCGGGTGGGCCGCTTTTGAATATGCGCGGCGAAGTCGTGGGCATTAATTCTCAGATCTATAGCCGCACTGGCGGCTTTATGGGCATTTCGTTTGCAATTCCGATCGATGAGGCCAATCGTGTGGCTGAGCAACTGCGCACGCAAGGCCGCGTGACCCGTGGGCGTATCGGAGTCGGCATTGGCGAGGTGACTAAGGAGGTGGCCGAAGCCTTGGGACTTTCCAAGACCTCCGGCGCACTGGTGCGCAGCGTTGAGTCGGGCGGCCCGGCTGAGAAGGCAGGCCTTGAGCCCGGCGATATTCTTTTGCGCTTTGATAACAAGCCAATTGAGAAATCCACTGATCTGCCGCGCATCGTGGGCAATACCAAGCCCGGCGCCCGCGTGACCGCGCAGGTCTGGCGCAAAGGTGGCATGAAGGAAATCAGTGTCACCGTGGGTGAGATGGAGCCTGACCGCGTGGCGAAGGCTGCTGCTAAGCCAGGACAGCCCTCGGCAGCTGTGGCCGCGAACTGGCTGGGACTCTCGGTGGCCGATCTGACCGAGGCCCGTCGGGGTGAGTTAAAAATTAAATCAGGCGTACTCATTGAGGCCGCCGAGGGCGCTGCGGCCCGCGCGGGAATTCGCCAGGGCGATGTCCTGGTCAGCGTCAATAACACTGACATCACTTCGGCTAAGCAGTTCGGTGATTTTGTAAATAAGTTAGATAAAACCAAACCCCTTGTGGCACTGGTCCGACGCGGCGACGGTGCCTTGTTTATTCCAGTTCGGCCCACCACGGCGAAATGAAAAAATCACAACAAGAACAACGATCGATGGTGAGTCTTGGAGCACATCCGTAATTTTTCAATTATTGCCCACATCGACCATGGCAAAAGCACGCTCGCCGATCGCATCATTCAGCTGTGTGGTGGACTCTCGGATCGCGAGATGGAGGCCCAGGTCTTGGACTCCATGGCACTGGAGCGTGAGCGTGGCATCACCATCAAGGCGCAGACTGCCGCACTGACTTATAGGGCGCGAGACGGAAAAACCTACGCGCTGAATTTGATCGATACCCCCGGCCATGTGGATTTCTCGTATGAGGTGAGCCGGTCGTTATCGGCCTGTGAGGGCGCGCTCTTGGTCGTTGACGCCTCCCAAGGGGTAGAGGCCCAGACCGTGGCCAACTGCTACACGGCAATTGAGCTTGGCGTTGAGGTGGTGCCGGTGCTCAATAAGATTGATTTGCCTGCCGCCAATCCTGAGCAGGCGATTCAAGAGATCGAAGATGTCATTGGCATTGATGCCCAGGATGCGGTGCGCGCGAGTGCCAAGACCGGCGAGGGCGTGCCCGACATTCTCGAGATGCTGATCGCTCGCGTGCCGCCGCCCAAAGGCGATCCGAAAGCGCCCCTGCAGGCGCTGATCATCGATTCATGGTTTGATAACTATGTCGGTGTGGTGATGCTGGTGCGTGTGGTCAACGGCAGCTTAAAGCCGAAAGACAAAATCCTTTTGATGTCCACGGGTGCTAATTATCCGGTGGAGCAGGTCGGTATCTTCACGCCAAAGTCCAAACACTTGGAGAGCCTCTCTGCAGGAGAGGTGGGGTTTGTGATTGCCGGCATTAAGGAGCTCAAGGCCGCTAAGGTTGGCGATACCCTGACCCATGCCGGAAGCCATGCCGCCGCCCAGCCGCTGCCCGGCTTTAAGGAAATCAAGCCGCAGGTGTTTGCCGGCCTGTATCCGGTTGAGTCGAACCAGTACGAGGCCCTGCGCGATGCCCTCGATAAGCTAAAGCTTAACGATTCATCACTGCAGTATGAACCCGAGGTCTCACAGGCCCTTGGCTTTGGTTTTCGCTGCGGATTTCTTGGCCTGCTGCATATGGATATCGTCCAAGAGCGGCTTGAGCGCGAATATGACATGGACCTCATCACCACTGCGCCCACAGTGGTCTATCAGGTGCTGATGCGTGATGGCACACTGATTGATGTTGATAATCCGTCGAAGATGCCCGATCCGGCGCGCATTGAAGAGATCCGGGAGCCGATTGTTACGGTGACATTATTCATGCCCCAGGAGTATGTCGGTGCGGTAATTACGCTGTGTACCGGTAAGCGCGGCGTGCAGACGGCGATGAACTATCACGGCCGTCAGGTCAATCTGACCTACGAGCTGCCCATGAACGAAATCGTGCTTGATTTTTTTGACAAGCTGAAGTCTGTCTCGCGGGGCTATGCCTCGATGGATTATGAATTCAAAGAGTATCGGGCCTCGGATGTTGTGAAACTCGATGTACTTATCAATGGGGACCGTGTGGATACTCTATCGGTAATCGTGCATCGGGCCAATTCTCAGAGTAAAGGCCGGGAGCTCGCCTCGAAGCTGCGCGAGTTGATTCCTCGGCAGATGTACGATGTGGTCATCCAGGCGGCCATCGGATCCAACATCATTGCCCGTGAAAATATCAAGGCCCTGCGCAAGAATGTGCTGGCGAAGTGCTATGGCGGTGACATTACCCGCAAGCGTAAGCTTTTAGAAAAACAAAAGGCCGGCAAAAAACGGATGAAGCAAGTGGGCACTGTTGAAATTCCGCAGGAGGCCTTCCTGGCGGTGCTGCAGGTCGAGGACTGATCATGAATTTCGCCCTCATTATTTTTTTACTCTGTGTGTTCACGGGCCTGCTCTGGGCGGCGGATCGTTGGGCGTGGAGAAAGCGGCGGCCCGAAGGCGCGCCGCGTCCGATATGGCTGGAATACACCGCAGGCTTTTTTCCGGTGATCTTCGTAGTCTTCATGCTGCGCAGTTTCGTCGTGGAGCCCTTTAGCATTCCATCGGGCTCAATGATTCCGACCCTGCGGATCGGCGATCTGATTCTGGTCAATAAGTTTTCCTATGGCATTCGTCTGCCCATTGTGCACATCAAGGTGCTCGATACGGGTGCACCAGAGCGTGGTGATGTCGCCGTTTTTCGTTATCCAGAAGATGAGACGGTGGATTACATCAAGCGGGTGATTGGCCTGCCGGGTGATGTGATTCGATACGAAAATAAGCGGCTTTTCGTCAACGATCAGCCGGTTGCAGCCAAGGCGCTCGACCCCTACTTTGATGCTGGCCGCATTTCGTTGCAGTTTGAAGAGCAGCATGGCGGAAAGCGTTACCGCACGCTTAATGATGATGATCGATTGCCATTGGGATTTCTGCCCCCGTCCGGCGGCAGGGGCTGCCAGGTCACCGACCGGGGCCTGCGCTGCGAGGTGCCAGCTGGCCACTATTTCATGATGGGTGATAACCGCGACAACAGCAGCGACAGTCGCGTGTTCGGCTTTGTCCATGAGCGGCTTTTGGTGGGAAGAGCATTTTTTATTTGGTTTAATGCCGGTGAGGTCATGAGCGGTAAGTTTGAACGATTGGGCGGCTTTGAGTAACGCGACCCCAGATCTTGAAAAACGCCTCGGTTATAGCTTTAAAGACCCGGCGTTATTAAAGCTTGCGCTGACCCATCGCAGCCACAGCGCGGCCCACAACGAGCGGCTTGAGTTTTTAGGCGACAGCGTGCTGAACTGTGCAGTCGGCCATTTGCTGTATCGGCAACTTAAGCAGTTTGACGAAGGCGATCTGTCGCGGGTGCGGTCTAATCTTGTACGACAGCAGGCGTTACACGATATTGCTCAGACCTTATCGCTGCATCAGTTTTTGCATCTTGGTGAGGGCGAGTTAAAAAGCGGCGGCCTGCGCCGACCTTCCATTCTGGCCGACGCCCTTGAGGCCTTGTTTGGCGCCATCTTTTTAGATGGCGGATTCGCCGAGGCCGCCCGGGTGATTGATAGCCTTTACACGCCGATACTCAAACAGGTTGATCCCAAGACACTGGGTAAGGACGCCAAAACACTGCTGCAGGAATTTCTGCAGGGCCTTGGCTTGCCGCTGCCAGTGTATTCGGTGGTGGCCACGCATGGCGCGGCCCACAGTCAAGTCTTTGAGGTCGAGTGCGCGATTGCGAAACTTGCCATTACGGTCCTGGGGTCAGGGGCAAGCCGACGTGCCGCTGAGCAGATGGCGGCCACTCAAGCCCTTGCGGCGGTGCGCGAGGCGACAGCAAGCGTGCCCAAGAAGACTCGCCGCGCAAAAAAGTCATCGCCCCCACCACAGGCGGCGTTGGTTTTTGAAGATAAAGAGCGCAAGGCCTGACGGATCGGCTCATGACACACCGCTGCGCTGTGGTGGCTATTGTGGGAAGGCCCAATGTGGGCAAATCAACACTGCTGAATGTCTGGGTCGGCCAGAAAGTCAGCATCACCTCCCGTAAAGCACAGACCACCCGTCATCGCGTCACAGGTGTATTAACCCGGCCGGGGCTTCAGATCGTGTTTGTGGATACCCCTGGCATACAGCGGCGCCACAACAATGCCTTAAATCGGCAGCTCAATAAGACAGCGGTCCAGGCCCTGACTGATGTTGACCTTGCGCTCTGGGTGATTGAGGCTACAGGGCTTACTGCTGAAGACGAGGCCACCTTGGCTCTGATTCCAAAATCTCTGCCTGTCATCGCAGTCTTAAATAAGTCGGATCGTATTCGCACCACCCAGGACCGAAAGGCCGCCTATGCGCTGGGGGATCGGCTCGCAGCGATGCAACGTTTTCATGCTCTGGTCCCCGTCTCGGCAGAGCGCGGCAGTCAATGCGATGCGGTCATTCATGAGATTGCGCAACTTGCGCCCGAAGGCGAGCCGCGATTCGCAGAAGACGAAGTCTCTGATCGGAGTGTGCGATTTCTCGCTGGCGAATTAATCCGCGAAAAGCTTTTTCGACTTCTGGGCGATGAGCTGCCCTACGAGACCACGGTGGTGATTGACCGATTCGAAGAGCAGGCCTCGGTAAGTGCCCCCGGGAAATTACATGCGGATATCAGCGCAAGCATTGTTGTGGCCAAGGCCTCGCAGAAGGCGGTGGTGATCGGTGAGCAGGGCAGCCGCATTCGGCGTATCGGCACCGAGGCCCGGGCAGATATCGCCCGCCTGATTGATGGCACTGTGCGGCTTGAACTCTGGGTCAAAGTCAAAAGCGGCTGGGCCGATGATGCGGCCGCCATTCGGGCCTTTGGTGTCGAATGAATGCGGCTGCTGATCGCGGGCTCGTGCTGCATGTCATGCCGTGGCGCGAGACCAGCCTGATCGTCGAGGCCTTTACCCGCGAGCACGGCCGACTCGGCATGATCGCCAAAGGCGCAAGGAGGCCACGCTCTGCGCTGCGCGGGCTGCTGCAGCCTTTTCAGTTGCTCGATCTGCGTTGGAGCGGTAAATCGGAGCTGCGCACGCTGATTGCTGCCGAGTGGGTAGGCGGTCTCGCCATGCTCTCAGGGTCAGCGATCATGCCCGGCTTTTATCTCAATGAGTTGATGGTGCGCTTGTTGCCGCGCGAGGATCCGCATCCTGTGGTCTTTGATGATGTGCTGGCAACGCTCGGGCTACTGGCTCGGCAGGAGTCCGAAGGCCGCGGCCGTGAGATGACCGAGCCGATTCTTCGCCGCTTTGAGTGCAATCTGTTGCGCGAATTGGGTGTGGCTCCGAACTTTGATCGTGAAACGGCCACCGGCGCGCCGGTGGCCGAGGCGGGCTTTTATCAATTTAGTCCGCAATCCGGGGTCATTCGACTCGGTCCTCGGGCGATGGAGTCGGCGCAGGCGTCTTCACAGGCTGTTGATCTGATCCATGGCCGAACCCTTCTCGCCTTAGCCCGCAGTCAGCAATCCATTGAGGAGGCTGTCCACGCATTCGAGGACCCCGAGATCGCGGCAGAATCCAAGCGGCTACTGCGGGCCCTGCTGGGCCAGCATTTAGGCGAAGACGAGCTTCACTCGCGGCAGGTGATGCGGGATCTGGTTCGGATTTAAGATAGCGCACTCCCATAGGATCGGCATCATGATTGAACTCGGCGTAAATATTGACCATGTGGCCACGCTTCGGCAGGCCAGGCGCGGCATTGATCCGGATCCGATCTGGGCCGCCGTTGAGGCCCATCTTGGCGGTGCAGATGGCATTACCGTGCATCTGCGCGAGGACCGCCGTCATATTCAGGACGAAGATGTCCGCCGGCTGCGCACCCATACCCAGATCAAATTGAATCTGGAAATGGCAGCCACAAAAGAGATGGTCGCAATCGCATGCGAGATTAAGCCTGAGATGGCGATGCTGGTGCCCGAGGGCAGGCAGGAAATCACCACCGAGGGTGGATTGGATATCGTGGGCCAGCGCAAATCCTTAGCGGGCACGATCCGCAGGCTGCGCGATGCAGGAATTACGGTGAGCACATTTGTCGATGCAGAGATTGCGCAAATCAAGGCAGCAGCTGATCTTGGTGTGCAGGTCTGCGAAATCCACACCGGCCCTTATGCGGCGGTCTTTCATTCGCAGGGCCGGGATGCGCAGGCACCGGCTGTCATTACCGAAATTAAAAAAATTCGTCGCGCAGGAGAAAAAATCCAAAGTCTGGGCATGCGTTTTAATGCAGGACATGCCTTGAACTACTTTAATGTACAGCCGATTGCGGCGCTACCCGGAGTCCGGGAACTTCATATTGGCCATGCGATTGTGTCGCGGTCGGTGCTGGTTGGCATGCGAGAAGCCGTGCGGGAGATGAAGCGCCTAATGCGTGAGGCCCATCAGACAAATGGAGCTGCATAAGTGGTGGTCGGCATCGGTACCGATACCGTCGTGATTCGCCGCGTGGGCCAGATGATGGAGCGCTGGGGCGAGCGGTTTGCACAACGGGTGCTTGGGCCCGCGGAATTTCAGGAATATCAGCGCAGAAAATCGCGGGGCGTTGCGGGCGCTGATCGTGCCGTGCGTTATGTTGCGAAGCGATTCGCTGCCAAAGAGGCTATCGGTAAGGCGCTCGGGGTGGGCCTGCACCATCCGATGTCGTTGCACTCGGTTGAGATTCTTAACGACACCCGCGGCGCGCCGAAGGCGGTTGCTCGAAAAGCACTTCAGGGCTACTTGCAAGCACATCAGTATCAGATCCATGTCTCGATTTCCGATGAGATCGAGCATGCGCAGGCGCTTGCCATCGTGCAGACCACGGACCGATGAGCCGGCTAGGCCCCTTCATTATTGATGTCGAAGGCACGCGGCTGACGGCCCGCGATCGGGAGCTCCTTGCCCATCCTTGGGTGGGAGGCGTGATCTATTTCACAAGAAACTTTGAAGACAAAGCGCAGATCGCCGGGCTAACTGCTGAGATTCATGCTGTCGCGCGGCCGAAAGGCTGTGGGCGGCTTTTGATCTGCGTGGACCATGAAGGCGGCAGAGTACAGCGTTTTCGCGAGGGCTTTACAGAGATTCCACCCATGTCCAGTATTGGGACAATGGTGACCGGGCAACATGGCCCAAGTTGGCTGGCCGCGCTGGCCCGTGCGCGCCAGCTTGGCTATGTGTTAGCCAGTGAGCTGCGCGCGGTAGGTGTTGATTTCAGCTTCACTCCGGTACTGGATCTTGACTGGGGAAAAAGTAGCATCATCGGTGAGCGGGCCTTTCATCGAGATCCGCAGCTCGTCACTGAACTGGCGTCCGCTCTGATGCATGGCCTGCTGTTGGCGGGCATGAAAAACTGTGGAAAACATTTCCCTGGCCATGGCTGGCCGCAGGCCGATTCGCATCTGGATCTACCGGTTGATGAGCGGCCGCTTGAGGAAATCCTCTCTCAGGATGCGCTGCCCTATGCGCGCATCGGGTCACCTGCGCTTACGGCAGTGATGCCTGCCCACATTCGGTATGCCCAGGTGGATACGCAGCCAGCAGGGTTTTCAAAAATATGGCTTCAGGATATTTTGCGACAGCAGCTTGGCTTTGACGGCGTCATCATCTCAGATGACCTCGCCATGGCGGGCGCCGCAGTATTCGCGCATGTTGCCGATCGCGCCTGCGCCGCCTTTGCGGCGGGCTGTGATGCGACACTGATTTGTAATCGCCAGGATCTGGTGGAGCAAGCGCTGGATGAAGTCCCGCGGCGCATGCCGGAGTTTCTGGATGACCCGCGTCGCAGGGGGCTGGAGCAATTGCGGCCCCTGCAATAGGGCGGCCGATGCAACTGGATCGCTCGGTCTATGACCCCGACTGCCGCGACTGCAGCCGGCTCGCCCAGTTTCTGGACCAGGTCAAGAGCCAGCATCCGAGTTACTTTTGCAAACCCGTGCCGCCCTTTGGGTCTGCGCGCGCGAAGCTTCTGGTTGTGGGCCTTGCGCCCGGCATGCATGGCGCTAACGCAAGTGGCAGGCCCTTTACCGGCGATTGGTGTAGCGATCTGCTCTACGGCACCTTACATGCCCACGGATTTGCAAAAAATCCGCGATCGCTGTCTCGGGATGATGATCAAGCGCTGATTGATTGCCGGCTCACCAATGCTGTGAAGTGTCTGCCGCCCCAGAATAAGCCGACACCAGCCGAGACCAAGACCTGCGCGAAGTATCTGTCCCAGGAGATCAAATCAGTTCAGCCGCAAGTGATTGTCTGCTTAGGTGCTGTTGCCCATGACGCGGTGCTGTCGTGTTTGGCGGGCAATGGGCGATTGATTAAACGCAGTGCTTATCGTTTTGCTCACGCGGCGGTCCATGAAGTGGTTGGGCTTCGTCTGATCGATAGCTATCATCCCAGCCGCTACAACACGAATACCGGAAGACTTACTGCAGAAATGTTTTCGGCCGTTTTTGCGATTGTGCGGCAGTATGTCTGAGCCAACTATCAAGTCACGGTTGATGTCGATGCCGCATCACCCTGGGGTATATCGCATGGTGGGTGAGGAGGGCAGGGTGCTCTATGTCGGCAAGGCCAAGGATTTAAAAAAGCGGGTGGCTTCGTATTTCCGTGGCTCAGGCCTATCGCCGCGAATCGCCAAGATGGTGAGCTTAATTCGCGATATTGAAATCACGGTGGTGCGCAGCGAGGCCGAGGCTTTGCTTTTGGAAAACAATCTGATTAAGACACTAGCACCGAAATTTAATATTCTTTTTCGCGATGATAAGTCGTATCCGTTTTTGAAGCTCAGTGGCCATGCGTTTCCGCGCATTTCCTACTATCGCGGCGCCCTGGATCGGCAGTCACAGTTTTTTGGGCCGTTTCCGAATGCCTGGGCCGTCAAGGAAAGCATTCATATCTTGCAAAAGGTATTTCAATTGCGCAGCTGCACGGATTCGGTTTTCTCTAATCGGACCCGGCCCTGCCTGCTGCATCAGATCCATCGCTGTAGCGCCCCCTGTGTGCAGAAAATCCCAGCGTCAGACTATGCCGACGATGTCGGCCGTGCTGTTCGGTTTTTAAAAGGCGGATCGGCTGAGCTTTTATCTGAGCTAGAAGAAAAAATGAATGCAGCGGCGGGTGAATTGCACTACGAGCAGGCCGCTTTATTTCGGGATCAGATTGCCGCACTCTCCAGAGTACTCGAGCAGCACAATATGGAGACCCATCCGGACCTGGACTGTGATCTGCTGGCCGCGGCAACTGATGGAAAGAATATCGCCGTCAATCTCGCGATGGTACGCGGGGGCCGACACCTTGGGGATCGGGTCCATTTTTCCTCGGCGGGTGTCGAGCTGCAGGAGGCTGATCTCAACGAGCTTCAGGATGAGGCGCTGCTTGCCTTTGTTTCCCAGCACTATGGATCACATGAAATGCCGCAGGCGCTTGTAGTCAATCGTCCCGAGTGTGTCTCGACGATTTCCGAGTGGCTCTCTGCACAGGCAGGCAAAGAGATTAGCGTGTTACATCAGCCGCAGGCCAAGCGGCGTGAGTGGCTCGCCCTTGCAGAGTCTAACGCTCGCCTTGGCCTCGCGCGACGTGCCCAGGAGATGGGCTCACAGCAATCAAAAACACAGATCCTTGCCCAGACCCTCGGGCTGGCCTCGGAGGGCGAGGACTTCTCAGATTTGCGAATCGAGTGCTTCGATATTAGCCATACCGCGGGCGAGGCTACCCAGGCCTCCTGCGTGGTGTATCAGCATCACGAGATGCGGCCCGCCGAGTATCGTCGGTTTAACATCCGGGACATCACGCCGGGGGATGATTACGCCGCGATGCGCCAGGCGCTTGCCAGGCGATATGAGCAAGTAGAAACCTTGCCGGACCTGGTGCTGATCGATGGTGGAAAAGGCCAGCTGGGTGTCGCGATGGACGTATTTGAGGGTCTTGGGCTTGACGCTTCGCTTTTGATTGGTGTGGCAAAGGGCGAGGGCCGAAAAGTGGGCCTTGAGACCCTGATCTTTCCCGATGGCCGAGAGATTGCGCTTGGGCCTGATCATCCCGCGCTGATGCTGATTGCGAAAATACGCGATGAAGCCCATCGATTCGCTATTACTGGCATGCGTGCGCGGCGGGCCAAAGCGCAGGTTGGGTCAGTTTTAGATGATGTTGAAGGCATTGGTCCGAAGCGTCGGCAGCGGCTTTTGGCCCGATTCGGTGGCCTATCGGGACTAAAGGCTGCGAGTGTCGAGGATCTCGCCAGTGTTGAGGGAATTTCTCGACAGACCGCGCAGGATCTGTACCGACGATTGCGTAGTTCATAATTCGCGGATGGTCTGGAACCTTCCGAATCTGCTGACTTGGGCCCGCATTGTGGCCATCCCGCTGCTGGTGGCGGTTTTTTATTTGCCAATGGGATTAAGTGAGCCAGATCGTAATCTCTGGTCGACCGTTATTTTCGTGGTGGCAGCGATCACCGACTGGATTGACGGCTGGTTAGCCCGCAAATGGAATCAGACTTCACCCTTTGGTGCATTTCTTGATCCCGTCGCCGATAAGCTCATGGTCTGCACGGCGTTAGTGGCGTTAATTGAACTAGACCGTCTCAACCCCATTATTGGCTTGATCATCGTCGGCCGCGAAATCACGATTTCAGCCCTGCGTGAGTGGATGGCCTCCGTGGGGGCGCGGGCCAGCGTGGCAGTCAATCGGATCGGCAAGGCCAAGACAATTGCGCAGATGGTAGCGATCCCTTTTCTGCTTTTTCACGGCAGCATTTTCTGGGGCTTGGTGGATACCCGGGCCTGGGGCCTGGTGCTGATCTGGGGCGCGGCCGTCTTGACCGTGGTGTCGATGGTCTATTACCTGCGGGCCGCCTGGCCTGAGTTGCAGAAAAAAGCCTAAAAAAGCTAAAATCATACGCTTCGTTTAGTGCGGGAGTAGCTCAGTTGGTAGAGCGCAACCTTGCCAAGGTTGAGGTCGCGAGTTCGAGACTCGTCTCCCGCTCCATTTACAAGCCCACCGGCGGGGTGGCAGAGTGGTTATGCAGCGGCCTGCAAAGCCGTGGACGCCGGTTCGATTCCGACCCCCGCCTCCAACAAACAGCAATAAAAAGGGGTCCGCTCATTTCACCAGCCCAGAGCCGACTGTATTAGTTTTTTAAAAAAGTATCGCTTGACAAAAATTGATCAAGATCACTGAGTGCCGAGGGTGGGATTCCCAGAGATTCTTTAGATCGAAACCCAGCTGGGGCAAGCCTCTCTTCTGCTAATTGCTTGGGTTTAAGGACACACTGTGAGACGCGTTAAAGACTGGTTTTTTTGATTAACCGGGTAAGACACCGCTTCACGCGTTCGAGTCTGGCGCAAGAAGCCGATTGTGATCAACCCCTTTCATCGCTTTGTTTTCGAGTGTCAGGTCCGTCAAGACTCTCTTAAACTTCGCCAGCTCGACTTCAAGTTCTTTGATTTAGTTGAGCTCCTAAGCATTGAGTCTGCCATATTGGGCCTTGCACTCGTAATCGCTAGCTAGGCTGGCCCTATGCTTACAAAGCATGTCGCCGATTGGAAGTCCCATTTCTGCCTCGCAAAGGACTGCCACGAACTGACTTTCTGCAAACCGTAGCTTGTTCGTCTAAACACTTCTGCCGTTAACTACTTCTAGTTAACAAAAAATTTCCCACCCCAAACGCCTTCATTTCGAGACGGACTACATACTTTCCCGGGCCTAGACATACTCAAGCCCTGTCTGGATAAGTCCAGCGAGATTGATATTGGTGGTATTTAAGCCAATGTCAGCTGCTAAGGTCGCTAATGAACCTATGCTAATCTGCCCAGAATCGAGCATGGTTTTAAAGGGTGCAATATCTGCAGGCGTCGGTGCTGATCCGATAACATTCGTCCAAAGTAAGGTGCAGATATCAGTCGACGAGGACTTCCCGGCTGCGGAGATAGCAAGAGCAGCCAAAGCTTCGTAAGACATACCGCCATCGATTAAGTTTAGCCCGATGCCCACAAAGTTCTTATTTGAGACTGAACTTGCTTGAAACACCGCACCTAGGATCTTGGCGACTTTGCCTGCGTTTCCATCGATATCAAGAGCGACCGACACGTCACTAAATTGAAGTCGTTCGACATTAGAAAGGCTATCGGTTCCATTTCTGCCTGTGACCGTATCAGCCAGCCGTATGTTTCCAGCCCCTTGATTTGTTAGTGTGTATTGCGATCGAGTTCCAATAAAGACAGCTGTATCGATACCCCCATTACCGTTGATCTGGTCGTTTCCGCCACCCCCGGCTAGGGTATTTGCGCTACCGTTTCCAGTGATTTGATCGGCCTGCGGTGATCCGATCACACGCTCAATCTCTGTACCGAAGGCTATTTGAATATTATTTTGAGCGCGCTCAGAGGACGGATCACTACTGATTTTTCCCGCACTGCTGGATGAGCCGCCATTTAGATTAATTATGGTCGGCGTAGAGACCTGACTGAAGTCTATCGTATCGGTGCCACCCGTGTCGTAGATGGTCTGAAGCTGCCTGCCGACCGAGTCGTTGTACGAGTAGGAAGTATTGTCGGTCTTATAGGGTCGCAGCCCGTAGAGGTAGTCGAGCGCAAGAAGATCATAGGGACCAAAATCAATTCTTTGGAGCTCTTGGGGGTGCTCAACATAACTTACAACGCTTATGAGTTTTGAGTCCTCAGTGTTCGCAAGATAGTTTCCTGGCTCAGTGCTCGGCGCCCCTCCGCCGTTATAGTTTCCTGGATGTTTTAGTCCGATAGCGTGGGCGACTTCATGGATCAGTGTGTCGTAGTCGAATGATCCCGGCGCATAAGCAGAATCAATTGTTGAAGTACTGATAAAGACATCCCCACTATCTGGCCCATCGGTACCCGGCATTAGAGCGTAGCCTGCGGAGTCGGTCGTTACGTTGGCCATTCGTATCTGGCCGTAAGGAGTTGTTGGTGAGGTGTTTTCAGTTACCTCGGAAAAGCTTATGTTTAGAATCGAATTTGCCAGGCTTAAGAAGCTGCGAACCCCTTCCTTTTGGGCAATAGTAAAGGGCGTGAAGCCCAGGGCGTTATCACCGCTTAAGTAAGCGGGCGTGAGCGCGAAGCTATAGGTCACCGGCGTTGCTGAAGTTTTATTACCACTGGGATTCCAGCTGACGCTGCGGCCTTCAATCAGAACATCTACCCGATAGTCATTACTGTAGGGCGTCACAATGACCGTTGTCGGCGTAACGCCGATCTGCACTTTTGCGGCTGCGAGGTGGGTGAAGATAGATTTACCGCAACAGGCACAAGCGATCGGTGGATTGTGGGGCCTGGAAGAAGTCATATGATCTCCTTGGATTTTCGGTAGGCTATTAAGAAGTGTACTCTACTGGAGATCACCTAAAGGGACTGCAGGGGCTGCGCTACGAGATTTGCCAGCAGCACGAAGCGCACCATGATTAGTTTGATGCGACTCATCAAGGGCTACACACCATCTGAAGCGTGGTGGTCAGCATGTTGCCACCGCCCGGGGGTGCTGTTTTTTTTCGCAACCTCACCGCGGCATTTCTCCCGGATCCCCTCACGCTACACGCGGGCGCCCCGGTTGAGCAGGGCGAGAAGGTGGTAATGACCTATTGGCAGCGTGAACGCGATTTCGCTTAAGTTAGTTCGGCCGAATCCCTCGGCAAAGAAAGACGAGCACCGCACCCTCGTGGGAGCGGGGCGTTGCAAAACGTGGCTGTCCGGATCGGTGAAATGTGCTTTCAAAGACGGTTTTCCCCTTTCCGTCAGCCTCCGGAAACATCTGTGTGGCCAGCTCGGTATAGAGATTCTGTCGACAGTCGACCTGGACATAGTCCTTGCGGGATTTGTAGCTCAAGCCGGGCCCTGCATTGGTTGGTCCCGGGGCGGCCTCGAATCGCTGCTCCTCTTTAAAGTCGAGAAGGATCCACGTCCGAAGCAGTTGGGGGCCTGCGTTTGTAACAAAGTTTGGCTCGGTCGACACTGACACTGCGTCCAGGTCGGCCAACTTCTCAAATCGGGCCTGGGCGGCCAGTGGTAGCCCGACACAGAGCAGGTAGAGAAGTCCTTTGGTTAGGTAAGACCAGCGGGCGGCATTGGCGCTCTTCTGATTCGCCTTGCGCTTACTGAGTCGTAGGAATATCGAGGGCCGGGTCATACGGAGAATTACGGATACTTTTTCACTATCGTTTAAGGCTACTAGGATCGCAATGACGTTTAAAAAAAGTGCTCCTAAGATCTTGATTACAAAAGGATCATGTCACTAAACTCTCGGGATGATGCGTTTCGTACTTCCTCTACTGGTTACTGGAATGCTTACCGGGTGCGCCAGCATCGCCTCCCAAACCTTTTCTGGCCTGAACCGAGACCATCCAGCGTTTCAGTCGGATGAGTGCCGTATCGCTGCCGAGGGCACCCGAGTCCACGACGAACTGAAATTAGCCCGGATGATTGCCTCGCCCGTGGCCCTGGTTTTGTCCGGGGGAGTGCTCCTGCCGGCCGTAATTGCCGCCAATGCTGGCCTAGATACGGCGGATCGGATCGATGCCTCACGCATGGAGATTCATTGCGGTGGCAAAGGAAAGTCTGCCGCTGAGATTGCCACCGGGGTGGTCGGTGGTGCTGCGTTGGGGATTGCCACCGGCCCCGCGCTCAATGCTGTGGTGCCGGTACAGCTGCCTGCCGGCCTCGGGCCTACGCCCTCAGGCCGCTAGTGTCGGCCGAGCCAGCGCCGGCAGCTTCTCTCTTAGCACTGGCGTCCGATTCCATTGCTGCTGCAGGCTTCTGAATGCCTGAATGGGGTCATCTGCACCCACGATCGCTTGTATCACCGATGCTGATCCACAGCCGGTTGCTCGAATTGCTCCAAGATTTTCAGAGTTCACGCCACCGATGCCAATTACGGGATGGGGAATTAAGCGCGTCCAGTAACAAAGATTATCAATGCCCTGAGGGATCCAGGGCATAGCTTTCGCACGCGTTGGAAAAAGCGGTCCGCATGCAACATAGCTTGGGCGGGTACTCAGCGCACGGGCTACTTCCCAAAATGCGTGAGAGGAGACGCCGAGTCGCAGGCCAGCCACCTGAATCGCATTGAGGTCGGCGATCAGCAGGTCTTCCTGACCCAGATGAACGCCATAGGCGCCTTCTTCAATGGCAACCTGCCAGAAGTCATTAATAAAAAGCTGACAGCTGGGGTATTGGCGCGATATTGAAATTGCCTCACGGACCTGCATCCGTATTTCAGGCGTGAGCTGCTCGGATTTGATTCTCAGCTGAAGAATCTGAGCCCCGGCTTTGAGCATCATTTCAAGCTGATCCAGCCGGTCAACGATGGGATAGATGCCCGGACTGGGATTGGACATTTCGGCAAAGGCCCGCTCTGCCCGCCGCGCCACTGAGTGATCAATCAGCTCGGGGAAGCACCCCGCGTCGGTGATCCAGTTGCTACCAAAAGTGCCCAAAGAACTTGCATCAGCAGAATTAGATGCCGATGCTGCACGCTGAAAAAGTGCAAGCACGCAGGCGTCCTCGATGACATACCCGGTTTGCTGCCAATGATTTACCGCTTTAAGAATGCTTTGGGCGGATGCTGAATATGCTGCGGAGTCGATACTGCGGGAAAGTAGCTCTGCATAAAGCCGGGGTGTTTGGAGCTTCAAGCCGATGCGCTGATTGCGAATAATGGGTTCAACGATTGCTGTCATAGCGAAAAGGGCTGGCCCGTGACCGGCGTCGAGGCGGTTGCAAAAGGCTGCGGGGGAATGACGCCGGCAAGATAGCCTGTTCGGCCCGCGGAAATCGCATCACGAAAAGCTGCTGCCATTCGCACCGGATCTTTTGCCTGCGCAATCGCAGAGTTTAAAAGCACCCCATCAAAGCCGATCTCCATTGCCTCGGCGGCGTGGGATGGCGCACCAATACCAGCATCCACGATCAGTGTGATGCTCGGAAAGCGATCCCGCATTCGGATTAAAGCCTCGCGGTTGGTGATGCCTTGACCCGAGCCAATTGGCGCTGCCCAGGGCATCAGAATTCGGCAGCCCGCATCGACTAAGCGCTGCGCCACGATGATATCCTCGGTGCAGTAAGGAAAGACTTCAAAGCCCAACTCAATCAACTGGGCGGCTGCGGTCACCAGCTCAAAGGAATCGGGCTGTAGGGTGTAGTCATCACCGACCACCTCTAGTTTTATCCAGGATGTTTCAAAAATTTCTCGCGCCATCTGGGCCAGTGCAATCGCCTCGGCCGCGGTTCGACAGCCGGCGGTGTTAGGAAGAATGCGCTTTCCAGTTTTACGAATCAGATCCCACCAGGCCTTGCCAGACCCTGCGCTGACATTGGCGGCCTGCCGTTTAATGCCCATCGTCAGCACCTCGGCTTGGCCGGCTTGTATGGCAGATTCCAATATCTGGGGTGACGGGTAGCCCGCCGTTCCCATCAGGAATCGACTGGAGAGTTCAATATCGCCAAAGCGAATCGGGTCAAGAGACGAGGACATGGGTCAGCCGCCGGTAATTGGCTCAAAGGTCATGATGTGATCATCTGCAAAAAGTAGCCGTGACGCCCGCTCGTTACGGGAGACGAATTGGCCATTTACTGCAGTTGCGCATTGCTCGGCCGTAAGTTTTAACTGCGAAATTACGTCAGCAAGGGAGCTGCCGTCTTCGATATGCATGGACTCTCCGTTAACAAAGATTTGCATCACTCAGCGCTTTTTCAATGACAGCGGGTGCTAAAAGCCAGCCATGCCGAAACATTCCATTGAGTCGTATGAGCCCTTTTTCGGTGGTGACCCAGGGAAGATTATCGGGTGTTGCCGGCCGCAGATTGACATCAGTC
>JBILVT010000028.1:0-17757 GCA_044370275.1 Burkholderiaceae bacterium | reverse complement strand
AATTAAGCTTTGCTCAACGCTAATGTCATCGCCGGGCTTTACCAAGACTTCAATGATTTCAACATCTTTGAAGTCTCCGATATCCGGAACCTTTAACTCAACAGTTGCCATGTTTCGTTCTCCTGTTGGGATGCCGGTTACGCGGACATCGCACTGGGGCGGTTGGATTGAATGCCGAACTTCTTGATGGCATCACTGACCACAGACATCTTGATCTTGCCTTCATCCGCAAGACCGCGAAGCGCTGCGAGCGCCACATAACGGCGATCAACCTCAAAGAACTCACGCAGCTTGGCGCGGGTATCCGATCGGCCAAATCCGTCGGTACCCAGCGTGATGTAACGCCGTCCTGCGGGCACATAGGGCCGAACCTGGTCCGAGAAAAGGCGCATGTAGTCTGTTGCAGCGATAATCGGGCCTGCGCGATCCTGCAACTGCTGGGTAACAAACGGCACGCGTGGCGTTTCGGTGGGATTCAGTAGGTTAAACCGCTCGCACTCCATGCCATCGCGACGCAGCTCGGTAAAGCTTGGGCAGCTCCAGATGTCTGCGGTAACGCCAAACTCCTTAAGTAGATCCGCTGCGGCGATGACTTCACGCAGAATCGTGCCACTGCCCATCAGCTGCACCCGCTGCTTGGCCGAGGCATCGCCCTCCTGCAGGAGGTACATGCCCTTCAGAATGTGTGCCTCGGTACCCGGCTTAAATCCGGGGTGGGAATAGTTTTCGTTCATCAGGGTGACATAGAAAAATACGTCCTCCTGGTGCTCCACCATGCGCTTTAAGCCCGAGTGCAGAATTACCGCGACCTCATGGGAGAAGGTTGGGTCATACGAGACGCAATTCGGAATCACGGAGGCGAGAATATGGCTGTGGCCATCTTCGTGCTGGAGGCCCTCTCCGTTTAGCGTGGTTCGACCCGCAGTGCCGCCCAATAAAAAGCCGCGGGCCCGCATGTCACCCGCCGCCCATGCCAGATCACCCACCCGCTGCAATCCGAACATGGAGTAATAGATGTAAAACGGAATCATGATCCGGTTATTGGTCGAGTAGCTGGTAGCCGCTGCTATCCATGAACTCATGCCGCCAGCCTCATTGATACCCTCTTGCAGAATCTGGCCTTTCACATCCTCGCGGTAATACATCACCTGGTCGCGATCCACAGGCTCGTACTTCTGCGGCTCGACTGAGTAAATCCCGATCTGCCGAAAAAGTCCCTCCATGCCAAAGGTCCTGGCCTCATCCACCAGAATAGGCACCACACGCGGACCCAGCTCTTTATCGCGCAGCAGTTGCGTCAGGCACCGTACATAGGCCTGGGTGGTTGAGATCTCGCGGCCCTCGGGCGTGGCTTCGAGCGCGGGGGCAAAAACATCTAGCGCTGGCACCTTTAACTGTTCATCGGCCTTCATGCGACGCGCCGGCAAATATCCGCCTAAAGCGGTGCGTCGCTCGTGCAGATACTTCATCTCAGGAGCATCTTCGGCAGGCTTATAAAACGGAATGTCATGCAGCTGATCGTCCGGAATAGGAATACCAAATCGATCCCGGAACTCATGAATGGTCATGTCATCTAGTTTTTTGGTCTGGTGGGCGGTGTTACGGCCCTCGGCCACCTTGCCCATGCCATAGCCCTTGATCGTCTTCACCAAAATGACAGTGGGCTGGCCCTTATGTCGCGACGCTGCGGAGAACGCAGCATAGATTTTGTGCGGATCATGGCCGCCACGATTGAGACGCCAAATGTCGTCATCGCTCATGCGCGAGACCATCTCCAAAAGCTTGGGATGCTTCCCAAAGAAATGTTTCCGCACATAGGCGCCATCGTTGGCTTTGTAGTTCTGATACTCGCCGTCAACAGTATCCATCATCACCTGCTGCAGCAATCCCTCTTTATCTTTTGCAAGCAGCGGATCCCAATAAGACCCCCAGATGACCTTAATCACATTCCAGCCTGCGCCGCGGAAATCGCTTTCCAGCTCCTGAATAATCTTCCCGTTGCCACGCACCGGCCCATCGAGACGCTGCAGATTACAGTTCACGACAAATACCAAGTTATCGAGCTTCTCTCGGGCAGCAAGGCCAATAGCGCCCATTGACTCGGGCTCATCCATCTCACCGTCACCACAGAAGGCCCAGACCTTACGCTCCTCGGTATCAGCAAGACCGCGGGCATGCATGTACTTCAAAAAGCGGGCCTGATAAATCGCCATCAGTGGGCCGAGGCCCATCGAGACGGTCGGGAACTGCCAGAAATTCGGCATTAACTTGGGGTGCGGGTAGCTTGATAGGCCCTTGCCATCGACCTCACGACGAAAGTTATTAAGTTGATCCTCATTGATACGGCCCTCGAGATAAGCGCGGGCGTATATTCCGGGCGACGAGTGGCCCTGAATAAAGAGCAGGTCGTGGCCCTTAGGATGATCCGGGCCCTTCCAGAAATGGTTAAAGCCGATCCCCAGCATATTGGCCAGGGACTGGAAGCTAGAGATGTGGCCACCCAAATCGCCCTCACCGCGATTCGTTCGAACCACCATCGCCATCGCATTCCAGCGCATCCATGAGCGCAGGCGCTCCTCGTATTCCAGGTTGCCGGGGCAGTGCTCTTCGAGCGACGCCGGAATCGTATTGACGTAAGCGGTGTTGGCTGAAAACGGGATGAAGCCACCCGTGCGACGGGTCTTATCAATCAGCTTTTCGAGAAGAAATTGGGCGCGCTCGGGTCCCTCGCGCTCGATGACGGCCTCCAGCGAGTCCAGCCATTCCCTTGTCTCCACCTCATCCATGTCGACGCGTTGTGGCTCGGCCATGGTCACCTCCTATCGTTTTTGTGAAATGTTTGTTGTGAGCGGAATTGTGCGTGGGGGTTCACACTGAGGACAAGTGATTTTTCATTATACGAACTATAATTTCATATTAAGAAATTTGGCCAGCCCATCGCCGCTCGCCAGGAACGCTCAAGGTGTGGTTTCATCTGCGACCGAGCCCCGGCCAATCGCCCCCGACCCATGCCCGATAACGACCAGAGCACCATCCCCGAAGTCCTTGATCCGACCAAGCTCGGACCACTGCGCTCTTCACGGTCGATGCGATGGATTCTGGTCTCCCCGATCGTTGCGGTGGTCGCCCTGGCCATGCTCATGGCCGCCACCATTTGGTATCTGACCGCATCCGAATCCAATCAACAACAGCAGGCACTGATTCGAGATGTCAACGCTACCCAACGGCAGATTGGCGAGCGACTGCAACGCGCCCAGGACGAGGTAAGCGGCTTCGCCAGTCAGCTTCCCCTTCGACCAGCGGGCCGAGATTTGCAGCCCTTTGCCGAGAACTTTTTTGTCAAACACCCTGAGGTTGTTTTTATTGCCTGGCTAGATCGCAGCTCGACCGTTCGGTTTGTGAGTACCTCGCAAGGCTTGCCAACCCAGGGTTTCGATCGGCTGGGCAGCCCCTTGGCGCGGCAGCCGAGCATTACGGCGTTTGAGTACGCGATGAGCGCCAAAAAACCGCACTACTCCGGCCCCATTCGTACCCCAAACGACATTGAGGTCGATCTGCATGTGCCCATCATTCGTAATGGCGCCGCCGATGGCGTCTTGGTTGCCAGCTACTCGCTGTCATCGATGTTACTGACCACCATTCCGAGCGAGATCGGCGGCCGAGTCGCCTTTAGCCTGGTGGGCCCTGAGGGCGAGCGGCTTGGCCAGACCCGAACGGAGGACACCACATCCGGCGGGCCGGCTTATGAGGTGCCCCTTGAGCCCATGTCCAAACAAATTCGGCTGCGTGGCTTCATTCAGCGACCGGTCAGCACCGTCTACAGCGATGTCATCACCACACTGGTGGTAGGACTGATTTTATTTGCGGTCATCAGCCAGATCGTTGTCTGGCGAAACACACGCCGCCGACTCGGCGCTGAGCAGGAACTGGCCGAAGAGACCGCCTTTCGCCGAGCGATGGAAAACTCACTGTCTACGGGAATGCGGGTGATTGATCTCGAGGGCCGCATCAAATATGTGAATCCCGCCTTTTGTCGCATGGTGGGCTTCACCGCGCAAGAACTGACCGGCGCAAGCCCACCGTATCCCTACTGGCCGGGCGATGCCCAGGATCAATTGGGAAGAAACCTTGATCGGATGATGGCCGGTGAGAGCCCGCCCTCAGGCCTTCCCATCAACATCGTGCGCAAAGATGGCAGTCGGCTGACGGTACGGATGTACACCTCGCCACTGATTGACCAAAACGGTCAGCAGACCGGTTGGATGACATCGGTCACGGACATCACCGAGCAGACCCGAATTCGTCAGGAGCTCGCCCAATCCCAGGAGCGCTTCATCACCGTATTGCAGGCCCTCGATACTGCGGTTTCAGTGGCTGCACCCACACCAACGGGCGAATTGCTTTTTGCAAACCAGGCCTACAAAAAATGGTTCGGTAATTCAATTACCGACGGCCACCGCTATCTCTCGGCAGCAGCGCGCGGGCCCTGGGCTGATGTTCGTGAGGTCTACAGCGAAATCGTAGAGCGCTGGTTTGAGGTGCGGATTAGAAGCATTCAATGGGTCGATGGCCGCGCGGTTGAGCTCATGGTGGCCACCGATATCACGCAAGAACGGGCTAACCAGCAAGCCCAGCGCGAGCAGCACGAGAAACTCCAGCAGACGGCCCGATTGGTCACCATGGGAGAGATGGCCTCTTCACTTGCCCATGAGCTCAATCAGCCCCTCACAGCGATTGCCAATTACACCTCGGGGGCTGCATCCCGAATTCGGCTTGCTGAGTCGCGCGGCGAGGAGATTCCAAACGAGGATTTGATTGACCTGCTGACCAAGACTGCCCGGCAGGCAGAGCGGGCCGGTCAGGTAATTCGCCGAATCCGGGGTTTCGTGAAGCGCAGTGACCCCATTCGCCGTCTCACTGATCCACGTACGATTCTCGCAGACTCTCTTGGCCTTGCCGAGATTGATGCCCGCGAACAGGGCATTGAGTTGGTTCAGAAAATTCCCGATGGCCTGCCAATGCTCAATGTGGACCCGGTACTCATCGAGCAAGTACTAGTAAATCTTGTGAAAAATGGAATCGACGCCATGCGTGGCGCACAGCGTCGGAGTCTAGTCGTGGAAGTCAGCCTGATCGCCGATCAGATGGCTTTCTCCGTGATCGACCGCGGCCACGGTGTGCCGCGGGCAATCCGCGACCGCCTCTTCGATTCGTTTTACACCACCAAAAATGACGGTATGGGCATGGGCTTGAATATCTGCCGCTCCATCATCGAATCACATCAGGGCCGGCTATGGTTTGAGGACAACCCAGATGGCGGCTGCACATTTCGGTTTACATTACCGGTTCAGGCGGAGCCACCGCCCAAAAACACCACCCCAGAGTCGGAGGCCATGAAGTCATGAGCGCGAGTCCCCAAGCCTATCGCACAGCAAACGCGGAGATGGTCTACGTCGTGGATGACGATGAGGCCGTTCGTGACTCGCTCAGATGGCTACTGGAGGGACAAGGCTTTCGTGTTACCGCGTTTGATAGCGCAGAGCGGTTCATGGCTTCCGTGCCGACAGGTTTTACCGGCCAGATGGGCGGCTGTCTAATTGCGGACGTTCGCATGCCTGGCATGTCCGGCACCGAGCTTCACGACGAACTTTTGCGCCGCGGGATAGCGCTGCCGTTGATTTTTATTACTGGCCACGGCACGGTGCCCATGGCGGTCAGCAGCATGAAGAAGGGTGCCGTCGATTTCCTGGAAAAGCCATTTAATGACGAGCAGCTCTGCATGCTTGTAGCCAACGCCTTCCAGCGGGCACGCGATGAGGGCTCCCGTGGCGTGCTGTCGAAGCGGGCCCGCGAGCTACTGGCACGGTTAACCCCACGCGAGGAGCAGGTGCTGGATCGTATCGTGGCAGGGCGTCTGAATAAACAAATCGCTGATGATCTCGATATCAGCATTAAAACGGTAGAGGCACATCGGGCCAATATCATGGATAAGATCGAGGCCCGCACGATGGCCGATCTGATGAAGACCGCGCTGGCCGCCCGACAGGAATAAAGCTGAGCCCCGATGGGCCGGACCGTGCGGCCGTTTACGACGGCCAAGCCCCAGAAAACTGCTAAACTTTGCAATCTTGCGGCTGTAGCTCAGTTGGATAGAGTACTTGGCTACGAACCAAGGGGTCGTGGGTTCGAATCCTGCCAGCCGCGCCACAATCAAAAGGAGATCGGGGAGACCTGATCTCCTTTTTTCATTACGCCCGGGAGGTTAATTGCATGTACACACCACCGCATTTCGCCGAACATCGGCAAGAGGAACTACACCGAATCATTCGCGAGCATCCGCTCGGAATTCTCGTGTCGCAAGATACAAACGGGCTGCTGGATGCCAACCACTTGCCCTTTGAGTTCGACCCTGCCGTCGGCAAGCATGGTGTTCTTCGTGGCCATGTGGCCCGAGCTAATCCAATGTGGCAGAACTGCCCAACCGGGTCGAGGGTCTTGGTAGTTTTTCGCGGGCTGGATGCCTACATCTCACCAAGCTGGTATCCCAGCAAACAAGAGACCCATCGGCAGGTACCGACATGGAATTACGAGGTTGTTCATGCCGACGGGATCATCACCATTCGCGATGATGAACGGTTTCTGCGTGGTCAGGCGGCTCGGCTCACACGTAAACAGGAAAGCCTCGAGCCGGCCCCCTGGCAAATGGGCGATGCTCCAGCCGACTACATTGAGATGATGTTAAAAAACATTGTGGGTATTGAAATCGAAATCACAGCGCTGACCGGCAAAAGCAAGCTAAGCCAGAATCGCGAGGCGCGAGATCGGCTAAATGCTGCCCAGACCTTGGACCTTCGCGGGCATAACGCAATGGCCGAGGCGATGCGTAACGCCTAAGTCACGGGGGGCTTACATCAATGCACATTCGTCGATCCCAAGAGCGGGGCTTCGCTGATCACGGCTGGCTTAAGAGTTACCACTCTTTTTCGTTTGCAAATTACTACGATCCCCGTTTCATGGGCTGGGGGAACCTACGGGTGATCAACGAAGATCGGGTGGCCCCTGGCATGGGGTTTGGCACACATGGCCACCGAGATATGGAAATCATCAGTGTGGTGTTGTCAGGAAAATTGGCGCACCAGGACAGCATCGGTAATGTGGAGACGATACCCGCTGGGGATGTACAGCGCATGTCAGCTGGCACTGGCGTAACGCATAGCGAGTTTAATCATTCAAAAGACACTGAGACCCATTTCCTTCAGATCTGGATCGAGCCGAGTCAGCGCGGTATTACCCCGAGCTACGAACAGATCACGCTAAAGCCAGAGGAAAAGACTGGCCAATTGAAACTGATTGCCTCACCTGATCGCGACCAAGGCGCGCTATTGATCAACGCCGATGCCCGGCTCTTCATCGGGCAGTTTGACGGCGCTCAGACCGCCAACTTGGCCGTCGACCCGAAACGCAAGGCCTATGTTCACCTGATTCGTGGCCAACTGCATGTAAATGGCTTAGCACTCGCCGGTGGCGATGGCCTGATGATTGAATCCGAAAGCGAAGTCGCGTTAAAGGGCGGAGATCAGGCAGAGGTCCTACTGTTTGACCTAGTGCCCTGACGGTCTTCTGGTTAGACTTCTAGACGGGCCACTTGCAGGCCGTGACCTCAATTTCGACCCTCATCTCAGGCTTCATTAGCTGGGCAATCACTAATGAGGCAGCAGGACGAATCTCGCCGAACGTCTGGCCCAACACCGGGATGACTGCATCGGCATCGGCCACGTCTGCGAGATAGTATGTCGCCCGAACCACATCACTCATGGCAAAGCCCGCCTGAGAGAGCGCACCCTCAATGGTCCGCAAAGCGTTTGCGGCCTGCGTGGCGACATCTTCCGGCATCTGCATCTTGCTGTAGTCATATCCGGTAGTGCCTGAAACAAAACAAAACGGGCCTTGCACCACGGCCCGCGAATAGCCCATCGTTTTTTCAAAGGGCGAACCTGAAGAGATCAGTTTTTTCATATACAACGCTCGTGATTGATTGCAACAATACTGCCCAGAGGGGCTCCAGGCAGTATTGTAGGCGAGCGTCGATAGTCCTACAAAACTAAAACAGGAAGTCGGGAGTCCGCCATGACCTCTCGGGTCTCGCTGCCCATTAGCAACGCTTTAAACCCTGAGCGCTTGTGCGAGTTCATCAGGATGACATCGGCGCCAGACTTCTCTGCGGCCTCAAGAATACCTGCTGTGATATCGCTATTAAAGACATGAACATGCTCAACTTTGATTGAGGGCGAAAACTTTTCGGCGACAGAGCGAAACATCTTAGTCGCATAGCTCTCGCAAGCACGACGATGATCGGGCACAGTAATGTAATCCCCACCGAAGCCATTCTGTAAATAGAATACCGCAGGCAGCGGGTCCGAAACATGTGCGAGCGTGATTTTCGCTGAATCTCGCTGCGCCATCGCGGAAAGTCGCGGAAAGTCGGCGTGCTCCACCGTGTAGTCATCCACAGGAATAAGATAGTGCTTAAACATAGCGGGTCCTCAGTGAATCGCAATCCGCTTGCCGGCGCTGATCGAACGCTTCGGCAGCGTGAGCTTCAAAATACCATCTTGATAAGTGGCATTGCAGCCTGTGCTATCGACCTCGGAAGGCAGCTGAAAGCTGCGAGAGACGGCACCGTAGAAACGCTCGCTACAGACTGCCCGCTCGTTTTCAACCTTCTGATCCATTTGCTTCACCTCGGCCCCTATCGTGATTCGCGCTCCATCAATATCGACCTGAATATCCTCTTTACGCAGGCCGGGCATCTCCGCCTGAATCGTGAAATGGTGATCATTTTCTCGAATATCCACCGCAAAATCGTCAGGCAGGGAACGGCCGTGCAGGGGGCGCACGACAAAACTGGGCGACATCCAGTCATCAAAAAACTGTTTCATCAAATCATTGCGAATTCGGGCAAGGCTCGTCATTGGTCAGGCTCCCAAAAAGTAAATATGAATGAGTGCTAAGCGTGCGCCATCTCTTAGCTGACACGACACGGTAGGCGTGGAAATCAGTGCGCCTGGGGATTCGATTCCGCAGCAGGGCTAGCCTGCTGGCGGAACTTGATCTGTCCGCGACGCTTTTCCACAACCGTCTCGAGCTGGCGATGCATCGCGGCAAAGGCATCACGCATCGCGATATAAACATCCTCGTGCTGTTGTCGATTAACAGCGAGCTCATAGCCCGGCAGCGTAATGTCGATCGAAACGCCATATGGCCTGCCCTGGTGCTGATGTTTTTGCAACTGCTCGATACTCACACGACAGGCCATGAACTCTCCTGCAAAGGCCTCCAATCGTCGTACCTGCTCGACGGCAATTTGCGTCAAACTCTCCGAGGGCTCAAAGCCGCGAAACCGCAGATGTAGGGGTGTTTTCATACACCGAATGTTGACAGCGCGGCTGCCGGCGACGCCACTTCTCGGTTGGAGAACCGTTATTCGATTCGGAGTGCTTCCACGGGACGCAGCCGTGACGCCTTTGCGGCCGGATACCAGCCAAAAAAAATACCAATTGCTGCAGAAAAGCCGAACGCAAGTGCAATCGAGGAGACTGAGATCTCCACCAGCAGACCACTAAACGATGCGATGAGCCAGGCGCCGGAGATGCCCAGAAATACGCCGACCGCACCACCCGCGAGACAAATCGTAATGGCCTCGATCAGAAACTGCCGAAGAATATCGCGCTGACGGGCCCCGATGGCCATCCGAATACCGATTTCACGGGTGCGCTCGGTCACACTCACCAGCATGATATTCATGATGCCGATGCCCCCAACCAGTAGCGATACTCCCGCTATGGAGCCTAATAAGATGGCCATCGCGCCCGCCGCGATGGCAGCGGTCTGAGCAATCGCGGTCAGGTTGCGGACCGTGAAGTCATTCTCCTGCCCTGGCGCTATCCGATGGCGGGCACGCAATAAGTCTGTCAGCTCCGCCTCGGCGGCTGCCATCTGCTCAGCAGACGCCACCTGCACAAATAACAAATTAATACTGCCGGGAAACGTACTGCGAATCAGCTGCTGCCGCGCAGTGGTCAGCGGAATAAAGACGGCATCATCCTGATCGCGGCCATCCAGACTCTGGCCCTTGCGCGCCAAGATACCGATGACTGTAAACGGCAGGTTACGAATACGCATCGTTTTGCCGATTGGATCTTCATCACCGAACAGCTGTTTTGCAGTGGTCTGGCCAATCACGGCGATGCGTGCATTCGAGCGTAAGTCCGCCTCTGAGAATAGATCGCCCTCCTCGGGCTCCCAGGAGCGCGTCGGGAAATACTCCGCAGTCACGCCCGTCACCATCGCGCTCCAATTGGTATTGCCATATCCCAGCTGAAAAGAGCGCATCACGATGGGCGCCACCCGAATCACGCCAGATACCGATCGGGCGGCAGCTGCATCCGATAAGGTCAAGGTCTGAGCTGCGCCGGCACCGAAACGCACGCCTCCCGACGTCTGTGAGCCCGGAAACACCACTAGCAGATTACTGCCCATACTACTAATGCTTTGATTGACGAGCGCCTGTGCGCCCCGGCCCACTCCCATCATGATCACGACGGCCGATACACCGATAATGACCCCAAGCATCGTGAGTGAAGTTCGCAGCCGATTGGTGGAAAGCGCCCGCAGGGCCTCTTGGACGACCTGAGGCGCGTTCATGCCGAAACCCGCTCCCCAATCCCTTGCGCGATCGGGCCATCAAAAATAACGCGGCCATCTTTTAGTCGAATTAGCCGTTGACCAAACCGCGCAATATCAGGCTCATGGGTGACCAGCACTACGGTAATCGACTGCTCACGATTCAGGCGCTGAATGAGGTCCATAATTTCTTCAGAGGTCGCGGTATCCAAATTTCCAGTGGGCTCATCAGCAAGCAAGACCGAGGGATTCATCACTAAGGCCCGGGCGATGGCCACCCGCTGCTGCTGCCCGCCCGAGAGCTGATTGGGCAGCCGCTGCGCCAGATCCGCTAATCCGGTCAGCCTCAGTTTTTCTTGGGCCCGCTGCAGAGCCTGCGCGCGGCCTTCTCCCGCATAGATCATCGGCAATGCAACGTTATCAATCGCCGACATGCGTTTCAACAAATTAAAGCCTTGAAACACAAAGCCAAGCTGCCGATTACGAATGGCCGCCAGCGCATCCGACGTCAAGCCGCTGACCTGCTGGCCCGCCAACACGTACTCACCGTGGGTCGGCGAGTCCAGGCAGCCCAGAATGTTCATAAGCGTGGATTTTCCTGAGCCCGACTGGCCCATCAGGCAGACGAACTCACCCGATGCGATTTCAAGCGTTACGCCATGCAGCACTGGCACCGGCGGGGCACCGGCAGTTTCATACTGCTTATGAATGTCGATGAGCCGAATCAGGGATTGCGGCATGACTAAAACATCCGGAATCGAAATCCGCTCGTTTGATTATTGGTCGGTGCCGCTACTGCACGGACTACTACCTCATCGCCTTCCGCAAGGCCCTCAAGCACCTCTGTAAAACGACCATCGGTGATACCAACTTTGATCTCCTTCGGCGTTAGTGCGCCTGACTCGCCGATCACGTGGACACGGGGCACCTGAGCCGAGGCGCGACGTCCCTTTTCCGGGGGCGCTGCAGCGGCAGCAGCGGCTGCGTCTGTCTCTGGAGGCCGAAAACGTAAAGCGGCTGAAGGAACACGCAGCACGCGCTCTTTTCGATTGGTCACAATCGATACCTGAGCGGTCATTCCCGGCAATAAGATGCCATCTTTATTGTCGACATTGATCACTACGTTATATGTCACGACGTTTTGCTGAGTCGTAGGATTCAAACGCACCATCCGCACTTTTGCAGTGAAGTCCTGCTCACGGAAAGCATCCACCGTAAAGCGCACGGGCTGGCCGGACTGGATCGGCCCCACATCCGCTTCGGAGACCGAGGTATCAATCTGCATACGCCGCAGATCACGAGCGATTTGAAAAAGTGTTGGCGTCTGAAAGCTTGCAGCCACCGTCTGACCGACATCAATACCCCGATTCACCACGATGCCATCAATGGGGGAGCGGACTTTGCTGTAGCCGAGATTCGTACGATCCCGAGAGATTTGGGCCTCGATTTGTACGACCTGGGCCCGTGCCGTCTCCACATCTTTTCTGAGGCCATCTAAGGCACCGTCTGAAACAAAGCCCCTCGACTTAAGATTTTCGTTGCGCTTTAACGCAAGCTCGGCGTTATTAAGGACCGCGCGCGCTGATGCAAGGTTGGCCTCGGACTGGCGAATCTGCGCCTCTAAAATAGCTGGATCCAATTCGGCAAGCAGCTGGCCGGCCTTCACCGGCTGATTAAAGTCCACGTGCAGCTTCAGCACCGTGCCAGAGATCTGGGTGCCCACATTGACAAGTTCCACCGGATTCAAGGTGCCGTTGGCTGCTACACGCTGCACGATGGCACCCTGGTCGACTTTAGCCATCACCCACTTGGGTTTTTCCTCATCCGGCAGCCACCACAAAACCGCGGCCGCAAGAGCGCTCAGCAAACCAATGGGGATCAGGATGCGTAGAGATTTCATTGGTCAGGCAGGGGGCGAAGGGAGCATGGCATAGGGCCTTTATACCGCAATGCATCGCATGAGGAATTTCCGAGTCGCGGAGGATATCGTCAAACAACCATATGCCATGATGCCCGATATTGCAAACCTGCCCATCGGTTACGTTACCCGGCGCTTGGCCGGCCCGGCCCGGGCAGCTTTAGCTCCAAATTCTAAGGTGAAGCCGTCGCACAATCGGAATGCCCAACTCGAACCCTAGCGTGTCCAACAAGAACTCTCAGCGACGATCGGGGATGTTGGGTCAATCTAAACCGAACATCCGACGATCAATGTTCAGTTCTTGCATGACTTTTCATAATAGTTTTTTATTCTTTGAAGGTCCTCTCCACTCAATTGACCCGCCATTTGACAGTCTCCCAGACTCCTCAAGCATTGATTCTGCGCATCCCTAAAATCTAATTTTTTTGCTGCCTGAGAGGCACATTCCTGGTAAAGATTCAAACATAGTGTGTTTACGTTTCCACTTCCGGAAATGCGTTGTTGCAATAACTCACATTCTTTACTCGTTTGGGCCTTTGTGCCCACATGAAAAAGAGGTGCTATTAAGAAGATTACCAAACACAGGGGTCTCCAAACTGCCCGACTTCGAGTGCAGACCACTGACTTATTTTGGATTAAGCGACAGAATAAGCTTCGCCATTGTTTGGGCATCGGCGTCGGACACATGGGGCTGGGGCGGCATCATATCGGGGCCCCAAACGCCCGTACCCCCCGACTTTATTTTGACCGCTAATTGCGAGACTGCGCTCGCCTGCCCCGCGTATCGCGCTGATACTTCCTGCATATTCGGGCCATACTTTCGCTTATCAATCAGATGACAAGCGACACAATTATTTCTTTGCAAGAGCGTATTCAGCTGAGTTAGGTCAGCGTAGGCGGTCTTACCCAACCCGGCAAGACCAAAAAGGACGAACAACAAAATGGACTTACGCATAGAGATCTCCGCTCTCAGGAAAGAAAAACGCGCTACATTGCTGCAGCGCGTTTTTTAAGTTACCGACTTAATTTGGCGTGACGCGATAGATCATCCCGCCGCCCTCATCTGCAACATATAGCGCACCATCAGGTCCGAGCGAGATGTGGCGGAACCGGCCCGCAAAAGTAGGCCACTGAACCTCGACACGCTTGGCTGACTTACCGTCTTTTGATATATCAAGAATATCGATGCGGTTCCCTGTTGGTGTTCCGTGAATTCCAATTCCAGCGTAGCCAACAGCCAGGCGACCTTCCCATTCCTTCCACTGCTTGCCCGTCAGCCAAACGCTGCCGCACATGCCTTGTGACAGGCCGTTATTGTTCCAGGCGGGTCTCAACGCCTTGGGGTAAGCCTTAGTATCCGTCATCGACATAAATTCGGCCCGCTTTTTCGGATCCATTGCACCCATCTGATTTGGTGAGTATCCACAGTAGTTATCCGGACACTCCCCACGGCCGTTAACACCGCCTCGAGGATCCCAGCCACCGTTACCGCCATTTTCTAATTTAGTGACCTCATCGCTATGCCAGGGCCCATTTTCGGAAATATATGGCTCGTTAGTTCCTGGGCGAAATGCGATGCCTTGCGGATTACGAAATCCATAGGCAAAGATTCGTTTGTCGAACCCTGCGGGTGGATTGTTGCCCGCCGCAGCTTTTCCATCTCGATCGACACGAAGAACCTTACCCCGAATTTCGGTCGGACTCTGAGGACCCGGGCCGCTGTGGTTATCGCCGGTAGTGACATAGAGAAACCCATCGCCTGGGTTGAAGCGAATTCTTCCCCCGTTATGGGCACCTGGACCCCCGAAAGGATGGTTCGAGGCCTTGGGTTTGTAACCAATATCATTAATAATTTCGACAATGTCTGAAACGGCCGTGAGGTTGTCGTTTAGCTTCATTCGCATCACGATGTTGTTATAGCCGCCATAAGTTCGATTGGGACCTTTTGAACTCGAATAAAGGTATACAAAACGATTCGAGTTGAACATCGGATCAACCTCGACCCCTTGGACACCAGCCTGACCATCACAGAACAAATCGTTTTTAGTCTGGGCATAACCCTTGCTGTCACCAACACCCAATAATCGATTGACGGTCCCATTCGGCAGCCTGACCGAAAGTCCCTTGCATTTCTCAGTAAAGAACATCGTTCCATCCTTCAGAAAGGCCATATCCCATGGCGATTCCGTTTGCTGGAATGGTTCTGCCTTGACGCTTAGGGCGAGCGCTGGTCCGGAGACCACAGCGGTCGCGACAAGGACCGCAGCGCAATGTAACGTTAATAAACTTTTATTCATGCTGTCTTCTCCTCACTTATTCTTCTTGGATCGGTTTGGCCTATCGTTAAAAAAAGTGTTAAAAATGCACTAGAGAGTGTCTCGCTTTCATCCGTCTCCACCACCTACTTTCGGCCTAGGATAAACCCTAGTTATTCGTGATAAGGGAAATAAAGAAGATCAGTAAGGTACTAAAGACGCATCGGGTCGAAGTTTGCGAAAGTGTACGCCGTGTACCGCGCTATTTGCTGAGCCATTGCTCTGCTTTTGCAGACCTAAGTACTTGAAATAACCAAAGAAAGTGGTGAGTGTGATGTCTTGCCTAACGGCCAACCGGTGCGCCGCAGCAGCGACCGGAATCTCAGCAGCCCTGCTGGTCTGTTCAGCTGATAACGCTCTCGCGCAGTCGCTAGACGACGTAGTGGTCTCCGCCAGCCGAACAGAGCAGAGAAGTTTTGATGCGCCTGGCTCGATTCAGGCTGTGGACCGCGAGGTGATTGAGGCCCGAGGGCCCCAGGTCAACATTAGCGAAGCCTTGGCTGAGGTGCCTGGAATCCATGTCGCTAACCGAAATAATTTTTCGCAAGATCTGCAGATTTCGATCCGCGGCTTCGGGTCACGCGCCCCTTTTGGCGTACGCGGGGTGCGTCTGCTAATTGATGGCATTCCGCAGACACTACCAGATGGCCAGGGTCAATCTTCGCAGTTTGCGCTGACTTCTGCCGAACGAATCGAGGTACTCAAAGGCCCCATTTCACTGCTGTATGGCAATGCGGCTGGTGGTGTACTGCAGGTCTTTACCAAGAGTGCGGGTGACCGCCCGGAGTTTTCGGCGGCAGGTTATATGGGCAGTGACGGTCTCTATCGATCAAGCATGCAATACGCAGAGCGCAAAGGCCGCTATGGTTTGGTCGCCGACATCTCCGCACTGGAGAGTGACGGATTCCGTACTTACAGCAGGGCAAGTAGGCAGCAGTTCAATGGAAAACTCGACATTACGGGTGATCGCAGCAAAACCACCGTGGTGGCGAATATTCTGCATAACGAATCCGAAGAACCCGGGTCTCTCACCCGCGGGGAATTTCTGGCTAACCCCTTTCAGGCCGTAGCAGCCAATGTCGCAAATCGATACGGAAAGACATTTCAACAAGGATCGCTCGGTATCACCAACCAGACTAAACTCGAAGGAGATCAAACGTTTGGTTATCGGGCCTATTGGGGGTCGAGAAGCCTGGACAATCCTCTTGCTGTGAGTACGTCAACGACAGGTTTCAGCATGATTGACCGCGCCTTTTACGGCGTGGGGCTGAGCCTCTCCCAAAGAGGTGAACTCGCCGGGATACCGGTGATTTCAACATTCGGCCTAGACGCTGATGCAGTCACCGATAACCGTACGGCCCGACAGAACCAGGCGGGCGTTGCTGCTGGACAGCTCGGCCGTCAAGAGAAGAATCTCGCTCGAAATACAGATGCCTATTTTCAGTCGCAGTGGCTGATCAGCGAGCGTACGACGGGTCTGCTTGGTGTTCGCCTCAGTAGCATTCGACTCGAAGTTCGCGATCAATTTTTTACTGATGCTGATGGTGACGGTTCGGGCAAACGCGACTACAAAGGTGTCTCTCCGGTCGTGGGTATCACCCGCCATGTCTCCCCCGCGCTGAATGTTTTTGCACAATATGGCCGGGGATTCGAGACGCCAACACTCAACGAGGTACTCTACACACCGAACGGTATAAACACGCCAGGAAACCGGTTCTACTCAGGGATTGCTGCTGCGCGGAGTCAACAGTCAGAAATTGGCCTGAAGTGGCGGCCGAATCCGCTTACACGGCTTGACGCATCAGTCTTTCATGCCGAAACCCGCGATGACATCGTGCCCTATTTTCTCTCTACCTCATCCTCGGCTTGGCAAAATGCGGATACGAGGCGTTATGGGGTTGAAATAGCAGGACTCAAGATTCTGGATAAGCAATGGGCCATTCGAGCGGCGCTGACCGCGATGGATGCGACTTACAGAGAGAGTCTTCGAACAGTGAGAAACAGCGCCCTTGCAACGGTAACCGCGGGCAACACCATGCCCGGGGTGCCGAAGACCCGGGCCTTTCTGGATGCAAGTTGGCGCTCGACTGGATGGACACAGAAGCCAGGCGGCAAGTTTTCCGAAGCTGGCCTAGAGTTTGTCGCGACTGGAGACATGCAGGCGAATTCCGTTAACTCGGAAAAAGCTTCTTCTTACGAATTGTTCAACGCACGTCTTGCCACCCATATTCAAAACGGTGGCCATAGGCTCAGCCTTTATGCGCGCGTCGATAATCTTTTAGATAAACGTTATGTGGGATCGGTGGTGGCGGACCAGGCATTTTTAAGATTTTATGAGCCGGGAGCGCCACGCAGTTGGCTGATGGGCATCAGATACACATTGCAAATGTAGTTGACCTGCAGCCTGTCATACATACGCCAGCCATCGGCCTAGACCAATCACTGTCGCCCATCCCAGAATCGAGAGTATCACTTGCACCCTAATGGGGAGCCCCAGTTCGGAAAAAGCCAGACCCGAAGTTCCCCGGCCGGGGGTGATGCGCAAATGTACCGAGATCGCATTCAGGCCCAGTAACAACAAAAGCGTCATCTTCAGTACAAAGAGTGTTGAGGAAATGAACTCCGAGGGGTGCGCGATAAACATCAGAAAACCTGTTGCAGCGGCCAACAGGAACCCAGAGATCGTGACGGGTACCGCAAACCGCAGTAGGGGCCGCAGCTCGAGGCTACGCCCAACGCCGAGCAAACGCAGGTCTACCAGCAGAATCGCCCCAAATAAAGCGCCGACACCCCAGAGATGAAGCGTCTCGACTGTGGGATAGAGCCAGAGCGACTCCCGCA
>JBILVT010000120.1:0-5223 GCA_044370275.1 Burkholderiaceae bacterium | reverse complement strand
GGCTTCGTCGGCACGAGCTGGTGGAGTCCATGCGCGGACCGGGTGGCGGCTACAAGCTCGCCCGCGGTGGCAAGGACATCACGGTGGCCGACATTATTTACGCTGTTGATGAGCCGATCGACGCGACCCAGTGCGGCGGAAAACAGAATTGTCATGATGACCAGCAGTGTATGACCCACGAGCTTTGGGCCAGCTTGAATCGTCACATGGTGGATTTTCTGGACTCGGTGACGTTGCAGGATCTCGTCGATGAGCAGCGTAACAAGCGGTCATCACCGGTTTCTGACCCGGTTTCAGTGCGGCGTCAGGTGATGTTTCAGGAGCCCCGCGCCATTCAGGACACCACGGTAGCCTAATGAAAACACCGATCTATCTCGACTACTCTGCCACCACACCGGTTGATCCACGGGTGGTGGATGTCATGCTGCCGTATCTGCGCCAGGATTTCGGTAATCCCGCCTCGCGCAGTCATGCCTATGGCTGGAAGGCCGAAGAGGCGGTGGAGACAGCGCGTGAGCATGTTGCTGCGCTGGTGAACTGTGATGCGAAAGAGATTGTCTGGACTTCGGGCGCCACGGAATCCATCAATCTGGCCATCAAAGGCGCGGCCCATTTCTACAAAGAAAAGGGCCGGCACGTGATCACCGTGAAAACGGAACATAAGGCCACGCTCGATACCTGTCGCGAATTAGAGCGTGAGGGATTTGAGGTCACCTATCTTGATGTCAACGAAAATGGTCTGATCGACTGGGATGTCTTGACGGCGGCGATTCGGCCCGACACCGTGTTGATCTCGGTGATGTACGTCAACAATGAGATCGGCGTGATCCAGGATATTCCGCGAATCGGAGAGTTCTGCCGCGAGAAGGGCATTTTATTTCATGTCGATAGTGCTCAGGCCACCGGAAAAGTGGTGATTGACCTGCAGGCCATCAAGGTCGACCTGATGTCGTTTTCTGCCCATAAAACCTATGGGCCCAAGGGGGTCGGCGCGCTCTATGTGCGTCGTAAGCCTCGCATTCGTATTGAGGCGCAGATCCATGGCGGTGGCCATGAGCGTGGCATGCGTTCGGGCACGCTGCCCACCCATCAGATTGTGGGCATGGGCGAGGCCTTTCGTATCGCACGTCAGGAGATGGCGGCCGAAAATGAGCGGATGCGCGCGCTGCGGGATCGGCTCTGGAAGGGGCTTTCCGAGATTGAGGCGGTCTACCTGAACGGCGATCTGGAGCATCGGGTGCCGCATAATCTGAACGTCAGTTTTAACTATGTCGAAGGCGAATCCTTGCTGATGGGCATTAAGGATGTTGCGGTGTCGTCAGGCTCAGCCTGCACCTCGGCGAGCCTCGAGCCCTCCTATGTACTGCGGGCCCTGGGCCGATCAGATGAATTGGCCCACTCCTCGATTCGTTTTTCGGTGGGCCGCTTTACCACTGAGCAGGATGTTGATTTCACAGTGGCGCTCTTGAAAGAGAAAGTGGCCAAGCTGCGTGAAATGTCCCCGCTTTGGGAGATGGTGAACGACGGCGTTGATTTGAATACGGTCCAATGGGCAGCCCACTAAGCCACTTCGAATCGATACGGTGAGCAGATTGATTGTTTTGTTAGAAAAAGAAATTTCGGGAGAGTAAACATGGCCTACAGCGAAAAAGTCATTGATCACTATGAGCATCCTCGGAACGTCGGCGCGTTCGATAAAGCCGATCCCGGAGTGGGCACTGGCATGGTAGGCGCGCCTGCCTGCGGCGATGTCATGAAACTGCAGATCAAAGTCAATGCCCAGGGTGTGATTGAAGATGCCCGCTTTAAGACCTACGGCTGCGGATCGGCGATTGCTTCATCTTCGTTGGTGACCGAGTGGGTAAAGGGCAAGACACTGGATCAGGCCATGGAAATCAAGAATACGCAGATCGCGGAAGAGTTGGCCCTGCCACCGGTAAAAATTCATTGTTCGATTCTTGCGGAAGACGCCATTAAGGCGGCGATTGAGGACTACAAGAACAAGCATGGCGCACAGGATTCTCGTGAGCCCAAGGCAGCCTAATCGGAGCGCGATCGCGAGGAATTCATCATGGCAGTGACTCTGACTCAAAAAGCCGCTGAGCATGTCGCGCAGTTCATCGCCAAGCGTGGCAAAGGAGTGGGTGTGCGGCTCGGCGTGAAAACCACCGGCTGTTCGGGCCTGGCCTACAAGCTCGAGTTTGTGGATCAGCCCGCCGATGAAGACCTTGCATTTGATAGTTTCGGGGTTCGGGTGCTCGTTGACCCGAAAAGCCTTCCCTATATCGACGGTACAGAGCTGGATTACACCCGGGAAGGCTTAAACGAAGGATTCAAATTTAATAATCCCAACGTCAAAAGTGAGTGTGGCTGCGGAGAATCCTTCAAGGTCTGATCCGTGATCACTGCTTCAGGCGATGCGGCCCCAACGGCGGCGCGCGATTATTTTTCTTTATTCGGTCTACCGATCCGATTCGCGCTCGATGCAGAGGCACTAGAGCGCGCCTGGCGTGCTGTGCAGGCTGTGGTCCATCCGGATCGATTTGCAGCAGGCACGGACGCCCAGCGCTTACTCGCCCTGCAGTACTCGACCCGTATCAATGAGGCCCACCAGACCCTGCGTGATCCGCTGCGCCGTGCGGCCTATCTCTGTGAGCTCAATGGAGTCGATATTGAGGCAGAGCGCAACACGGCCATGCCTGAAGAATTTTTGTTGCAGCAGATGGAGTGGCGTGAGTCGTTGGAAGATTGTGCTGCAGCCGGTGATGTTCGCGGCTTATCGCAGCTTGGGCAGGAGGTGGACTCCGCCATTGCCGAGACCATTTTGTTGCTTGAGCATCTCTTGGACCGGGGGCGGCCCGATTTTGATCGGGCAGCGGCCGAGGTCCGTCGGATGATGTTTCTGGTGAAGTTTGGCGAACAGGTCTCTCAGGAACAGAAAAGGATCGAGCGTGGCACTGCTACAAATCGCTGAGCCGGGGCAGTCGGCTGCGCCGCATCAGCACCGCATTGCGGTGGGGATTGACTTGGGCACTACCCATTCGCTAGTGGCTGCCATGCGAAGCGGCAGTATTGATGTATTGCCGGATTCAGTGGGCCGCGTATTGCTGCCCTCGGTGGTGCGTTATGGCGGCCAGGGCGTGATCGCGGTTGGCGAAGAGGCACTTGAGGCTGCCGCTTCGGATGCGAAAAACACAATCATTTCAGTGAAACGGCTGATGGGCCGGAGCGTACAGGATATTGCTGCCCACAGCACGCCTTATGACATCGTGCAGGAGGGTGCCCACGCGGTGATGACCCTGAATACAGCGGCGGGGTTGCGCACGCCGGTGGAGGTCAGCGCCGACATCTTGCGGGCCTTGCATCTGCGGGCTCGAGAGGCCTTTGGCCTGGGCGCTGCTGATGACCTTGCGGGCGCAGTGATCACAGTGCCTGCCTACTTTGATGATGCACAACGTCAGGCCACCAAGGATGCCGCGCGGCTTGCGGGCCTGGAAGTCCTGCGGCTGATCAATGAGCCCACCGCTGCTGCATTGGCCTATGGCCTTGATTCAGGTGCAGAGGGTCTTTATGCAGTCTTTGATCTCGGCGGCGGCACGTTCGATATGTCAGTACTGCGGCTTTCGCGCGGCGTTTTCGAGGTGGTCGCCACTGGCGGAGATACCGCATTAGGCGGCGATGATTTCGATCATACGCTGGCCCAGCATTGGCTGGGCAATTGGCGCTTAGGCGATGATTTTTCCGGCCTTTCATCTTCAGAGCGTCGTCGGCTGTTGCGCTTAGCCCGCCAGCAAAAAGAGCGCCTCACCGAACTGCAGGCCCATGAAGTGATTCAGGCTGAGTGGGTGCGTGATAACGGTACTGCGTATGCGGCAAGCGTTAGCCGTGAAGCGTTCGATCGCATGACTTCAGGACTGATTCAGCGCACTCTGGCCGTTTCCGAGCGTGTTCTGGATGATGCGGGCATTCAGGCCAGTGCGCTCATGGGTGTGGTGTTGGTGGGTGGCAGCACCCGTATGCCGGGTCTACGCCTTGCCGTCGAGAAAGCGTTTGGCCAGGCGCCGATTACCGGCTTAGATCCGGATCGGGTGGTGGCGATTGGCGCTGCGCTACAGGCCAACCTGCTTGCGGGCAATCGGGCTGAAGGGGAGGACTGGCTGCTACTTGATGTGCTGCCCTTATCCCTTGGGCTTGAAACCATGGGCGGACTGGCAGAGAAAATTATTCCGCGTAACACGCCGATTCCCGTTGCCCGGGCTCAGGAGTTCACGACCTTTAAAGATGGTCAGACCGCAATGTCGATACATGTAGTGCAGGGCGAGCGTGAGCTGATTTCGGAGTGTCGATCGCTGGCGCAGTTTCAGCTGCGCGGTATTCCGCCACTATCGGCGGGTGCCGCCCGCATTCGCGTGAGTTTTCAGGTGGATGCCGATGGCCTGCTTTCTGTGACCGCCAAAGAGCAGAGTACCGGAGTGGAGGCCTCAGTAACAGTGAAGCCTTCCTACGGGCTGACGGATGCCCAGATTGCCGACATGCTGCAGGCTGGCTTCTCGTCGGCAGAGCAGGATATGCAGGCCCGCGCACTGCGTGAGGCTCAGGTGGACGCACAGCGCATGCTGGAGGCAGTCGCCAGCGCCTTAGCGCAGGATGGGGATCTTTTAAGCGCGCAGGAGCGTGCTGAGATTGATCAAGTTATGGATCAGCTGCGGTCGACCTGCGGTGGCACCGATCGTGAAGAACTGCTCGCCCGCACGAAGCGATTGGCGGGCCTAACCGATGACTTTGCCGCCCGCCGAATGGATCGGGCTGTGCAGCGTGCCCTGGCGGGCCAGACCATTGATGGAGTTTTGGATAATGCCGCGCGTTAAGGTTCTTCCTCATCCTGAGATTTGCCCCGATGGCACCGAGTTTGAGGCGGCAAGCGGGGAAAACCTCTGCAAAAGTCTGCTGTCGCATGGCGTTGAGATTGAGCATGCCTGTGAAATGTCGCGCGCCTGCACTACCTGCCATGTGATTGTGCGGTCGGGATTTAATTCGCTGCAGGCCTCCAGCGAGGATGAGGATGATCTCTTGGATCGGGCCTGGGGCCTGACACCGTTGTCGCGGCTGTCCTGCCAGGTGGCAGTCGATGGTGAGGATTTGACTGTTGAACTACCGCGCTACACGATCAACTATGCACGCGAGAATCACTGAGTCATTTGTGGTGACTGATTTAGACTGCTC
>JBILVT010000119.1:0-5287 GCA_044370275.1 Burkholderiaceae bacterium | reverse complement strand
GCATTGCGCGGGTCGCACTTGAATTTCATATTCCGATTGCCAATGGGATTCTGACCACCGAAGACGATGCGCAGGCGATGGCCCGGGCCGAGGAAAAAGGCCGTGATTGTGCGCAGGCAGCCGTTGAGATGGCGAATCTCCTGTTTGCGATTGACGACCAACTCAGCGGCGATGATGACTAGTCGGCCCGATTCGACTGCCCGGGGTGCCCGTAGGGCCTCGCGCAGTCTGACGGTCCAGGGCCTTTACCAGTGGCTTGTCTCTGGCGAAGATGCCGGTGCGATTGATGGATTTCTGCGTGAGCAGCAGGCATTTAGCCGATGCGATCAGGAATATTTTGATCGGCTGCTGCATGGGACGATTCGCGAGAGCGCTGCCCTGCGCGAAACGTTTTCATCTCAGTGTGATCGGCCTTTAGCAGAACTCTCCCCGGTGGAGCATGCCATCTTGCTCTTGGCAACCTATGAGCTTTTGCACGTGCCGGAAGTACCGTTTCGTGTAGTCATCAACGAGGCCATCGAGCTGGGCAAATCATTTGGCGGTACCGATGGGCACAAGTACATCAACGGCGTGCTCGATAAGCTAGCAGCGGCTGTACGACCCCATGGCTAATCTGGGTGAATTCGAATTCATCGCACAGCTGTTGCAAGGCCCGGCGGCACAAGGCCAGCCGTTTTATCGGCATCCGCTCGCGCTGGGCATCGGTGATGATGCGGCCCTGATTCCGCCGCTCGGCGCTCACGAGCAGCTTGCGGTGGCCAGCGACATGCTGATCGAGGGCCGACACTATCTTGCTGACTGCGATCCGCGGTCTTTGGGCCACAAGGTTTTGGCGGTGAATCTCTCTGATCTTGCGGCGATGGGCGCTCGGCCCTTGGCGTTTACTTTGTCGGCGGGCCTGCGTGAAATTCGCAGGCCGTGGATTGAATCTTTTTTAGATGGGATGCTTTCCCTCGCCCGTGAATGGCAATGTCCGCTGGTGGGTGGTGACACGACAGCCGTCGGTGCGCAGGCGCCAGAAGTGTTTTCAGTAACCGTCTTGGGTAGTGTTCAGGCGGGCACAGCACTGCGACGCGACGGTCTGCAGCCAGGCGATGACCTCTGGGTCTCAGGCCATCTGGGCGATGCGGCCTTTGCGCTAGCGCAGAGAATTAACGATCCGAAATTGAATGCTCCGCAGCCGCGTATCGCCCTGGGGCTTGGGCTCGTGGGCCTTGCATCGGCGGCGATCGATATCTCGGATGGACTGCAGTCCGAAATTTTGCATTTGCTGAACGGCGCCAAGCATCGTGCCGAGCAGCCGCAGCGCCTGCAGGCGAATATGAACTGGCAGGAGCTGCCGCTTGGGCCTTTGGTGCAGCAGGCCACTGCGGCGGGCAGGCTGACGCCATCTCAGGCCGCAGGACTTGCAATCACCGGTGGCGATGAATACGAATTGCTCTTTGGTGCGGCTCCGCGTGAGCAGACCCATCTCCGGGCCTTGGGCCAGCAGCTGGGCCTTGCGTTGACGCGAATCGGCAGCGTGGAACACAGTGATACGCCCGGCGTGCGCTGGCGAGATGCTGCGGGACAGCCGCCCACTGAATCTCTGCAAGACATCATTGCGCGTGGCGGATTCCGACATTTCTGATAAGAGCGGAATGATTTCCGCATCGTCGGCGCGGCCTGTGCAGCGTGTCGGCCTGTGGTCGCATCCCGCGCATCTGATCTCGTTTGGATTTGGCTGCGGATTTTTTCCTGTCGCTCCGGGCACGATCGCAACACTCTGGGCCTGGATCGTATTTTTAATGATCGATCCGATCATGACTGACTTTTCCTGGGCGGTGTTGATCGGATCGGGTGTGGTGGTGGGCGCGGTCGCATGCACTGTGACCGGCCGTGCCCTGGGGCGGGCCGATGATGGATCAATGGTCTGGGATGAGATTGTGGCGTTCTGGCTGGTGCTCTGGATTCTGCCGAAGGCCAGCGATCCTGCTGGCATTCATGCCATGGGCGATGTGCCAGAGTGGTTGATTGAGGCGGTGGGATTTGTCCTGTTCCGTTTCTTTGACATCGTAAAGCCACCGCCGATTCGCACCATTGATCGTTTGAGTCGAGATGGCTGGGGCGTGATGCTCGATGATCTGGTCGCGGCGGCTTACACCCTGCTTAGTTGCGCAGTGCTGTTGCGGCTTGCCCATCTGCTGGAGGCATGGTGGCGTTAAAGCAAAACCAAGCGAACCGGATTTCGGACAATTTCGCACTGGTACTCGGATTGGCGATTGGCTTGGGCCTTCTGCGGCGGCGCGGCCGATTAATGGTGGCCGAGTCCTGCACCGGCGGACTGGCCGGCCACTGGATCACTGTGATTGCCGGATCAAGCCGATGGTTCGATGGAGGGGTGATCAGCTATGCCAATGCGGTCAAGCAAGGGCTCTTGGGCGTTCAGTCCGAGACGCTGCGGCAGCAAGGCGCCGTCAGCGTGGAGACTGCTTCCGAGATGGCCCTCGGCGTTCTTGACCAGCATCGCAGGCTGCCGTCCGGCCCGGTGAAGCATATTCCCGAGAGCCTGTTCGCGTTTTCGATCACGGGTATTGCCGGCCCCCAGGGCGGCCAGCCCGCCAAGCCAGTGGGTACCGTCTGTTTTGCCTGGGCAGGTCCGCAGGGCATTCGCACGGAGCAGCGGCTTTTTTCGGGGGATAGGGTGGAAATCCAGCGGCAGGCAGCGGCCTGGGCGATGGCCGGGCTTTTCGATGTGCTCTGCCGCACCAAGGCCCCAGGGGCCTAGGTCTTTTTGCCGATGGCAGTCCAGGCTGTCGCTTTTTAGAATGGCGCTACCCCTTGTAACCTGTTTTTATATACAGTAATATTTCCCTATCGCCCAGCCGGCTTTTAATCCCAATTTTCCAAAGGACGCGCCCCCATGCAAGACAAACAAGACCCCAAAAACCGTGCCGAAAAAGCCAAGGCGCTCCAGGCCGCCCTGTCTCAAATCGAGAAACAATTCGGCAAGGGCTCGATCATGCGGATGGGCGAAAACGATGTCGCCCCGGATATTCAAGTTGTCTCGACAGGCTCTCTGGGCCTGGATCTGGCACTCGGTGTTGGCGGCCTGCCCCGCGGCCGGATTGTCGAAATCTATGGCCCAGAGTCATCGGGCAAAACCACCCTCACACTTCAGGTCATCGCAGAGATGCAAAAGATCGGCGGCACCTGCGCCTTCGTGGATGCCGAGCATGCCCTCGATACCCAATACGCCCAGAAACTCGGCGTCACCCTCTCCGAGCTACTCATCTCGCAGCCTGACACTGGCGAACAGGCCCTAGAGATCGTTGATGCCCTGGTCCGGTCGGGCTCGGTGGATCTTATCGTTGTGGATTCCGTTGCTGCGCTCACCCCAAAAGCGGAGATCGAAGGCGAAATGGGCGATTCACTGCCCGGCCTGCAGGCTCGTCTGATGTCACAGGCCCTACGCAAGCTCACCGCCAACATCAACCGCACCAATACCCTCGTGATTTTCATCAACCAGATCCGGATGAAGATTGGCGTGATGTTTGGCAACCCTGAAACCACCACTGGTGGCAATGCGCTGAAGTTTTATTCCTCGGTGCGTCTTGATATTCGACGGGTCGGTTCCATCAAAAAAGGCGAGGAAGTCACCGGCTCTGAGACCAAGGTCAAGGTTGTGAAAAACAAAGTTGCACCGCCCTTCCGGTCGGCAACCTTCGATATCCTCTACGGCGAGGGCATCTCGCGAGAGGGCGAGATTGTTGATCTTGGCGCAGAGAGTGACATTGTTGAAAAATCAGGCGCCTGGTACAGCTATAACGGCGAGCGCATTGGCCAGGGCAAGGATAATGCCCGCGAGTTTCTGCGCCAAAACTCGGATATCGCCCTGGAGATTGAAAACAAACTGCGCGAGAAGTTTGGCGTAAATGCGCGTCCAGCAGGCGAGGCGCAAGCTGTCGCAGAGCAAGACTGATTCCCTTTCTTCAGCCGCCCTTCGGGCGAGGGTGCTGTCTGCCCTCGCTCGAAGGGAGCACTCCCGGCATGAGCTGGAGCAAAAATTTCTCCCGCTCGCCGAGAGCGCCCAATCTCTCTCAGAAATTCTAGATTTACTCCAGCAGCAGGGTCTGTTGTCCGACGCCCGCTTCGCTCAGTCGGTTGCGCGTGTCCGGGGCGCACGTTTTGGTGTACGCCGCATTGCGTTTGAATTGCAGCAAAAGGGAGTTATAGAACATCATGCTGCTGCGGTGATCGATCAGCTTACGCAGACCGAATCCGATCGACTTAGAGAGGTCTGGCAAAAAAAATTTGGTTTGGCGCCAGATTCATTTCAAGAGGCCGCTCGGCAGCAACGGTTTTTACAGCAGCGCGGCTTTTCTGCTTCATTAATTCGAGATTTTTTCCGGCAGCTTTCCCGCAGCTGATGGCCGCTTAAGCCCCGTCCCTGCGCGGTCTCGTAGGGCCTGCATGCTAAACTGAACCGCAAAAAACGGGAGGCGGTTCAGCATGAAAATCCACGAATATCAGGGCAAGGAAATCCTGCGCAAGTATGGTGTTGCCGTGCCCCGCGGCACGCCGTGTTTCACGGTCGATGAGGCGGTCAAGGCAGCCCAAGGCTTAGGCGGGCCCGTCTGGGTGGTCAAGGCCCAGATTCATGCCGGCGGGCGCGGCAAAGGCGGCGGCGTGAAAGTCGCCAAATCCCTTGATGAAGTGAAGGCCCATGCGTCCACGATCTTGGGCATGCAGCTGGTTACCCATCAGACCGGTCCCTCCGGACAAAAGGTTCGGCGTCTGCTGATCGAAGAGGGCGCAGACATCAAGAAAGAACTCTATGTCGCCGTGGTGACAGATCGTGTCAGCCAACGAGTTTGTGTCATGGGCTCGAGCGAGGGCGGTATGGACATTGAAGAAGTGGCGGCCTCCCACCCAGAAAAAATTCACAAGATTTTTGTTGACCCCCTGACGGGATTGTCCGATGCGCAGGCCGATGGCCTCGCCAGCCAGATCGGGATTCCGGCCGCATCAATTGGACAGGCGCGCGCTGTTCTCAAGGGCCTGTATCAGGCCTTCTGGGAGACGGACGCTTCGCTGGCTGAAATCAATCCGTTAATTCTCACTGGCGATGGCAAGGTGATTGCACTGGATGCGAAATGGAATTTTGATTCGAATGCGCTGTATCGGCATCCTGAGATCGTCGAGATGCGCGATCTTGATGAAGAAGATCCCGCAGAAATCGAAGCCTCGAAATATGATCTCGCCTACATTCAGCTTGATGGCAACATCGGCTGCCTGGTCAACGGTG
>JBILVT010000118.1:0-5313 GCA_044370275.1 Burkholderiaceae bacterium | reverse complement strand
AGAACTTTCTGGTGGCGTCGCTGCATCGAGCAATCACGCTCGCCCAAATGGATCACGTTGCCGGAGTGGTCCGCGAGAATCTGGATCTCAATATGCCGAGGATTCTCCAGGAATTTTTCCATGTAGACCTCGGGATTGTTAAAGGCTGCTGCCGCCTCGGCCCGAGTGGTCTGCACCGCATTAATGAGTGCCGCTTCGGTATGCACGACCCGCATGCCGCGGCCACCGCCACCACCGGCCGCCTTGATGATCACCGGGTAGCCCACACTGCGGGCAATCTTGACGATTTCTTTTGGATCTTCAGGCAGGGCGCCTTCTGATCCAGGAACGCAAGGCACACCCGCAGCGATCATGGCACGCTTAGCGGCGACCTTATCGCCCATCATGCGAATCACATCGGCGGTGGGCCCGATGAATTTAAATCCGCTGCGTTCGACGCGTTCCGCGAAGTCAGCGTTTTCGGATAAAAATCCATAGCCGGGATGGATGGCCTCGGCGTCCGTGACTTCGGCCGCCGCAATAATCGCAGGCACATTGAGATAGCTTTGCCGCGAAGGCGGCGGCCCGATACAGACCGATTCATCAGCAAGCTTGACGTATTTCGCATCGGTGTCAGCCTCAGAGTGCACGACCACGGTCTTGATGCCGAGCTCGCGGCAGGCCCGTTGAATGCGCAGGGCGATTTCGCCACGATTGGCAATCAGTACTTTTTCAAACAACGCGGCCATGGATCGGGGGCGCTTGCCGACTAGGCCAGGACGAAGAGCGGCTGGCCAAATTCAACAGGCTGGCCGTTTTCGACAAGAATCTCCTTCACAACGCCGGAGCAGTCTGCGGGAATTTCATTCATTAGTTTCATGGCCTCAATCACGCAGAGGGTCTGGCCTTCTGACACGCTGCTGCCCATCGATACAAAGGGATCGGCTCCTGGAGCGGATGACCGATAAAAGGTGCCCACCATGGGGGACTTCACGATTTTCCCTTCTGGCTCTGCCGGCCCGCCTGCGGCCAGCCCCGATGTCGCGGGGACCTCAGCGGAGCTTGTCGGCGCGGGGGTGGCCACGTTTACGGGTGCTGCTGCGATGACATGGCTTAAGGCGGGCGCCAATGGCGCGGAGGTGGATTTAACGATTCTGACTTTATCGTCGCCTTCGGTAATTTCGAGCTCCGAGATTCCGGATTCGGCGACGAGATCAATCAGGGTCTTGAGTTTTCTCAGGTCCATCGAGGTGCGCTCCTTGGATTTCTGACGGTCTTCAGCCACGGTGTTGGGTGATCCTCTGCGCGGCGAATTCAATTGCGGCCAAATAGCCCTGTGGCCCCAGCCCACAGATCACCGCTTCTGCGAGGTCGGAAAAGTAAGAGTGATGCCGAAAGGATTCGCGCCGATGCACGTTTGAAAGGTGCACTTCAACAAACGGAATTGCGACTGAGGCAATCGCGTCCCGCAAGGCAACGCTCGTATGGGTGAATCCGGCGGGATTGATCACAATAAATTTCACCGAAGCGGGCCCGGCCTGGTGGACACGCTCAATAAGTGCTCCCTCGTGGTTAGACTGATAGCAGTCGATGTCCACGCCCAGGGCCTTTGCCCGGCCGGCAACCATCTGATTGATCTGTTCTAGGGTCGTGGAGCCATAGATTTCTGGCTCTCGGGCACCCAATCGATTCAAATTTGGGCCATGTAGCACCCAAATTAGCGGAGATAACGACATTTGGCCGCTCCAGCGGGATTCACTAGCAGCTATTCTAGCGTACTTCGGTGATCCAGTTTCTGAGCTCTTCTTCTTTTATTCTTCCTAGTTTTTGCTTTAAAACCCTGCCATTTGCATCGATTAGCACGGTATAGGGCAGAGCTTCGATCGAATTTCCGAGTCGTTTCGCCAGTTCGCTTCCCGATCCGCCGGTCACGAGAAGGGGGTAGCTAAAACTTCGATTTTTGAGAAATTCCCTGACGTTAGACGGTGAATCGACGGCCAATCCAATCACTTTAACGTCTTTTGGCGACATTTCTTCATGGATTCTGGAGAGTTCAGGCATCTCTTCGACGCAGGGCGGGCACCAGGTCGCCCAGAAGTTCACAACCGTCAGCCGGCCCCGGACGGCCTGAAGGCTGATGGCCTCTCCCTGGGGGTTTGGAAATGAGAGCTCAAATACCCAGCCGGCCGCTGGCACCTTAGATGGGCTGAGCCGCAGCATACCCGCAGCGATTCCTGCAATCAGCAGGATCAGGCCGACGGCGGCCAGAAGGCTCCGCTTTGATTTTTTGCTCAGGCTCATGGCGTCTCTTGGACTGGGTTATCGCGCAGCAGTTTCTCAACCGATTTGATATCCAGCCGATTGTGTTTTCGTTTGGTTTCATGCCGCGGGCTGCTGCGCTGATCGTGTTCGGGGTAGACCGCAATGGTCGCCAGCTCTCCCTGCCACTGGATTGCTAGGGCCTCAATCGCATCGCCCCCGGGCCGCTGTGGTGTGAGGCTGGCAGCCTCACTGTCCAATCCCTGGTTCATCAGAAAGATGCCCAGCTCTTTGGCGCTGGGCGCAAAGCAATGCAGATGGATATCGCTGTGTTCACTGGCAGTGCCATTGGCCACTGCCCCGGTCAGCATGGGAGAAAAATCTGCCAAGAGCCGCATCAGGGCCAGCGCTTTTTCGCGCAGCAGCCGTAGCCGCAGCGGCTGGGAATCGGCCTGAAAAATTTTTTGATACTCCCGGACGGCCTCTTCGATTTCTTCATTAGAAGGCAGGATCTCACGCTGTAAGCGGTGATGTTTTTTTCCGGCAATACGCTCGATGGCTTTGCGTTTTGCGTTTGCATAGTCCAGGCCCTCCTCGGCAATGAGGCTGGCGGCTGCCGCGGCGATTTCAGCCCGCAGCGTGTTGTCTGTTGAAAAGAGATCGCTTCTGTTTTCAAAAATCATGGTCGGCATTATGCCCATCGCTACAATGCCGGCCATGCATCTACATGTGATCGGGATTTGCGGCACCTTTATGGGGGGGCTGGCCCAGCTGGCCCGGTCCTGCGGTTTTCGCGTCACGGGATGTGATGCCAATGTATACCCCCCGATGAGCACGCAGCTGTCCCAGGCGGGCATTGAGCTGATCCAGGGCTTTGAGGCCGATCAGCTTGGTCTTGCTGCCGATCTCTGGGTGGTGGGCAATGTAGCCCGGCGCGGCATGCCGCTGATTGAGGCCCTGTTAAACCGCAACGCGCCGATGATTTCTGGCCCGCAATGGCTCGGTCAGGTGCTATTGCCGCGGCACCGGGTACTTGCGATTTCAGGTACTCATGGCAAGACGACCACCAGCGCGCTGCTGGCTTGGATTCTAGAGGCCACTGGCCACCGGCCGTCGTTTTTGATCGGGGGTGTGCCGGAAAACTTCGGGGTCTCTGCGCGGCTCAGCCCGTCGCTCACAATGCCGCTGGCTACGGAGGCAGTTCACAGTGATCGCAGCGTGCCGTTCGTGATTGAGGCGGATGAATATGACACGGCTTTTTTTGATAAGCGTTCAAAGTTCTTGCATTACCGGGCTGAGATCGCCATCTTGAATAATCTGGAGTTTGATCACGCGGATATTTTTCCGGATCTCACAGCGATTGAGACCCAGTTTCATCATTGGGTCCGAACCCTACCCGAGGCGGGCCGGCTGATTGTGAATGGCCGTGAGCCTGCATTGGCACGGATCATCGATCGCGGGGCCTGGACACCCGTGGAGTTTTTTCAGCATCCTGAATACTGGTCGATTGGCCCCGCTCAGGGTAGCCAGGATCGCGAGGTTTTTGAGGTGTTCTGGCGGGGCGAGCTGCAGGGCCGGGTCGCTTCAACCCTTGTGGGTGAGCACAATCGCAGCAATATCCTGGCCGCAGTCGCTGCAGCCCACGCCTATGGCGTGGCGGCAGATCAGGCCTGCGCCGCGATTTCTGGCTTTCGCGGCGTGCAGCGTCGACTGCAGCTGCGCGGCGAGGTCGGCGGCATCCAGGTGCTGGATGATTTCGCTCACCACCCCACAGCAATTGCCGCAACCCTGGAGGGGGTGCGTGCACAGATGCAGCGTCTGCAGTCTCCGGGCCGTCTGATTGCTGTGCTCGAGCCGCGATCGAACACCATGAAGCTGGGCGTGATGTCATCACGGCTTGCATCCAGCCTTGAATCGGCTGATCTTGTGTTTGGATATTCAGGCGGGCTGGATTGGGATTTGAATGCAGCCCTCGCGCCGCTCGGCTCGAAAGCCCAGGCCCATGCCGACCTGCAGGCGTTGGTGGCCGCAGTCGCGCGGGCCGCAGCCCCAGGCGATCGGATCCTTGTGATGAGTAACGGTGGCTTTGGCGGCATTCACGAGCGTCTGCTCGCCGCGTTGGCCTAAGCCAAGGACACGCGGTTTTTGGCCATGTTTGTACTGTTTGAAGAAGACGGCGCCTTTAAAGTTGGCACGCTCTTTTCCGAGAGTGATGCAAGTCTTCAGGTGGAGATGGCCTCGGGCAAGCGGTCTAAGATCAAGCGCACTGCTTTGCTGCTGACATTTGAGCAGCCGGGCCGTGACGCGCTGATGCCCGCTGCCCATGAGATTGCCCAGGGCCTGGATCCGCAGTTTCTCTGGGAATGCGCTCCTCAAGATGAATTTAGTTTTGCCGAGTTTGCGCGCGAGGTCTTCTCCAACACGCCGCGCAGTGATGAGTCGGCAGGCCTGCTCATGGCGCTGCATCAGTCGCCCATGTATTTTTATCGCAAGGGCCGCGGCCGCTATAAGGCGGCGCCCGAGGAGTCTTTAAAGGCTGCCCTGGCTGGGGCGGAGCGTAAGCGTCAGGCAGCACTGGAGCAGCAACGGCTGCACGAGGCCTTAGTCGCCGGCGAGGTGCCATCGGAAATCAAAGAGCGGGCGCTGATGCTCGTGGTGCGGCCTGATAAGCAGTCGGTTGCTTTTAAGGCTTTAGAGTCCGCCGCCCAGGCCCTACAGATGGCGCCTGCACGACTGCTGCTATCGCGTGGCGCACTGGCAAGCGCATACAGCCTGCATCGGGCCCGCTTTCTGCAGCAGTGTTTTCCTGCGGGCACCGGCATTGATGTTCCTGTCGATGAAATTAATTTGATGGTGCTTCAGTCCGAGCGACTCTCATTGCCGCAAGCACCGAGTCCAGCCTATTCGATTGATGATGCGACGACGACTGAGATTGATGACGCGTTTTCGTTGCAGGAGCTGACCGATGGCGGATGGCGGGTCGGCATTCATATTGCTGCGCCGGCGGCAGCTATTGGACCCGAGAGTGCACTGGGCCAGTCGGCCCGCGAGCGGGCCTCCACGGTCTATTTCCCG
>JBILVT010000027.1:0-18133 GCA_044370275.1 Burkholderiaceae bacterium | reverse complement strand
TAAGCACCGCCGCCGAAAGCACTACGCCAAGAGCCAGGGGCACCGGCAAAATTACACTGAATTAAATATTGTTGAGATCAAAAAATAATTTTGGCTGCTGCTCCCCATGCGGAGGCAGCGTCGATGATTGAGGATAAGAAATGGCACAGAAAAAAGGCGGCGGCAGTACGCGAAATGGTCGGGATTCGGAAGCCAAACGGCTCGGCGTGAAAGTCTTTGGCGGGGAGCAAATCGCTGCAGGCAGCATCATTGTGCGCCAGCGGGGCACACAGTTTCATGCCGGCGAGAATGTTGGCATGGGCAAGGATCACACCCTGTTCGCGCTCTCACCCGGCCGAGTCAAGTTTGCAGTCCGCGGCCCTCTGAATCGTTCTACAGTTAGTGTCGTGGCGGAATAGGCCCCTGAGCACTGTTGATCTGAGAGCCCCGCCGTGATGCGGGGCTTTTCATTTCTGAGTCACCGATGAAATTTATTGACGAAGCCACCATCGAAGTCCATGCCGGTAACGGCGGCAATGGCATCGTTGCATTTCGTCGCGAGAAGTTCATTCCTAAAGGCGGCCCGAGCGGGGGTGATGGTGGCCGTGGCGGTTCGGTCATCGCGGTGGCGGATCGCAACATCAATACGCTGATTGACTATCGGTATGCCCGAGTCCATCGAGCGCGCGGTGGTGAGCACGGGCAGGGGTCGGATCGCTATGGCGCGGCCGCCGAAGACATCGTTTTGCGAATGCCGGTTGGCACGGTGATCACGGATGCCGAGAGTGGCGCGCTCATTGCAGATTTGGCCCTTGATGGTGAGCAGGCAATTCTGGCCAAAGGCGGCCGCGGTGGCCTGGGCAATCTGCACTTTAAGTCGAGCACCAACCGTGCGCCTCGGCAGGCGACCAAGGGCACCGAGGGCGAACATCGCCGCATTCGTCTTGAACTTAAGGTGCTTGCGGATGTCGGCCTGCTCGGCCTGCCGAACGCGGGAAAATCCACCTTGATTGCAGCCTGCTCAAATGCGCGGCCAAAGATCGCCGACTATCCTTTCACGACATTGCATCCAAATCTCGGCGTGGTGCGGTCCGGGCCCGCCAAGAGTTTTGTTATGGCGGATATCCCGGGCCTTATCGAAGGCGCCGCAGAAGGTGCAGGCCTCGGCCATCAATTTCTGCGGCATCTGCAGCGAACGCGGCTGCTGCTGCATATTGTCGATGTCCTTCCGCCGGGCAGCCGAATTGAGTCCGAAGAGGATCGGCGTGAACTGGTGGATCGTCTTGCCGCAGAAATTCGCGGCCTGGTAGCGGAGTTAAAGCGTTACGACCCGAAGCTGGCCCGCAAGCCCCGCTGGATTGTTCTGAATAAAGTGGATACGGTGGGGGAGGCGCTTGGCCAAGAGTTTCTTGCCGCACTGAAAAAGAAATTACGCTCCCGATCCTCCGCCTATTGCGTCAGCGGTGCTAGCCGAGCGGGCTGTGAAGCCCTGATGCAGGATGTTCAGCACTGGCTGGATGCTCAGCGGATTGCAGAGGTCGGTTCGGCGAAACCCGATGTGCGTTTCACGTCTTCCGAGGAGGGCGCAAATGTCGAATAACGCGGCCGGTGAGCGTCAGGTCGTGCGGCGGGCCCAGCGTTGGGTAGTCAAGGTCGGCTCAAGCCTCGTGACCAACGAGGGCCGCGGCATTGATCCTGAGGCCATCGCAGTCTGGGCGGCGCAAATCGCAGCACTTCGGGGCCAGGGCCGTGAGGTGGTGCTGGTTTCAAGTGGCGCCATTGCAGAGGGCACGAAGCGACTCGGATGGCTGACCCGTCCGCACGAGATTCATGAGCTTCAGGCAGCCGCAGCAGTCGGCCAGATGGGTCTGGCACAGGCCTACGAGTCGGGTTTTTCGCGCTGGAATCTCAAAACCGCACAGATTCTGTTGACCCATGAAGATATTGCAGATCGCCGCCGCTATCTGAATGCACGCGCCACCATTTCCACGCTGCTGGGCTACGGGGTCATTCCTATCATTAATGAAAATGACACTGTGGTGACCGATGAGATCAAGCTCGGCGATAACGACACGCTGGCAGCGATGGTCACCAATCTGATTGAGGCCGATGTTTTGGTGATCCTGACGGATCAGGCCGGCCTCTTTACTGCCGATCCGCGCAATGATCCGAGCGCGACACTGATTGCCTGGGGCAAGGCGGCCGATTCAGCTTTTGAGGCGATGGCAGGCGGCGCGGGAACGGGATTCGGAAAGGGCGGTATGGCCACCAAGGTAAGGGCGGCACAGCGGGCTGCGCGCAGCGGCGCTGCCACCGTGATCGCCAGCGGACGAGAGCATGAGATTTTGTCGCGGCTTGCGGCAGGTGAATCTCTGGGCACGTGCCTTGTGGCGGAACTTGCGCCGATTGCCGCCCGAAAGCAATGGCTTGCCGATCAGCTACAGACTCGTGGCGTCATCACGCTGGATGAGGGTGCTGTTCGGGTGCTGCTCGATCAGGGAAAAAGCCTGTTGCCAATCGGCGTGACCCAGGTCCAAGGCGAGTTTGAGCGCGGCGACCTGGTCAGCTGCCATTCGCCGCAGGGCCGTGAAATTGCACGGGGCTTGGTGAACTATAGTGCCAGCGATGCCCGACGCATCGCGCGTCGGCCTTCAAGTGAGATTGAATCGATCCTTGGGTTTGTGGAGGAGCCTGAGCTCATCCACCGAGACAATCTTATTGTGCTCGGCCGAGGCTAGCGGCCTCAGTGTGCTCGGGCCGGTGCAGCAGTTCTTCCTGGGAAAAAATCAACTCGGAGAGCTCATTGAGCGCGCAGCGATACACATTGCGTTTAAATTCAATTACCGAGTCCAATGGGATCCAGTAATCGTGCCAACGCCAGGCATCGAACTCGGGTTTTTCTAAGTTATTGCGCAGGCTGACATCGCAGTCGCGGCCGAGCATTTTCAGCAGGAACCAGATTTGCTTCTGGCCCCGATAGTGGCCACGCCACTCGCGACGCACCCAGCGTTCGGGCACATCGTAGTGCAGCCAATCGCGGGTCCGGCCGATGATCTCGACGTGATGAGGCTTCAGCCCGGTCTCCTCTTCGAGTTCGCGGAACATGGCCTGCTCTGGGGCCTCACCGGATTTAATGCCGCCCTGCGGGAATTGCCAGGCATGTTCGCGCACCCGCTTACCCCAGAAGACCTGGCGCTGACTATTGATCAGGATGATGCCGACATTCGGGCGGTATCCGTTTTCATCAAGCATGGTGGTGTGATGGTGTGGCCGCGAGCACAAAAGAATTGGTCATAGAATGGCATCGATTATAAGAGGGCCATCATGCGAATTTCCCATTTCCACTTCCAGACCTTAAAGGAAGATCCCGCCGACGCTGAGGTGGTCAGCCATCGCCTGATGCTCCGGGCGGCCATGATTCGTCGGCTGGGAGCCGGGATTTATAACTACATGCCGCTGGGCCTGCGGGTGATCCGTAAAGTGGAACGAATTATTCGTGAAGAGATGGACCGTTCGGGTGCCATTGAGCTCTTGATGCCCCTGGTGCAGCCTGCTGAGCTCTGGATGGAGACTGGCCGTTGGGAGAGGATGGGGCCGGAGTTACTTCGTGTGAAAGATCGGCACGGACGGGATTTCGCGATTCAACCAACCTCAGAGGAGGTGATCACGGATATCGCCCGTCAGGAGCTGAAAAGCTGGCGGCAGCTGCCAAAGAATTTCTATCATATTCAGACCAAATTCCGCGATGAGCGGCGGCCGCGATTTGGCGTGATGCGGGGCCGTGAGTTCACCATGAAGGATGCCTACTCCTTTGATCGTGATGTCGCCGGCGCTGAAAAAAGCTACGACAACATGTTTGATTGCTACTGTCGGATTTTCGATCGGCTGGGCCTGCGGTATCGCTCAGTGGCCGCCGACACCGGCGCCATCGGAGGCTCGCGCTCCCACGAGTTTCAGGTGATTGCAGACACGGGGGAAGACGCGATCGTTTACTGCCCGCAATCCGATTACGCCGCCAACATGGAGCTTGCTGAGGCGGTCGCGCTGCTGTCGGAACGTAAGGCGGCTGTGCAGCCCATGGTGTTAACGCCCACGCCCGGCAAATCCACCTGCGCTGAAGTGGCGGCGCTTCTCGGTCTGCCGCTACAGCAGACCGTTAAATCCATTGTGCTGGCGACCGATGTGCGTGATGAAAAGGGTGCAGTGGCAGCGACCAAGATCTGGCTTTTGCTGCTCCGTGGCGACCATGATCTCAACGAAGTGAAGGCAGGCAAACTCAAGGGCCTGGATCAGGGTTTTCGTTTTGCAACGGTTCAGGAGATTGAGTCCCACTTTGGCTGTAAGCCCGGTTACCTGGGTCCCGTTGCGCCTGCCCGGCCCATCACGGTGATTGCAGATCGCACCGTCGCGCAGATGAGTGACTTCATTACTGGGGCGAATCAGTGGGACCACCACCTCTGTGGCGTCAATTGGGGCCGCGATCTGCCAGAGCCCGACGATGTAGCCGATATTCGCAACGTCGTCGAGGGAGATCCCTCTCCCGATGGTAAAGGCAGCTTGTCGATTCAGCGTGGCATTGAGGTTGGCCATGTGTTTTATCTGGGCACCAAATATTCAGAGGCAATGAAGGCCAGCTATCTGGATGAAACGGGTAAGCCCGCACTCATGGAGATGGGCTGCTACGGCATTGGCGTGACCCGAATTGTCGGGGCTGCAATTGAGCAGAATCATGATCAGCGCGGCATCATCTGGCCGGCTGCGATTGCTCCTTTTGAGGTGGTGATCTGTCCGGTGGGGGCTGCAAAATCTGAGGCGGTACGCGCCGCCGCTGAGGCGATTTATCAGGAGCTCTTGGCCGCGGGTATTGATGTCGCACTTGATGACCGTGATGAGCGTCCCGGTGCGATGTTTGCAGACTGGGAGTTGATTGGTGTGCCGGTTCGGGTCACCATCGGCGAGCGGTCCCTTAAGGAAGAAAAGCTCGAATTGTTAAAACGCAGCACCATGTCAGCCTCGGTGTGTGATCGCGATGGTGTGGTTGTGGCAGTCCGCAGCTTGCTGTCCGTGAATTAAAAAAGGAGACGACATCATGAATGCCCCCGAGCAGCTTTATGTCTTGCGCGAGGATCAGGATGCACTCGCCACGATCACGATGAATCGTGGCGAGCGATTCAATCCTTTGTCCTCTGAAATGATTCTGGCCTTATGCCAGACCTTCGATGCGATCGCTCAGGATAAATCGGTGCGGGTCGTCGTGCTTCAAGGCAATGGTCGTGGATTTTGTGCTGGCCACGATCTCAAACAGATGCAGGACCATGCCCAGGACGCTGCATGGATCGCCGGGCTGTTTCGCTCGTGTAGTGAATTAATGATGCGCATCACCCAGATGCCGCAGCCTGTAATCGCTAAGGTTCACGGTATTGCAACCGCGGCTGGCTGCCAGCTGACCTCCATGTGCGATCTTGCGGTCGCGAGTGCCGACAGCCGGTTCGCTCTGCCCGGAGTCAATATCGGCCTGTTCTGCTCAACGCCGGCCGTGGGAGTGGCACGCAATATCGGCCGCAAGCGGGCGATGGAGATGCTGCTCACGGGCGAGATGATTGATGCATCGACCGCGCTGGCCTGGGGCCTAGTGAATCGTGTAGTGCCTGCGGCGGAGCTTGACGCGGAGGTCCAGCGGCTGGCAGGGCTGATCAAGTCCAAGAGCGCGGCAGCTGTTGCAATGGGCAAGACAACCTTTTATCAGCAAATCGAGATGGGACTTGCGGGTGCCTATTCGGTTGCGGGCGAGACGATGACTTGCAATATGGGCCTTACGGATACCGCAGAGGGCATTGACGCGTTTTTGACTAAACGCACGCCGCAGTGGGCCCATCGTTAGCGTTTTCCGAAGCCGCCCATTCCTGGAATGCCGCCCATGCCTTTCATGGCACCCACAGCCCGCATCATTTTTGCGAGGCCGCCTTTCTGCATTTTTTTCATCATCTCTTGCATCTGCTCAAACTGATTCAGCAGACGGTTGACTTCCTGAACCGAGACGCCTGCGCCTGCCGCAATCCGCCTTTTTCGGCTCGCCTTTAAAAGTTCAGGGTGCTGCCGCTCTCTCGGCGTCATGGAGTTGATGATGCCCTCCATGCGCGGTATGGATTTTTCGGCTGCGGACAGATCAGTGCCTTTGGCGGCCTGCTGCATCTGGGCGGGGAGCTTATCGACCAACGAAGACAGGCCTCCCATATTGCGCATCTGCCCGATTTGCATTTTGAAATCATTCAGATCAAAGCGGCCGCCTGTCTTAAATTTCTCGGCCATTTTTTCGGCCGCTTTTAAGTCAACACTTTTTTTGGCCTGCTCAACGATGGCCAGAATGTCGCCCATCCCCAGAATGCGATTGGCCATCCGTTCGGCATCAAAGGCCTCAAGGCCATCAATCTTTTCTGAGGTGCCGACAAATTTGATAGGGCAGCCGGTCACGGTCCGCACCGATAAAACGGCGCCGCCGCGAGAGTCGCCATCCAGCTTGGTGAGTACGACACCGGTCAGCGGAAGGGCCGCCTGAAATGCAGCCGCAGTCCGCACCGCATCCTGGCCTTGCATCGCATCGACCGTAAAGAGCGTTTCAATGGGCTTGACCGCGTTATGCAGCTGCGCAATCTCGCGCATCATTTCTTCATCAATCGCAAGCCGCCCCGCTGTATCGATGAGCACGACATCGTGGAGATGGCGTCGGGCGTGATCCAGGGCCTGCTGCGCGATGTCGACGGGGCTTGCGCCCTCTGGGGTTGGGAAAAATTCAACACCCGCCTGTGCGCTGACCAGTCGAAGCTGGTCGATGGCGGCCGGCCGATAGACATCGCACGAAACGGTCAGGACCCGTTTTTTTTGTGATTCAGCAAGCCACTTGGCGAGCTTGCCGACGGTTGTGGTTTTTCCAGCGCCTTGCAGTCCGGCCATCAGCACGGCCGCAGGGGGCGCAACCGCGAGGTTGAGCTGCAGCCGGCCCGGGTTGGGCGTGTCTTCCCCCGCCATCAGATGAATTAGCTCTCGATGCACCACACCGACCATGGCCTGGCCCGGACTCAGGCTGGCTTGGACCTCCTGGCCCAACGCCTTTTGTTTGACCTTGGCAATGAAATCTTTAACGACATGCAGGGCCACATCCGCATCGAGCAGGGCGAGCCGGACCTCACGCAGCATGTCTTGCGTGTTGGATTCGGTCAGCCGGGCCTCGCCCTTGATGGTTTTAACGACCCGCGCGAGCCGTTCGGTCAGATTTTCAAGCATGCTGCGCTACACTGCCCTCGTTATGGATGCTTCATTCTACGGCGCCGTATCGCTCGTGGCCGCAGCAGGTTATGCGGGCCTGGCCTGGGCCCACCGGGCCGGCACTTCTGCTGCGACCATGCCGCTTGCCTCGCGTGTGGGCCAGGCCATGCTGCTCGCAGTCATCGCGGTCCACGGGCTGTCCTTGTTGCCGAATTGGTTTTCACGTGAGGGCCTGTATTTCGGCTTCGCGACATCGATTTCATGGACCCTTTGGCTTGCGGTGCTGCTGCTGTGGATCGAATCCTGGTTTCAACGGCTGCCGCCCATCACGCAGGGTGTTTTTATTGTCGCAGCGATTGCTGCTGCGTTGCCGCTAATTTTTCCCGGCCGGCCACTGACCACCACTCTGGACTTTAGCTTTCGTCTGCACATGCTGCTTGCGATGTTGGCGTACAGCACGTTTACGCTGGCGGCGGCCAGCGCTTTGCTGATGCTCGCGATGGAGCGGGCGCTGCATAGCACGCGCCGCATTCGATTTGATTCGGGCGGATGGTGGCAGGGCCTGCCGCCATTGATCGGCTTAGATCAGATGCTGGTACACATGGTGTTCGCAGGATTCATTCTGGTGACGCTCACCCTGGGCTCGGGCATGGTGGTGGGGGCCGAACTTGGGCGGGGGCTGCTTCGTTTTGACCATAAAACCGTATTCACCTTGGCCTCGTGGGCCCTCTCGCTGACATTATTGGTTGGCCATAAGTGGTGGGGCTGGCGGGGCCGTGTAGCCGCTCGCTGGACACTTGCAGGATTCGCAACGTTACTGATGGCCTATGTCGGCACCCGTTTTGTTTTAGAAGTCGTATTGGATCGCTGAGATGCTGCTACGTGTAGTAATTATTTCGTTGGCGGTGATTGCAGGCCTGTGGCTTTTAAAGCGTGCATTTTCCAAGCGCGGCGGCGCAAAAGATTCGCAGTCCTCTGCCGACACAACCGCCCAATCAAAACTCATTCAGTGCGCCCACTGCAGCGCCCGGCTGCCCGCGACTGATGCGGTCTGGAAGGATGGACAGGCCTATTGCAGCATGACCCATAGGCATCTTGGACCGAAGGGCTAATGGGTGCACTTCAGTTTGATGCACAAGGCTGGCTGATTTCGGGCGCGCGTCGATCGGCCTCGCCGCATTGGGACGCGCGGCCATCAGATGCCGAAATTACGCTCGCGGTGATCCATAACATCAGCCTGCCGGCAGGCTGTTTTGAAGGCAGCGCTGTTGAGGACTTGTTCCTCGGTCGGCTGGATTGCAATCAGCATCCAAGTTTCTCGGAGCTTGCGGGCCTGCGGGTGTCGGCCCACTTTTTCGTTCGGCGTTCAGGCGAAGTCATTCAGTTTGTTGGCCTTCCAGATCGTGCCTGGCATGCAGGCGTTTCGGAGTTTCTCGGCCGGCATGCCTGCAATGATTTTTCAATTGGGCTTGAACTCGAGGGCGCTGATGATGTGCCGTATCCTGACATTCAGATGCAGGCGGCTGCCGATGTGCTGGCGGGCGCTTGCACCATGCTGCCAACTTTGAAGTGGATTGTTGGGCACTCTGATCTCGCACCGGGCCGAAAGACGGATCCCGGGCCCGCCTTCTCATGGCCAGAGATGCTTAGATTGTTAAATGGGCGTGGGTGTTTACTCACACGGCCGTACCCTTGATTTTTCGGCCCTCGCCGAATGATTCTGGCCTAGAACCCTCGTCAAATCAGCACTCAGATTTTCTTTTTGGGCTGGGCCTGGCTGGCTGAGTTATGTGCACCGCACACAGGGGTTTGCCCTGAGCAAACCCCTTGCCCCGGGATCCCCTGGACTACTAGAATTAGGTCCTCCGGCCAAAAAAAGTACTACATCTAGTGTTTTCAAGGGGAGACGCCACCTCCCACAACCAACCCTCTTTTGCCCATGTTTTCAAGCGTTTACAACAATTTTTTTAGAGAATTTTTAGGGAGAGTTTCATGATGCAGTGGGGCGCAGAATCACAATCACAAAACGCCACAGTTACTGCGGGCCTGGTTCCGTCAGGCCCGTCAACGACCGCACCTTCTGTGCTGTCGCCGCAGGCCGTTGCAGCCGACATCAAAGTCATTCGTCGTAATGGCGCAGTCGTAGGCTTTGAGCCCAGCAAGATTCAGATTGCGATGACCAAGGCGTTTCTGGCCGTGGGTGGCAATCAGGGGGCCGCATCGGCCCGGGTCCGCGAGATCACCGAGGCCCTGACCCAGTCGGTTGTGATGGCGCTGATGCGCCGGCTGCCCGCCGGCGGCACGATGCACATCGAGGACATTCAGGATCAGGTCGAGCTCGCCTTGATGCGCTCAGGCGAGCATGAGGTCGCCCGGGCCTATGTGCTGTATCGGGAGCGTCGCTCACAGGAGCGGGCCGCCAAGCAGCCCACCACCGCTCCGATTCAATCTTCCTTGCATATGCTGGTCGATGGCGGCGGTCAGCCGCTCAGCGAAGCTTGGCTGCGCGACATCATTGCCGCTGCCTGCGCTGACCTGGGTGAGGCCGTCAGTGTCGACGCGGTCATGCAAGACACCGTCAAAAATCTCTATGACGGCGTGCCACTTGAAGAGGTTTTTAAATCCGCCATCCTGGCGGCCCGAGCGCTTATTGAAAAGGACCCCGCCTATGCCAAAGTCAGTGCCCGTCTGCTGCTGCACACGATTCGCAAGGAAATGCTGCAGTCGGAGGTTTCGCAGGCCGAGATGGAGCGGCGCTATCCTGACTACTTCCCGCGATTCATCAAGAAGGGCATCGAGATTGGCCTGCTAAACGAGGAACTCTCGCGCTTTGATCTTCAAAAGCTGGCCCAGGCCATTGATCCGAAGCGGGATCTGCAGTTCGATTACCTTGGCCTGCAGACCCTATATGACCGTTATTTCTTGATTGATCGCAACGATCCGTTTTCCGGCGAGGGCCGTCGCATCGAAATGCCTCAGGCATTTTTTATGCGAGTGGCAATGGGCCTTGCGATGAATGAATTGAATCGTGAAGCACGCGCGATCGAGTTTTATAATCTGTTGTCGAGCTTTGATTTCATGAGCTCAACGCCCACACTGTTCAATTCCGGCACGACACACTCACAGCTCTCTTCTTGCTACCTCTCGACTGTGGCCGATGATCTGGACGGCATCTACGAAGCGATTAAGGAAAATGCGCTGCTGGCCAAATACGCGGGCGGTCTTGGTAATGATTGGACGCCTGTGCGCGCCTTGGGCAGCTACATCAAAGGCACCAATGGTAAGAGCCAAGGTGTGGTGCCGTTTCTGAAAGTGGTCAACGACACTGCTGTGGCCGTGAATCAGGGGGGTAAGCGCAAAGGTGCGGTCTGCACTTATCTAGAGAGCTGGCATTTGGATGTCGAAGAGTTTCTCGAACTGCGCAAAAACACGGGCGATGACCGTCGCCGCACCCACGACATGAACACGGCCAACTGGATTCCTGATCTCTTTATGAAGCGGGTCATGGAAGGCAGCCAGTGGACTCTGTTCTCACCATCCGATGTGCCGGATCTCCACGACAAGGTGGGCCGCGCATTCGAGCAGGCGTACACCGCCTATGAGGCGAAGGCCGACAGTGGCGAAATCAAGCATTTCAAGCGAATTCCCGCCCTCTCGCTCTGGCGCAAGATGCTGACGATGCTGTTTGAGACGGGCCATCCCTGGATTACCTTCAAGGATCCGTGCAATATCCGCAGCCCGCAGCAGCATGTGGGGGTGGTCCACTCCTCCAACCTGTGCACTGAGATCACCCTGAATACCAACGACACAGAGATCGCGGTCTGCAACCTCGGCTCGGTCAATCTGGTGAACCATCTCAAGCCCGCATCTCGCGGGGGACTTGAGTTGGATCACGAAAAGCTGCATCGGACGATCCGCACGGCCATGCGCATGCTGGATAACGTGATTGACATCAACTATTACGCTGTCGCCAAGGCCCGCAATTCCAATATCCGCCACCGGCCAGTCGGTCTGGGCATCATGGGGTTTCAAGAGGCGCTGCATGCGATGCGTGTGTCCTATGCCAGCCAGGATGCGGTGGAGTTTGCCGACCGTTCGATGGAGGCGGTCTGCTACAACGCCTACTGGGCATCGACCGAACTGGCCGAGGAGCGGGGCGCCTACTCATCGTTCCGCGGCTCCCTGTGGGATCAGGGCATACTGCCCCTGGACACGTTGAAGATTTTGGCCGAGGAACGCGGCGGCTATGTCGAAGTTGACATGTCGTCCACGCTCGATTGGGAGGCGCTGCGTTCTCGCATCAAGGCCCACGGGATGCGCAACTCCAACTGTGTCGCGATTGCGCCCACGGCCACCATCTCGAATATCGTGGGCATCTCCGCCTCCATTGAGCCCACCTACCAGAACCTCTACGTGAAATCGAACCTCTCGGGGGAATTCACGGTGGTCAACGAGTATCTGGTCCAGGATTTGAAAAAGCTTGGCCTGTGGGACGAGGTCATGGTGGCGGACCTGAAGTACTTCGATGGCAGCCTGGCCAAGATTGACCGAGTGCCGGCCGAGCTGCGTAGCCTCTACGCCACCGCATTTGAAGTCGATACGCGCTGGACCGTGGAGTGCGCGGCCCGGCGTCAGAAATGGATTGATCAGGCCCAGTCGCTGAACATCTACATGGCAGGCGCATCGGGTAAAAAGCTCGACGAGACCTATAAGCTTGCCTGGCTGCGCGGACTGAAGACCACCTATTACCTGCGCACGATGGGCGCGACTTCGGCTGAGAAGTCGACCATCAGCACTGGACAGCTCAACGCGGTTCCGGTCTCTGGCGGGTTGGAAGCGGGGGCATCGGCAGTTCAGTCTGGTGCGCAGGAGTCGACGGTTGCAGGAAGTGATGTGAAGTTCTGCTCCATCGATAACCCGGAATGCGAGGCCTGCCAGTAAATCGATTGATGTAAACCTCGTGGCAAGAATGCGACATCACCGATGTCGCATTCTTGAATTTAAAAATTTTTGAAAAAAATGATTGCAACGTGAAAAATGTTCTTGCATTATTCGCGCTGTGTACAACAACCGAATCTCACGTTGCAGTCATTGATCGAGTTAACGGGCACATCGCCTGATCGTCAAACCCCTCGAAAAGAGGGAATGAAAGCAAAGTGAGAGTCGAAATGCTGAACTGGGAAGATAGTTCCAACACCGTTGCACAGCCCCCCGTAGTGGGATCTGCAGCACTGAATATGGCTCCGGCGGTCTCGTCGGTACAGGCCATACCCACCCCATCGATGGCCGCTGGCATTGTGGCTGCTGGCCCATCGGCGGTTCCGCCGTTCATGTCGCAGGGCAGCCTAGATACAGCGGCGGCATCCGATCAGGAGATGCGCCGGGTCCGGGTCGAAGATAAGCGGGTCATCAATGCCGGCACGGATGTCAATCAGCTCGTGCCCTTTAAATACAAATGGGCCTGGGAGAAGTATCTGGCCGGCTGCGCCAATCATTGGATGCCCCAAGAAATCAATATGTCGCGTGACATTGCGACCTGGAAGGACCCCAACGGCCTGACCGAGGATGAGCGCCGCCTGATTCGCCGTAACCTCGGGTTCTTTGTGACCGCGGATTCACTAGCAGCGAATAACATTGTGCTGGGCACTTATCGGCATATCACCGCACCAGAGTGCCGCCAGTATCTGCTGCGCCAGGCCTTCGAAGAGGCCATCCATACCCATGCCTACCAGTACATCGTGGAGTCCCTCGGCCTGGATGAGGGCGAGATCTTCAACGCCTATCACGAGATTCCATCGATTCGCGATAAAGATGAGTTCCTGATTCCTTTCATCGATACCCTGACCAATCCGGATTTCAAGACTGGAACCCCCCAGGCCGATCAGCAGCTCTTAAAGTCCCTGATTGTCTTTGCCTGCCTCATGGAGGGCCTGTTCTTCTATGTTGGCTTTGTTCAGATTCTGGCCCTAGGCCGGCAAAACAAGATGACTGGCGCTGCTGAGCAGTACCAGTACATCCTGCGGGATGAGTCCATGCACTGCAATTTCGGCATTGACCTGATCAACACCATCAAGCTGGAGAACCCCCACCTCTGGACGCCAGAGTTCCGAGAGGAACTGAAGGTTCTGTTCCAGAAGGCGGTGGAGCTGGAATACCGCTACGCCGAAGACACCATGCCGCGAGGTGTACTCGGGCTGAACGCCTCGATGTTCAAGTCTTACCTGCGTTACATCGCAAACCGTCGCTGCCAGCAGATCGGCCTGGAGCCGCTCTTTGGCAATGAAGAGAATCCCTTCCCCTGGATGGCCGAAATGGTCGACCTGAAGAAGGAGAGAAATTTCTTTGAGACCCGTGTGATCGAGTATCAGACGGGCGGCGCGTTGTCCTGGGAGTGAACCAAAAGGTGAACCGGGGCCTGCGCCATACAGAATTCATTAGCGTTGGGGGATGTTCCTCTTGCGCGAATGAATGGTTCGGGCCATCCGGTGCGAATCCCCTTTTGTTCAAGCTTGAAGGAGTGTTCCATGGCTGAAGAAGCAAAGAAGAAAGCAAAGAAGAAGCCCGCTGCTAAGCGCAAGACCGCTGCAAAGAAGAAGCCTGCAGCAAAGAAAAAAGCTGCAGCGAAAAAGCCGGCTAAGAAAGCAGCGAAGAAGCGCGTTGCTCGCAAGTCGGGCGCGAAAAAAGCTGCTAAGAAAGCTGGCGGCAAGAAGCGCGCAGCTAAGAAAGCTGGCGGCAAGAAGCGCGCAGCTAAGAAAGCTGGCGGCAAGAAGCGCGCAGCTAAGAAAGCTGCCAAAAAAGCTGGTGGTAAGAAGCGTAAGGCTGGCAAGAAGCGCGCTAAGAAAGCCGCTGCTGCCCCCGCCGCTGCTGCGACTCTGTCCAGCACCTGGCCCTTCCCCACGGGCAGCCGTCCGTAAGTCTCGATATCAGAGTTATCTGATTTGTGACACTAAAAGTCCCGCCTTGGCGGGACTTTTTTTATGATGCGGCGATGACGATTCTTTGGCTCACGCTGAAAACCTTGGGCAGCCTGTTTGTTGTGGCCTGTGCCCTCAGGGCTTATCTCCAGGTGGTGCGGCTGCACGCGCAGAATCCGCTCTCTCGACTGACTTTTCAAATGACCGATTGGATTGTTCGGCCAATGCGCCGACTGCTGCCGGGATTTGGCGGCGTGGACTGGGCAAGTCTCCTGTCGGCCTTGCTGCTATCGGTTCTGCTGGTGGTGCTGTTTTATTTTCTAATGTCCTGGGGGCTGATGACCGATGCAGGCCCTTCTCAGAAGCCGGTCAGGCCATTCGGCTGGCTGGTGGCCCTGGCCGTGCTGTGGACCCTGCAGTGGTGCCTTCAGCTTGCAGTGGTAATTCTGATTGTGGGGGTATTGATGTCTTGGCTCGCTCCGATGCATCCCTTAAAGCCAGTCTTTGATCTGCTGAGTGCTCCGCTCTTGGAGCCTTTTCGCCGGCTGATGGGCAGACGCCGCACCCCCATTGGGCGATCCGGCTCCGGCGGCGGCTTTGACTTATCGCCGATTGCTGCTTTTTTATTGCTTCAGATCGCGGCAGCGGTGGTGACCGAACTTGAGATGTCGGTATTGCGACATTTATTTTGAGACTCGAATGACGCCTGCGCCGCTAACGATTCGAACGCGGTCGCCGGGTTTTACATCCACATCGGCCTCTTGGACAATCACGCGCCGATCGCCATTGTCGTACTTGATGGTGATTTCGAGGCCCTCCCGCTGATTGGCCTGCTGCTCGATCGCCTGGCCTGCAACCATCCCCCCGATCGCGCCCAGCACCGCACCGATATCTGAGCCCTTGCCCTGACCGACGCTGCTGCCAGCGATGCCACCAACGACCGCACCGCCGATTGTGCCGATGCCCTTGCTGTCACGCTGAATCATGACTTTTCTGACTGCTTCTACGGTGGCCATGCGGACGGTCTGCTCACGCTGGGTTTCACTGGCCTTATAGACTGCTGATGAACTGCTCTGCGTGGCGCAGCCCGATAGCGCTAAGGCTGCAAATGCAGCAAGCGTGATCAGGCCCATGCCTGCGCGGCCCAGCGGCGGCAATGTTTTGACAGTTATTTGGGATCTCATAGCGATCGGACTCCGTTCGGGCGTTAGGCATGCAGGTGGCCCGCGAGCCGGGCCGCCGTGTCGGGATACAAATTCTGAAGAAAGCGGGCGACCTCGGGCGGCCGCACTGCGTGGTTTTGACCACCACGATGAATGACCTTAAGGGCACCCATTAAATTTCCAAGACGTGCGCTATCGAGGAGCGAGGCGCCACGGGCAAGGCCGTAAAGCAGCCCGCCACGAAATGCATCGCCGCATCCGGTTGGGTCGGCCGCAGGCAGGCCGAAGAGCTGCTGCACATCAATGCCACGCACTGGGATGGTGGGTTCGTCGCGTTGCATGATTTCAACACCCTCTGCGCCGCGCGTCAGAATCAGGCCGCCGGCAAGCCGGTCGGCCAGCTGCGCAATGGAGGTATTTAGTTTTTCGGCAAGCATATGGCCCTCGTAGTCATTAACGGCGACCCAGGTCGCTTGGCTGACAAATCCCTCGAGATCCTCGCGACTAAACACGGGCATGGCCTGGCCGGGATCAAAGATGAATCGAATGCTGCGCTCCGAGAATTCGCGGGCATGCCGGATCATAGCCTCACGGCCATTCGGAGACACGATGCCCAGGCTTGCCTGCGTATCGCCAAGGCCGACCTCACCCGCCCGATTCATCGCGCCCGGATGAAAGGCGGTGATTTGGTTGTCATCAAGATCGGTCGTGATGAAGGCCTGGGCGCTGTAGCAGTCCTCGGCGGAGAGAACACGCGAGGTGTCAATGCCGAGCCCGGAGAGCCGCTCAAGGTAATCGCCGCCATCACGCCCGACGGCACCCAGTAGGCCGCATTCTTGGCCAAGGCTACGCAGTGTGTACGCAATGTTGGCACCGCATCCACCGTATTCCTGCCGCATCTGCGGAGCGAGGAAGGCCACATTCAGCATATGCGTCTGATCAGGAAGAATGTGGTCTTTAAAGCGGCCTTCAAACACCATGATGGTGTCAAAGGCAATCGAGCCGCTGATTTGGACCGTCATAAGGGATTCCTTTGCTTTAGGGTGAAGAAGGAGTGTTTCCAATACAGACCCAGCCGTCGCGCTGATCTAAAACGGCGAGGCGGCCAAGATGTCTGATAAAGGGCTGGTAGGCTTCGCAGATCTCTTGCGCTTGTCGATCGAGTATGCCCGAAAGCAATAGCCTGCCGCCGGGCTGGGTTCGGGCCGATAGCATGGGGGCGAGCACCTTGAGAGGCTGCGACAGGATATTAGCCACCACAACATCGAATGACTCGGACAGGGACTCATCGGCCAGCGCCACCGAGACCGTCACGCCGTTGGCCGTCGCATTCTGTTCGGTGGTCTGCACGGCAATAGGGTCGATATCGATTGCATGGACGCGGCTGGCACCGAGTTTTGCTGCGGCAATGGCCAGGATGCCCGAGCCGCAGCCGACATCCAGCACATGCAGATTCGGCAGAGTGGGTGTGAGGTGCTGCGTGAGCTGCTCCAGACAGAGCTGCGTGGTGGCATGACTTGCGGTTCCAAATGCCATGCCGGGATCGAGGCGAATGACGATGCCGTGCCGCTCAAAAGCTGCGGGTGGTGTATGCCAGTGGGGCCCAACCCAGAGCCGATCCCGAAAGACAAAGGGGCTGAACTGGCGCTGTGTCTCGGCAACCCAGTCCTGATCCTTGATGGCCCGGATCTCGTAAGGCAGCTGAAAGAATCGATCATCTTGCTTGCAGAACTCTGCCCAGAAAGCAGCAGGTGCAGTATCAATATCGATCAGGATGACGAATCGCGAGGTCGGCCAGGCCTGCACCGCCGTTGGCATCCCGGGCTCGCCAAAAATTGGGGTCTCGCCGTCGCGACTGGCTAGCGCATCTTCTACTGCGACCGATAAGGCGCCGAGCGCAATCAGGCTGTCGGAGATGGCATCGGTATCCGACAGGCTCGTCTCGAAAACGATCTCATGCATCACCGCAACGCCAATTTGTGGCCAGGGCTTTAGCGGTCCCGCGCGCGCGCGGCCAGCATGTGCTCAAGATAGTGAATCGAGGTGCCGCCATCAATGAAATGCGTATCGCGCATCAACTCCCGATGCAGCGGCACATTGGTCTGGATACCTTCGACGATGGTTTCGGAGAGGGCAATTTTCATGCGGGCGATTGCCTGGGCCCGGGTATCGCCGTACACAATCAGCTTGGCGATCATGGAGTCGTAATGGGGCGGAACAACATAGCCGCTGTAGGCGTGGGAGTCGACCCGCACACCAGGGCCGCCGGGCGCATGCCAGGTCTGGATCTTTCCAGGTGAAGGCGTGAATTTATAAGGATCTTCGGCATTGATGCGGCATTCGATGGCATGGCCTTTAAACACCACATCTTTTTGCTTTAGGCGAAGCCGCTGGCCGCTGGCCACACGGATCTGCTCCTGCACAATGTCGATGCCGGTGATCAGTTCGGTCACCGGATGCTCGACCTGGACGCGGGTATTCATTTCAATGAAGTAAAACTCATTGTCTTCAAAGAGAAACTCGATGGTGCCTGCACCCCGGTAGCCGATGCGCTTACAGGCGTCGGCACACCGATCACCGATTTTGTCGCGCAGTCGTGCGGTAAGTTTTGGGGCGGGCGCCTCTTCTAGAACTTTCTGGTGGCGTCGCTGCATCGAGCAATCACGCTCGCCCAAATGGATCACGTTACCGGAGTGGTCCGCGAGAATCTGGATCTCAATATGCCGAGGATTCTCCAGGAATTTTTCCATGTAGACCTCGGGATTGTTAAAGGCTGCTGCCGCCTCGGCCCGAGTGGTCTGCACCGCATTAATG
>JBILVT010000026.1:0-18451 GCA_044370275.1 Burkholderiaceae bacterium | reverse complement strand
AAGAGGGCGACCAGGTAGAGGTGACCGCGGTGGCCGGCCTGTATGAGCCCAGGGGCGATTTTCAGCTCAGGGTCGAGTCCTTGGTCCGAAGCGGCCAGGGGGCCCTCTATGAAGCCTTTCTCGCCCGCAAGGCTAAGCTCGCGGCCCTGGGGCTTTTCGATGATGATCGCAAGCGGCCGATGCCGGACAGCATCACCACAGTGGCGTTGGTGACCTCCCCGGGAGCGGCCGCACTGCGCGATGTGGTGGTCACGCTCTCAAAGCTTGCGCCCCGCGTTCGGATTCGACTCTATCCCAGCCTGGTGCAGGGCTCCGAGGCGCCTGAACAGCTCCGGGCACAGCTCTTGGCCGCAGATCAGGATCCTCAGGTCGATGTGATTGCGATGGTGCGTGGCGGCGGAAGTCTTGAGGATCTCTGGGCCTTTAACGATGAGGCCCTCGCGATGGCCATTTCGACATGCGCCCATCCGGTCATCGTCGGGGTTGGCCATGAGAGTGATGTGACCATTGCCGATCTGGTGGCGGATCTGCGCGCCGCCACTCCCACGGCTGCAGCCCAGCGTATTGCGCAGGCCGATCAGGCGCTTCTGATACGACTTGCAGAGCTCAATCAGCAGCAGGCAATGTCGATGCGCCGGCAATGGGCGGGCGCCCAGCAGCGTTTGGATCTAGCAGCGGGCCGTCTGCGTAGCCCTTTGGATCGGCTTAGGCAGCGTTGGGTGCGGCTGGGGCATAGTCGGGAATTGCTGATTCGGGCCATTCGGGAGCGGCTGCAACGCATAAATGCGCGGCTTGCTGCTTGCCAGTCGCAGCTAACGGCGTTAGATCCACATGCGGTCTTAAATCGTGGCTACGCCTTGGTGCTTGACGAGCAGTCGCAGGTGGTAACTGATGCGCGTCGTGTGCAGCGTGATCAGTCCCTCTCGGTGCAGCTTGCAAAGGGCCTCTTGGATGTCCGGGTTCAGGCGGCGCATCCATCGGGCAAGCCGGGATAAAATCGCGGCCTTGCGCGGACGCCATTCGGTCCGCGCCAGATTTACTCCTCCGACTAAAAAGGAATCATCGTCATGGAACATACCCTGCCGGCACTGCCCTATGCCATGGATGCGCTGCAGCCGCATATCTCCAAAGAAACGCTGGAGTTTCACTATGGCAAACACCACCAGACCTATGTCACGAATTTGAACAACCTCATCAAGGGCACCGAATTCGAAAATGCGTCGCTGGAGGACATCGTTAAAAAATCCTCGGGTGGCGTGTTTAACAATGCTGCCCAGATCTGGAATCACACGTTTTACTGGAACTCCTTATCGCCCAAGGGCGGCGGCAAGCCCGCTGGCGCACTGGCGGCAGCCATTGATGCGAAGTGGGGATCGTTTGATGCTTTTAAGGAAGCCTTCACCAAGAGCGCAGTGGGTAATTTCGGATCCAGTTGGACATGGCTTGTAAAAAAAGCAGATGGCAGTCTTGATATCGTGAATACCAGTAACGCTGCCACGCCGGTCACTACCGCTGATAAGCCCCTGATGACGTGTGACCTCTGGGAGCATGCCTATTACATCGATTACCGCAACCGTCGTCCCGATTATCTCGGCGCGTTTTGGTCGTTGGTGAATTGGGACTTTGCTGCGAAAAATTTCAGCTAAGCAGGCCTAACGGCCGGCGGCGCCTGCCGCCGGCGCAATGCCCCGGATGATTTCGCCGGGCTGGATGCCCCGTTTTGCGAACCATCCCTGTTCCATTTCCAGTGCGTAGCGCACTGGAATTTGTGAGCAGTGGGTGGCCTCCGATAAGGGCTGCATGTCGGCCATGCTTGAGATACGGCCCTCGTCATCCATAAAGACGATGGTGAGCGGCAGGGGCGTGTTACGCATCCAGAAACATTGCTGCTGTGGCTGCTCAAAAACGAAGAGCATGCCGTGATTGGGGGGCAGTGACTGCCGACCCATCAAGCCACGTGTGCGCAGTGCGGGTGTATCGGCGACTTCTGCCGTGATCTGAAAAAAACGTACCGTGAGCGTCGTGACGGCGGGCTGTGCAAGGCCCACAGGCGGTAACGCCTGAAGCAGCGCGGCAGCGCAGGCCCAGATTGCGGTTAGACGAAAACAGCGCTTTGTCATCTCAGCAGGACTCCTGTTCTCCCGCGGTCGGCTAGCGTTTCAAAATGCTGATGAGGTTAATGTAGTCGTCTGTAAACATCGGCACCCGCGGCGATTTCGGGATCGCCTGCGCGGCTGAGCGGATTGGCTCGGCCTGAAGAATTTCAGGATTGCGGGTCATGATGACCTGATCCGTCATAGAGAGCCAATAGTTTGCGCCCGAATCAAATTGCGGCGTATCGGAAATGAGCACGGCCGTTAGGCCGTGGGCGTCGGCGAGATTGCGTGCAACTGGCAGCAGATCAACAAATCGATTGGTGGCCTGCAGCACGATCACGCCATCGGGCTTTAAGTGCTTCATATAGATTGCCATCGCCTCTTTCGTAACGAGGTGCGATGGAATTGAGTCGCCGGAAAAAGCATCTAGAGCCAGCACGTCGAACTGTCGAGCCGGCTCGCGCTCCAGCGCAAGCCGGCCATCACCCAAAACGACTTCATGGCTGCCTTGCATTTTTTCTAAGAAGGTGAATTCAGCCCGGGCTGCCCGCACCACGGCGGGAGAGATTTCGTAGAACACCCAGTGGTCACCCGGCCGTGCGTATACCGCGAGTGCGCCAGCCCCGAGTCCCACAATGCCAATTTTCTTGGGTCCGGGCGGCATGCTTGCAAAAAGCCGCCCGTAGCCGCTGGTGGGACCAAAGTAGCTAGAGGCTGTCATCTCAAGGCCTTCGTCGATCAGCTGGCCCCCATGCGAGATCGCACCATGAATCATGCTTCGAAAAGTGACCTCGCTGCGGACATCGCGTGTCCGCACCACGCCATAGAAGTCGCGCTCAATAAATCGAATGTCGCGCCGATAGTCGCCAATGCTCTCCCAAGATGTTGCACAAACGGCAGCGAGCACGGCGGTGGCGGCGGTGCGAAATGCCCAACGGCCTGACGAGGATCGGCCAATCTTCAGTCCAAGCCCGATAACCGCTGCCGCGATTAAAGCGGCATAAAGCTCGTAGTAGCCATCGAAGATAAATGGCGCGATCACTGCCATGAGAAGCGAACCCAGTGCACCGCCGACTGAAATGGAGAGATAAAACACAGTCAGTCTCGACGGGTGGGGCTTTAAACGCGCAAGCTCGCCGTGGCAGACCATACAGACAACGAAAAGGCCTGCCGCATAAACTGGGGTCACCATCGCCAACTCCAGCGAGTCTGACAGCCAGGCCATCAGCGGCACGAGTACTGCCGCGAAGGGAAGAAAAAGCGGACGCACATACCAGCGCGGGTGATCAAAGCTGATGATAAAAGTCACAAGGTAGAGCGAGAGTGGTACAACCCACAGCAGCGGTGCTGAGGAAATGTTTTGCGTCAGGTGGCTGCTGACCCCGAGCAGCATTGCTGAGCCCAATGCAGAAAGGCCAATCCAAAATAGCCAATCCGGCAGGGCACGCTGGGGAGTCTCCGTGAGGAGGGGGCCCGATCCCGATGGGATCTCAGAGCCGATGCGTTCTGATGTGAATGTGCGCTGTGCATGTCGCACCGTTGACCAGCCGAGTGTGGCGCAGAGAATCGCAAATACAACAAAGAGCGCCGACCACAGCAGTGCGATCTCCCGATTGCCGATCCAAGGTTCCATCAGCAAGGGGAAGCCCAGCAACGCGAGTAGTGATGCGAAATTAGATAACGCGAAGAGCCGATAGGGCGCTGATTGCTGATAGCGACGCCAATACCATGAGCCGACCAGAGGTGTTGTGGTAGCGAGCAGAAAGTAAGGCAGGCCGATGGTGGCGATGAGCAGACCGAGAATGCGCGAGATGGGCTCCTCCTCACCTGTGGGCCGCCAGTGTTCGGCGGCGATGATGGGCATTGTCAGCGCGGCCAAAAGAAGAAGCCCGGTGTGCAAAATGACTTGCCGGCGAATCGTGAGCCAACGGTTGACCGCGTCGGCATAGGCATAGCCAGCAAGCAAAGCCGTTTGAAAAAATAACAGGCACGTGCCCCACACAGCCGCCGAGCCGCCAAACCAGGGAAGGATCTGTTTTGCGATAAGCGGCTGGACTAAAAAAATCAGAAATGCCGAGATGAAGATAACAAGACCGTAGAACATGGCGTGGGGCAGGCAGAAGAGGTGTATCGAGTGTTCGGAATCAGGATAAAAGAAAAGGCAGGATGGCCTGCCTTTTCAAGTCCCGTTTTAACGGGTTTTGCCAATCCTGACAGATCAAGATTGGCGATGACATCAAGAAGGATTTACTTCTTCTTTTCGTCTTTCTTAGCTTCTGCTTTGGGGGCAGCTTTCGGCTCTTCTTTCTTGGCCTGGGCCATAGCAACGAAAGAGGTGGAAGCGATAGCACCAGCGATAACGGCAGCAACGATCTTCTTCATACAAGTCCCTTAAGGATAGGAGTTAAACGGACCGGGGGCGTTTAGCCACCGGCGGGCAAGGCGAAATGCCTCCCTGAGGTGTAAAACGCAAGACCCACATGGGACGTTGACGTTTTAACCGCCGGGAAGGATAGCAGGGTTTTTCGCGGAAGCTTTCCAAAAACCCAAGCCAAATCAAAGCCTTGGCCGGGGTGCGTGGCTTTTGCGCGACGTTTGGGACTTGGTCTTATCCCGAGTGGGCAAGGACCGGGCCCAAATAAAAACCCCGGCTCAAACTGCGAGACGGGGTTTTGGGGTTCAGCCGCGCGGTTTAGGCGATCGGCGTGATATTCGAGGCCTGCTTACCCTTGGGGCCCTGCACGATATCGAATTGAACCTTTTGGCCTTCCTTCAGCGAACGAAAGCCGCTTGTGGCGATCGCAGAGAAGTGGGCGAAAACGTCCTCTCCACCTTCATCGGGGGTGATAAACCCAAAACCCTTAGCGTCGTTAAACCACTTGACTGTACCCGTAGACATCAGATCTTCCTTTTATAAACCGCGCATCCTGCAGCCCCCAGCCCTATGCTGGGACACTCCATCAGCGACATCAGAGCGTCTCGCTTTTCCCTGGGCGCAGGACATCCGCGCTCCAGAAAGCCTCCCGAATATAGGGAAAAGCCTTTGTTTTGTCTACCCTCGCCAAACCGGGGGTCAGCCCTTAGAATCGACCGCATATGAATGAGGCCACCCCCTCTCTTTCCTCGGAGTTTGCGGCCCTGATGCAATCAGGCGGTGGAAAGACGTTCCGGGCCGCCCGGGCAGGTGGTGAGCGGGACGAGCCCTTGCGACTGCCCGACCGCAGTTCAACCGCCCTGCTGGAGCGGCAGGAGGTTCGGACCAAGCCACCCCCCCTCTACCAGGTGTTGTTGCTAAACGACGACTTCACCCCGATGGAATTTGTGGTTGTTGTGCTGCAAAAATTCTTCATGATGGACTTGGAGAAAGCCACCCAAGTGATGTTGCGTGTGCATCGCGAGGGTCGCGGTGTCTGCGGCGTTTACACCCGCGATATCGCAGCAACCAAGGTAGAGTTAGTCAGCAGTTTCGCCCGGATGCACCAGCATCCTTTGCAGTGTGTGATGGAGGAAGCATGATCTCGCAGGAACTCGAAGTCAGTCTTCACATGGCCTTCGTTGAGGCCCGACAACAACGGCACGAGTTCATCACGGTGGAGCATCTGCTGCTTGCGCTGCTCGATAACCCCTCGGCGGCTGAGATCCTGAAGGCATGCGCCGCCAATATGGATGATCTACGGAAATCGCTCACCCAGTTCATCGCGGACAACACGCCGATCATCCAAGGGCCCGATGATGTCGATACACAGCCCACACTCGGCTTTCAGCGGGTCATTCAGCGGGCCATCATGCATGTGCAGTCCACTTCAAATGGGAAAAAAGAAGTCACGGGCGCCAATGTGTTGGTGGCGATCTTTGGTGAAAAGGATTCGCATGCGGTTTATTTTCTGCATCAGCAGGGCATCACGCGGTTAGATGTCGTGAACTTTATTGCTCACGGCATCACGAAGGCGCCGCAGGCCTCGCCCGCTCAGGAGGAGGCCGCTGCTGCAGAGCAGGCAGAAACCTCCGGCGGACAGTCCGCGCAGCCGCAGCAGCCCACCGCGCTGGATCAGTACACCAGCAACATCAATGAGCTTGCGAAAAAAGGAAAAATCGATCCGCTGATTGGCCGTGAGCAGGAAGTGGAGCGGGTCATCCAGGTGTTATGCCGACGCAGAAAAAATAACCCGCTTTTGGTGGGCGAGGCCGGTGTGGGTAAGACCGCGATTGCAGAGGGGCTTGCCCGACGAATTATTGAAAAAGATATTCCTGAGGTACTGGAGCACGCCACCGTCTATGCCTTGGATATGGGCGCGTTGCTGGCAGGAACCAAATACCGTGGTGATTTTGAGCAGCGGCTGAAGGCAGTCTTAAAGCAACTCAAAAGCGACCCGCATGCCGTGCTGTTCATCGACGAGATCCACACCCTGATCGGCGCCGGGTCGGCCTCGGGCGGCACGCTAGATGCCTCGAATCTGCTCAAGCCGGCCCTGTCCTCGGGGGCGCTACGGTGTATCGGTGCGACCACTTACAACGAATACCGCGGCATTTTTGAAAAAGACCATGCGCTGTCGCGTCGATTCCAGAAAATTGATGTGACCGAGCCAAGTGTGGAGCAGACTGTTCAAATTCTTCGCGGCCTGAAGTCGCGCTTTGAAGAGCATCATGGTGTGAAGTATTCCGCCGCCGCACTATCGACAGCAGCTGAGCTTTCTGCGAAATACATCAACGACCGTCATCTTCCCGATAAGGCGATTGATGTCATTGACGAGGCCGGTGCAGCCCAGCGCATCCTGCCCAAGAGTAAACAGAAACGCACGATCGGAAAGACCGAGATTGAGGAGATCGTATCGAAAATCGCGCGTATTCCGCCGGCCACTGTGAATACTGATGATCGTCAAGTGCTCGCGCGGTTAGACAAGAACCTCAAAAGCGTTGTCTTTGGCCAAGATCCTGCGATCGAGGCCTTATCGGCTGCCATCAAGATGTCGCGCTCTGGGCTTGGCAAGGTGGATAAACCCATCGGCTCATTTTTGTTCTCGGGCCCGACCGGGGTCGGCAAGACCGAGGTCGCCAAGCAGTTGGCTTATGTGCTGGGCATTGAGTTGATTCGTTTTGATATGTCGGAATACATGGAGCGGCATGCCGTATCGCGCTTAATCGGCGCCCCCCCGGGCTATGTCGGCTTTGATCAGGGCGGCCTGCTGACCGAGGCAATCACCAAAAAGCCGCACAGCGTGTTGCTGCTGGATGAGATTGAAAAAGCCCATCCGGATATTTTCAATGTGCTGCTCCAGGTGATGGACCATGGCACGCTGACCGACAACAACGGCCGCAAGGCGGACTTTCGCAACGTGATCATCATCATGACCACCAATGCAGGGGCCGAGACTCTAAATCGCCGTGCGATCGGGTTCTCCAACGCCCGTGAGGCGGGCGATGAAATGGCGGACATCAAGCGTATGTTTACACCTGAGTTTCGCAATCGGCTTGACGCGATCGTGTCGTTTAAGTCGCTCGACACTGATGTGATCATGCGCGTAGTGGATAAGTTCTTAATTGCACTGGAGCAGCAGCTGGCTGAGAAGAAGGTTGAAATCTCCTACTCGGAGTCGCTGCGAGCCTTTCTCGCCAAGAAGGGCTTTGATCCCCAGATGGGTGCCCGACCGATGCAGCGTCTGATTCAGGACACTATTCGCAAGGCGCTGGCCGATGAGCTGCTCTTTGGCAGGCTTGTGAATGGCGGCCGCGTTCATGTTGCGATCGATGCTGAGCAGGGGGATCAGGTCGTGTTGGAGTTTCCCAAAGACGAGGAAGCGAAGCCGCCCGCGGTGAATCGTCGTAAAGACAACCCCGAGCTGATCGTCTAAGCCTGCAACAACCCCGAATTCTTGCAGCGCAAGACTTGGGTTTTCCCTGAGCGGGCCTGGCTACGGGTACGCTTTCTGACACAATTTGAGGGCTTTTAAGAATAACCACCCAGGAGGAGAACTATGCGCCTAAAACTCGGTCTTGCGACTGTGATTGGAACGGCATTGATTGCTGCCCAGGCTCCCGCTATGGCTCAGGATCTGAGCAAGATCCGTTATCTCGCGGCGAACTGTGCAAACTGCCACGGCACCGATGGCAACAGTGTGGGCGGAATGGTGTCGCTTGCGGGTTATGACCGTGCGGCCTTCATTAAGAATATGAATGCGTTTCGCAGCGGCGAGCGTCCCGCCACATTGATGCATCAACTCGCCAAGGGCTATTCGGATCAACAAATCGCAGATCTGGCAGCCTATTTCTCAGCACAGAAAAAGAAATAAACGGCATCAGGGAAAAGGAGAACACCATGTCACAGGATTTTGAAAATCGCCGCGGACTGCTGAAGGCAGGCGCAGCGGGTGCTGCGCTGGCCGCGACTGGCCTGGCCGGCTGCGCAGCTGTTGATGAGGCGCCCGCCCCCGTCAAGAAAATCGGTCGCGTGATTGTGATTGGCGGCGGCTATGGCGGCGCCACGGCAGCCAAGTACATCAATCATTGGTCACGCGGCGCAATCGAGGTCTATTTAATTGAGCGCGAACGCAATTTCGTTTCGTGCCCGATTTCGAATCTGGTCTTGGGCGGAAGCCAGAAGATGGAAACCATTACCCACAGCTATATGGGTCTGCGTGAGCGCGGTGTGATCGTGCTCAACGATGAGGTGCTCTCGATTAATCCTGATAAGAAGACCATCTCGCTGCGCAAGATCGCGGATTTGACGTATGACCGTCTCGTGGTCTCGCCGGGCATCGACTTTAATTTCAATGCAATCCAGGGCTTAAACGACGAAGCCCAGAAGACGATTCTGCACTCTTGGCGTGCTGGCCCGCAGACCGTGGCCCTGAAGGCCCAGCTCGATGCGGTACCCAATGGTGGGGTCTATGTGCTGTCGATTCCCAAGGCGCCTTATCGCTGCCCACCGGGACCGTATGAGCGTGCCTGCCAGGTGGCCCACCTGTTTAAATCGAAAGGCAATACCCGCAGCAAAGTCATCATCATGGATGGCAACCCGGATATTGTGTCCAAGAAGGCACTCTTTATGAAGGCCTGGGCCGATCTCTACCCCGGCATGGTTGAATACCGGCCGAATATGGTGGTGACCGAGGTGGATGTAAAGGGCCGCCGTCTCACCACCGAGACTGGCGATCGTGTGACCGGGGATGTGCTGAACGTGGTGCCGCCGCATCGGGCGGGCGATATCGCGATGAAGTCTGGTCTCGTGAATGTCAATAAGCTCTGGTGCGGTGTGGACTGGATCACGATGGAGTCCCTTGTTCACAAGAATATCCATGTACTGGGCGACGCCACCTTCTCGGCGCCGGCAATGCCGAAGTCTGGCCATATGGCCAATCAGCATGGCAAGACTGCAGCGGCAGCGATTGTTGAGCTGATGAATGGCCGGGCACCCATGGCGAGCATGATGGCCAACACCTGCTATAGCTTTGTGGACAACAAGAATGTCGTGCATGTCGCAAGCGTTCATGCGTACGATGAGAAAGACAAGACCATGAAGACAGTCCCTGGCTCGGGCGGCTTGAGTAATGCCCCGACCGAGCTGGAGGGCAACTATGCGATGGGCTGGGCCCGCAACATCTGGTCAGATATGTTGACCTAGCCGGTCCTGGCGGGCATCAGGGCCTTCTGTTGGCCCCAGCTGCTTGCAAATTCGGGCATGATTCGGATTCTCCGGGCCATGCCCGATTTTTTTATGCCTTTGTGATGCGACCCCCCGAAGCCGAAACCCCTCCGAATGCCCTGGAGGCCTTAAAACGCTTCACCACTGTGGTGGCCGATACGGGCAGCTTTGAGTCGATGCGCTCCTATCAGCCGCAGGATGCAACTACCAATCCCACGCTGATTGTGCGCGCCCTGGAGCAGCCGCAGTACGCCAGCATCCTGCAGCAGGTGAAATCGCAGGCTAAAAGCGCGAAGGTTGCCGATCGTAGCCGCGAGGTGCTGGTGGCATTCGGATGTGAAATCCTCAAGATCGTGCCAGGCCGTGTTTCGACCGAGGTCGATGCGCGGCTCTCTTTTGATACTGCCGCCATGGTGGCAGAGGCAGAGAAAATTATTGCCGCCTATGCAGAGCGTGGCATTGATCGCTCACGCATTCTGATCAAAATCGCTGCCACCTGGGAGGGCCTTCGTGCGGTGCGTGAGCTCGAACAAAAATCGATCGCCTGTAATGTCACACTGATATTTAGTTTGGTGCAGGCCGCCGCCGCCGCCGACTGTGGCGCCCGACTGATCTCGCCCTTTGTTGGCCGGATCAGCGATTGGCATAAAAAAAATGGACAGCAGTGGGACTCCCCGGATCAAGATCCTGGGGTCATCTCCGTGAAGCGTATTTATAACTACTTAAAGCAGCACCGCTTTCATACCGAGGTGATGGGAGCAAGTTTTCGCTCGGTCGATCAGGTCTTGGCCCTCGCCGGCTGCGATCTCCTGACTGTAAGCCCTGAGCTTTTGCAGCAGCTGCAGGCGATGGATCAAGATGCAACATTGAATCGCGTACTGGATCCCGAAGCAGCCAGGCAGACGCAGGCCGGCGCGACACTCAATACCAGCGAGGCTTTATTCCGGTTTGTACTGAATGAAGATGCCATGGCCAGCGAGAAGCTCTCGGAGGGCATCCGAAGCTTTGTCGCCGATGGCCGGCGACTGGACGCAAGGCTGATCTGATGCTGTTGTTTGCGCTGACGGTGCTTGTGTCCAGCATTCTGCTGTTCATGGTCCAGCCGATCATCGCCAAACAGATCGTGCCCTGGTTTGGGGGCTCGGCCGGCGTGTGGACCACCTGCCTTACATTTTTTCAGCTGGTACTGCTGGCGGGCTATGCTTATTCCGATCTTATTCAGCGGCTTTCTGCTAAGCGTCAGTCGATTTTGCACTCAGTGTTGTTGATTGTCAGTCTGACGGCGCTGCCGATTGTGGCCGGTGTGCATTGGAAGCCCACCGGCGATGAGGAGCCCTTATGGCGAATCCTGGGGCTACTGGCGGTCACGATTGGCCTTCCATATTTCATGCTGTCGACCACCGGGCCGCTGATCCAATCCTGGTTCGCCCGTGAGCAGCTCAGTCCAGCGGTGGCCCAGCGGGCATATCGCTTATTTGCCTTATCGAATTTCGGATCGCTGCTGGGGCTTCTGGCCTATCCATTTGCAGTTGAGACCTGGGTAGCAACCCAGCATCAGGCAATCGCCTGGAGCGCACTTTATGGTGTCTTCGTGGTGCTTGGATTAACGGTCGCGTCTCGTTCAGCGCGCCAGGCGCATCGGCCAATGATTGAAAAAGAAAGCCCATCTGCAGCCCACCGCTTTGCGGCAGGGGATAGTGCATCCGATTCCGCGCATGCATCATCGCCGGGGGCGGCAGAAGTGCTGCAGTGGTTTGGCCTTGCTGCCCTTGCGACCATGTTGTTGCTTTCGGTCTCCAGCCACATTACCCAGAATATTGCTTCGATCCCGTTTCTCTGGGTGTTACCACTGTCGCTGTATCTGCTGACCTTTGTGATTGCGTTTGAGGGCCGCAGGGGCAGGGGCTGGTATCTGCGCAACAACATGATGCTTCCCGCGATGGTGTTGGCGGCGTTTATGGCCTGGGGACTGACGACCGATCAGGGCATTCTGGATATCGACTACGCCATCCCGCTGTATCTGCTGGGCCTGTTTTTGATCTGCCTGTTCTGCCACGGCGAGCTTGCGCAATCAAAGCCTGCGGCACGCTATCTGACCCGTTTTTATTTCATGATCGCGTTGGGCGGTGCTGTTGGCGGCCTGCTGGTGTCGACGGTTGCGCCGAGAATTTTCTCCTACTACTGGGAGTTGCCGATTGCGCTGATGCTGGTGGGGGCTGCGGGCGCTTGGATTGGCCTGCGAAATGCCCAGGGGCCACCGCGAATCGTCTTTATCAGCGGCAGCCTGATAAGCCTGGCAGTCTGCAGCTTTTACACGCGGCTGCATTTTGAAGAACGGACCTATGACAGTATTTATGGCGCGCGAAATTTTTACGGCACGCTGCGCATCACCGAGCGGGCCGCAGCTGGGGCTGAGGCCCCGATTCGCCGGCTGGTGCATGGTGTGATCCTGCATGGACTGCAGGATACGAGTACGGCCCATCGTCAGGAGCCCACCACGTATTACGGGCTTAATTCTGGCGTTGGAATCACTATTAAAGAAATGGGCCAGCAGTCCCCGCAAGGCATTCGGGTGGGCGTGATTGGTTTGGGTGTGGGTACGCTAGCAGCCTATGGACGCAAGGGCGACCACTATCGAATGTATGAAATCAACCCGCAGGTGATTGATATTGCCAAGCGGGAGTTCACCTATATTCAGGATTCACCTGCCGATGTGAGCTTTGCACTGGGCGATGCTCGGCTAGTGCTGGAGCGTGAACCTGCAAATGGCTTTGATGTCTTGGTGATCGATGCATTTTCAAGTGACTCAATCCCGATTCATCTGATGACCCGTGAGGCCCTTGGAGTCTACCTGCGGCATTTGAAGCCCGAGGGGGTAATTGCCTTTCATGTCACCAACCGCTATCTGAATCTTGCGTCGGTCGTGCGGCGCATCGCTGAAGAGGCGGGCTACCAGGCCGTATTGCTTGAGGATGAGCCGGCGGACGACACGCGCGGTGTCTTAGCCCTCTCCGATTGGGTATTGGTGACCAAGAACCAAAAACTCTTAGCCTCGCGCACGGTGCGCGATAAGGCCGTGGAGATTGAGCCGATTGTCGGACTGCGCCTCTGGACAGATAACTTCAATAATTTATTTCAGGTCTTAAAGTAGGCGTTAGCTTCGGCCGGTGCTGCCAAAGCCACCCTGGCCCCGCTCAGTCGAGGTGAAATCATCGACAACATGAAAGACTACCTGCTTTACCGGCACGATGACCAGCTGGGCGAGCCGCTCCATTGGATTGAGCGTAAATGCCGTAGCGCCACGATTCCAGGCCGAGACCATCAGCGGCCCCTGATAATCGGCATCAATTAAGCCAACAAGATTTCCCAAGACAATACCGTGCTTGTGGCCCAGACCCGATCTGGGCAGGATCATTCCTGCATAGCCCGGATCGGCGATGTAGATCGCAAGTCCGGTCGGAATCAATTCGGTTTGCCCTGGCGCAAGCACCAGGGGTGCGGTAATACAGGCCCGGAGATCCAAACCGGCTGAGGCTGCGGTCGCATAGCTGGGCAGTTGATCTCGGAGTCGCGGATCAAGAATTTTGACATCGATCTTCATCTGGAGTCGTTTCGCAGGGTGGCGATATGGGTCAATAAATGATGCGCAAGCTCAAGCTTGCTTGCGGGCGGCAGCAGTGTGATTCCATTGGTATCGCAGAGCATGATTTGGTTGGTATCTTCACCGAAGGTCTCGGCGCCGATATTACCGATCAGCAAGGGGACCTGTTTGCGTTCACGCTTGGCGGGCAACAAGGTGCGGAGATCATCAAGGCTGCCGCTTTCTGCAGCAAATCCAACGCAGATCGGCGCTGGCTGCAGGCGGGCAACGGCGGCGAGAATATCCGGATTCTCGACCCATCGAATGTCATGTAGGCTGCCTGAACCCTTTTTTATTTTTCCTGCCTGTGTAGCCTCGGGGCGCCAGTCCGCGACGGCCGCAACACCGATAAAAATTTCAGTCGTGGTCTTTTCAATGCGGTCCATCACCGCCTGATGCATCTGCTCTGCGGTCTGCACATCAATGCGGGTGACACCCTCGGGGGTCGCAAGATGCACGGGGCCTGCAATCAGCGTCACGCGGGCGCCCGCGCGGACTGCGGCCTGCGCAATCGCAAAACCCATCTTGCCGGATGAGCGATTGGTAATGCCGCGCACCGGATCAATCGGCTCAAATGTGGGCCCCGCTGTGATCACGACAGACGCATCTTGCAAGATGCCGCGAATGTTGGGGAATTGGGCGGCTTGACGCGCGCTGGAATCTGGCCCGAAGTGATCCACGAGGTGCTGCAGCAGCTCGGCGGGCTCCAGCATGCGGCCATCGCCGGTTTCCCCGCAGGCCTGGTCACCACTGCCCGGTCCGAGAATTACAGTGCCGTCTGAGCGCAGGCTGGCGATATTGCGTTGTGTGGCGGGGTTCTGCCACATCTGCCGATTCATTGCAGGTGCAACGAGTAGCGGGATTTCGCGGGCAAGACACAGCGTGGCCAGAAGGCTCTCGGTCTGCCCGTTGGCCAGCTGCGCGATGAAATCAGCACTTGCTGGTGCAATCAGAATGCCATCGGCCTCGCGTGATAGATCGATATGGGGCATGCCATTAGCCGGCCCACTGCCGTTGGGGCTTGTCCAGGCATCGGTATAGACCGGTCGGCCCGAAAGCGCCTGAAAGGTAAGGGCAGAAACAAATCGGCTACCGGCCTCGGTCATGATCACTTGCACAGTCGCACCTTCGTCTTGAAGCCGTCGGACCAGCTCACAGGTCTTATAGGCCGCGATCCCCCCGGTAACGCCAATGATGAAGTGACGATGCAAAAGCCGCATGACTCATCCTCGCCGAACGCGTGAAAGCTCGTCAAGCACCAACGTGATGGCACCGATCGTGATGTAGCTGTCTGCAAAATTAAACGCAGGCCAGTGCCAGCCTGCGGCATGCCAGTCAATAAAATCCACGACATAGCCCCAGGTCGCCCGGTCAATGGTGTTGCCGATTGCGCCAGAAATAATCAAGGCGGCAGCGAGCGCAAAGCCCCTCTGGCTGGCGTGTCGCACCATGAGTATGCCGAGTGTGAGCACAGCGACCACACCCAGCCCGATAAAAAACCAGCGCTGCCAGCCGCCCGCATCGGCCAGGAAACTGAAGGCCGCTCCGGTGTTGTGTACGCGGACGATATTGAACCAGCTGGTGAGCGCGGTCTGCTGTCCCAGTGCGTAGCTATTGACGATCACCAACTTACTGAGCTGATCCAGCCCCACCAGCAGAAGGATCAGCAGCGTCCAGCGGCCTGCCGTTGAATTCAGGCCACGACGCTTAAGCGATGGCACGACGCTCACCTTCGCCGAATAGATTGCTGACACAGCGGCTACAAAGCTGGGGGTGGGCTGGGTCCTGGCCGACCTCGGGCCGCAGATGCCAGCAGCGGCCGCACTTGGGATGCGGTAGCGCGCTAACGCGCACAGAGACCGCATCGGCAGCAAGCTGTGGGTCGATCACGACCTGGGCTTCTGAAGTGATCATGACAAATTTCAAGCCCTCACCCAGGGTGTTGAGCAGCCCCCCGATGGCTTGGCCTGCGCGAATTTCTACTGTGGCTTGAAGCGACGAACCCACAGCGCCAGCCTCGCGCTGAATTTCAATCGCCTTGAGCACCTCGGCTCGCGCGGCGCGAAGTGATGACCATTTGGCGAGTAAGTCCGCTGCATGCGGCACCTCAAGGATGTTGTAAGCAGCCTCCTCGAAGATGGTGGCCTGCGAATCCAAGCCGCTGGGCTGATGCAGGCTTTGCCAGGCCTCATTAGCAGTAAATGACAGATACGGAGACATCAGCCGGGTCATCATCTCAGTGATCTGCCACAGCGCGGTCTGTGCCGATCGACGGGCCCGCGAGTCGCGGCCGCTGGTATAGAGCCGATCTTTAAGGATATCCAGATAGAAGGCGCCCAGGTCTTCGGAACAAAAGCTGACCAGTCGCGCGACTGCAGGATGAAACGCATAGCGGCTGAAATCCTCAAGGGTCTGCCGCTGCATCTCAGCTGCCAGTGCCAGCGCATATTGGTCAATCTCCGCCAATTCCGCTGCCGGTAGACTGTCGCGTGCTGGATTAAAGTCGCTGAGATTGCCGAGCAAGAAACACAGCGTATTACGAATCCGCCGATACGATTCCACGACGCGTTTCAGAATCGTTTCGGATATGGACAGCTCGCCCGAGTAGTCCGTGCTGGCCACCCAGAGCCGAAGGATATCGGCGCCCATGGTGTCGGAGACCTTCTGTGGTGCGATCACATTGCCTACGGATTTACTCATCTTGCGGCCCTCGCCGTCGACGACAAATCCATGAGTCAGCAGTGCTTTGTATGGCGGAACGCCATTCATCATGCAACTTGTTAGCAGCGATGAATGAAACCAGCCGCGATGCTGATCACTGCCCTCGAGATACAAATCCGCAGGAAAGATTGACTCCTGGGCGTGGGATCCTCGCAGCACGGTCTCGTGGGTTGTGCCGGAATCAAACCAGACATCCAGTGTGTCGGAGTTCTTCACGTACGAGGCTGCCTCATCGCCCAGCATTTCTTCTACTGTAATGCTTTGCCAGACCTCAATTCCGGAGGCCTCTACACGCTTTGCAATGGCCTCAAGCAGCTCAGCAGAGCGGGGATGAAGGGCGCCGGTTTCTCTATGAATAAAAAACGCCATCGGTACGCCCCACTGCCGCTGACGCGACAGCGTCCAGTCGGGCCGATTGGCGATCATGGCATGCAGCCGCGCCTTGCCCCACTGAGGATAAAAGGCCGTGGACTCAATGCCTGCAAGGGCAAGTGCGCGCAGGCTTTTCCCATCACCGTGTGGCTGGATGTCCATGCCGGCGAACCACTGATTGGTCGCACGATAAATCACGGGCGATTTGTGTCTCCAGCAATGCATATAGCTGTGGGTGATGCGCTCGGAATGCATGAGTGTTCCGGCTTGCGCGAGGGCGGCAACAATTTTTGGATTGGCATCCCAAATTGTCAGACCGCCGAACAGTGGCAGCCCGGCTGCGTAGCGTCCATCGCCCATGACAGGAGTCAGAATCTCTTCGTCGGCCATGCCCGCTGATTTGCACGATAAAAAATCCTCGATGCCATAGGCGGGAGATGAATGCACGATGCCAGTGCCGGAATCAAGATTCACATACTGCGCAGTGAGAATCGGGCCGGTTCGCGCATAGCCCTCATGGGCCCGCGATAGCGGATGGTGTAGCCGAATGCCTTGAAGCTTAAGTCCGACACAATGGCCTGCGATCTTGCCGGATAGGCCCCAGGCAGCAAGGCAGGCCGGCACGCGGTCTTGGGCAAGCAGGAGCCAACGGTAGCGAAGATTCGGCGGGAATTTCCGGCTGCTTGCGATCTCAGCGGGGCCGGTGATCTCAACCAGCGCATATTGAAACTCCGGATGGGCATTTAAGGCCTGATTGGCCGGAATCGTCCAGGGTGTAGTGGTCCAGATTACGGCCGCAAGCTCACCCTGAAGTGTTGCCGCCGGCAGCCCAAACGCCTGAGCGATCGTCTGTTTCGCGGCCAGGTCGGCCTCGAATGCAACATCAATAGCGGGATCGCCGCGGTCCGCGTACTCCACCTCTGCTTCGGCCAGGGCCGAGCCGCAGTCGAAGCACCAATTCACGGGCTTCAGTCCGCGAAAGACGAATCCTTTTTCCAGAATTTTTTTAAGGGCCCGCAACTCGTCGGCCTCATTTTTTGGCGCCATCGTGGTGTAAGGGGCATCCCATTGGCCTAGTACGCCGAGTCGGATGAAATCTTTTTTCTGCCGCTCGATCTGTTCGGCCGCGTAGGCCCGCGATTTCTGCTGGACTTCACGGGTGGGCAGGGACTTGCCGAATTGCTTTTCGATCTGAATCTCAATCGGCATACCATGGCAGTCCCAGCCGGGAACATAGCGGGCATCGAATCCCGCCAGAGTCTTCGACTTCACAATCATGTCTTTGAGAATCTTGTTGACCGCATGGCCGATGTGAATATCGCCATTCGCATAGGGTGGACCATCGTGCAGCACAAAGAGGGGCCGGCCAGCGGTGCGGGCCCGAATCCGACGATAGACGCCGTCCGTCTGCCATTGGGCGATCCACTGGGGCTCGCGCTTGGGCAGATCACCCCGCATCGGAAAGCTGGTCTTCGGTAAGTTCAGCGTGCTGTCTTGTGATCCGGATTCGGCGGGAGAATTTTTTTCAGGCATAGCGCGGGGATTAGTGGACATGTTGGCTGAAGTACTGTCGGGCCTGCTGAGCATCAAGATGCATTTGCTCGGTCATCGCCTGCAGGCTTTCGAAGCGGGCCTCGTCGCGGAGCTTTTCGTGAAATGTGACTTCCACGATGTTTCCGTAGGCATCTCCAGACCAATCGAAGAGATGGACTTCTAACAGTAGTCGGCCCGACTGCTCAATGGTCGGCCGGTGGCCAAGGCTGGCGACACCGGCAATTGGCGCGCCCGCCAGGCCGCTGACACTGACGACAAACACACCCGACAGCAGCAGTGTGCCGGGCACTGGGATATTGAGGGTGGGATAGCCGAGACTTCGGCCAAGCTTTTTTCCGTGAATGACATGGCCGGAGAGAAAAACGGGATGGCCCATCAAGGCTTCGGCCTCTCGAATCTCGCCACGAGCAAGCAGCGAGCGCAGACGCG
>JBILVT010000116.1:0-5515 GCA_044370275.1 Burkholderiaceae bacterium | reverse complement strand
GCCCAACCCTTGCGAGGAGAAGTCGTATGTCAGTCAGTATGCGTGAAATGCTCGAGGCCGGTGTTCATTTCGGCCACCAGACCCGCTTTTGGAATCCGAAGATGGCCCCATTCATTTTTGGCCATCGCAACAAGATTCACATCATCAACCTTGAGCACACCGTCAGCCATCTTGGCGATGCCTTGAAGTTCATCAAGCAGCTCGCCCAGCGCCGCGGGACGGTGCTTTTTGTCGGCACCAAACGCCAGTCTCGGGAAATCATCGCTGAGGAAGCCGGCCGTGCAGGCCAGCCTTACGTCGATCAACGTTGGCTGGGCGGGATGCTCACCAACTTTAAGACCGTGAAGACCTCGATTAAGCGGCTCAAAGATATGGAAACCATGACTGCTGAAGGCGGCCTGGAGCGCATGAGCAAAAAAGAAGCACTCTCGTTTAGCCGCGAGCTGGACAAATTAAATAAAACACTGGGTGGTATCAAGGATATGGCAGGCCTGCCCGACGCATTGTTTGTTGTGGATGTGGGCTATCACAAGATTGCTGTGCAAGAGGCCAATAAGCTGGGCATCCCTGTGGTGGCGGTCGTCGATACGAATCACTCGCCGGAGGGCGTGGACTATGTCATTCCGGGCAATGACGATGCCAGCCGTGCCGTGCGGCTGTACACCCGGGCTGTGGCCGACGCGATCCTTGACGGACGGGCCAACGCTGTGGCGGATGTGGTCTCCGCGATCCGTGATGAACAGGATGAATTCGTTGAGGTGGAAGACGCCTCTTAGGCGGCCTCTGTGGCGTGAGGACTGGCCCCAGCTACTGGGCCAATGCATGCGAAGGGGCCGGTCAGATTGAGCGGCCCTTTTTTTGAATTATGAGTTTGAATCAGGAGAACACAATGGCGGAAATTACCGCGGGAATGGTTAAAGAGCTTCGGGAAAAAACCGATGCTCCCATGATGGAGTGCAAAAAAGCCCTGGCAGAGGCCGGTGGCGATATGGCAAAGGCGGAAGAAATTTTGCGCGTGAAGCTAGGCAGCAAGGCCAGCAAGGCGGCTTCGCGGGTTACCGCCGAGGGAATCGTATCGATTCACGTCGAGGGTGCTCATGCGGCCATGGTCGAGGTAAATTGCGAAACTGACTTCGTTGCTAAGAACGACGATTTTCTGGCGTTTTCGCGCGATGTCGCCAAGTTGGTCTGTGCGGGTGGCGTTGCCGACGTCGCCAGCCTAAGCGCGGCATCATTTTCTGGCGGTACTGTGGAATCAGTGCGCACGGCCTTGGTCGGCAAGATCGGTGAGAATATCAGCGTGCGCCGTTTCACGCGGCTGGCCGCTAAGGGCAAGCTCTTCTCCTATATTCACGGCGGCGCGAAGATCGGCGTTCTCGTGGATCTTGTTGGTGGCGATGAACAGCTCGGCCGTGATTTGGCGATGCACATTGCCGCTTCGAAGCCGAAGTCTTTGGATGCCTCCGGCGTGGATTCGGCGCTGATTGAGACCGAGCGTCGGATTGCCGCCGAGAAAGCCGCTGAGTCTGGTAAGCCTGCAGAGATCGTTGCAAAGATGGTCGAAGGCACGGTGCAGAAATTCTTAAAAGAGGTCACTTTGCTGGGCCAGGTATTCGTGAAGGCGGAGGATGGTAAACAAACGATCGAGCAGCTTTTAAAGAGCAAAGGCGCCTCGATTGCTTCATTTACGCTGTACATCGTTGGCGAGGGTATCGAGAAGCGTACCGATGATTTCGCAGCCGAAGTCGCTGCCCAGGTTGCCGCCGCTCGCGCCGCCTGATATGGCACCGCCCAAGCGCATCCTGCTGAAGCTCTCGGGCGAGGCCCTGATGGGCGATGATCCCTATGGAATCAATCGCCAGACGATTGATTCCATCGTCAAGGAGATCGCCCAGGTCACGGCGTTGAGCGTTGAGGTAGCGGTGGTCATTGGCGGCGGGAATATTTTTCGAGGCGTTGCCCTTGGAGCTTCAGGCATGGATCGGGCAACCGCCGACTACATGGGCATGATTGCAACTGTGATGAATGCCCTGGCATTACAGGATGCGATGCGCCGCGCAGGCCTGGTGGCCCGCGTCCAGTCGGCGCTGAGAATTGATCAGGTGGTCGAGCCTTACATTCGGCCCAAGGCAATCCGCTATCTTGAAGAGGGAAAGATCGTGGTGTTTGCCGCTGGCACTGGGAACCCGTTTTTTACAACCGATACTGCAGCAGCTTTGCGCGGTGCCGAGGTCGGCGCTGAGATCGTTCTGAAGGCCACCAAGGTCGACGGTGTCTACACCAGCGACCCTGCCAAGGACCCCCAGGCCAGACGTTACGACGCGGTCACCTTCGATGAGGCAATCTCGCGTAATCTCAAGGTGATGGATGCGACCGCATTTGCGCTGTGCCGTGATCAGAAACTTCCTATCCGTGTCTTTAGTATCTTTAAGCCCGGTGCGCTTGCCCGAATTGTTCGGGGTGAGGCCGAGGGTACCTTGGTCCACGTTTAACCGGGACTCCAGCCCGGATCATTGGCAACGGAAAACATCATGAAAACACCCCAGGAAGTCCGATCTAGCGCTGATCAGAAGATGGGCAAGACGATCGAAAACCTAAAGTTGAACCTCTCTAAAGTCCGCACCGGTCGGGCTCATATCGGTCTGATGGACCATATCCAGGTGGATTACTACGGCAATCCTTCGCCCTTAAATCAAGTGGCCAATGTCACCCTGATCGATAGCCGTACCATCGGGGTTCAGCCGTGGGAGAAAAAGATGGTCGCGGTGGTCGAAAAGGCGATTCGAGAGTCGGATCTCGGCCTCAATCCAGCGACTTCGGGGGACCTGATCCGCGTACCAATGCCGGCCCTGACTGAGGAGCGCCGCCGTGAGTTGGCCAAGGTCATCAAGCACGAGGGCGAGGAGACCAAGATTGCGGTCCGTAATATCCGCCGGGATGCCAACGAGGCCCTCAAAAAAATGGTCAAAGACAAGCTCATCTCCGAGGACGACGAGCGCCGGGCGCAGGATGACACGCAAAAACTGACTGATAAATATATTGCCGAGATTGATAAACTGCTGACCCAGAAAGAGTCAGAGATCATGACGGTCTGATTTAGTGAAACGAATTCTCCAGCGATAACCGAAGCCCAGCCACAAGCCCCGATCCCAATGGCCCAAGACCCGTCCCAAAGCTCAACCTTGGTGGTTCCTGAGATCCATGCGGTGCCGCAGCACATTGCGGTCATCATGGATGGGAATGGCCGTTGGGCAAATGCCCGCCACCTGCCAAGGATGGTGGGCCATGAGCGGGGCGTCGCTGCTCTTCGCCAGGTGGTTGAAGCCTGCATGCGCCGAGGGGTGCGTTATCTCAGCGTATTTGCCTTTAGTTCGGAGAACTGGCGCCGGCCCGAAGAGGAGGTGTCTTTTTTGATGGGGCTATTTATCAAGGCCCTGGAGCGGGAAGTTCGGGAACTAAAAGACAACGGCGTTCGGCTACATGTCATCGGTGATCTGAGCGCATTTAATGCCAAGCTTCGTGCAGCCATTGCGCGAGCAGAATCGGTCACCGAAATGAACGACCGCTTTCATCTCACTGTGGCAGCCAATTACGGAGGCCGCTGGGATATTTTGCAGGCCACCCGCAAGATGCTGAATCAGCATCCGCAGTTGGCACAGTCCGAAGTGCCGATTTCTGAAGAGTTGCTGGCCCCGCACTTGGCCATGAGTTACGCGCCTGAGCCCGATTTGTTTATTCGTACCGGTGGTGAAGAGCGCATCAGTAATTTTCTACTCTGGCAGCTTGCCTACACCGAGTTTTATTTCACTGATTGCTATTGGCCCGAATTTGATGAGGCCCAGCTCGATCTTGCAATCGAGTCTTATCAAAAGCGCGAACGTCGATTTGGCAGAACGTCTGCCCAGGTCGCCCAAGCATGCTCCGCACCCGCGTCCTAACCGCGGTTCTTGCCTTAATCGTTTTGGTTGGCGCTGCGCTCTGGGCGCCAGCATTTGGCTTCGATGTGCTCCTGCTGGCGATCGTGACCGTAGCGCTGTACGAGTGGCTGGGCTTACTGGGCTTGCTAGCACCTCGGGCGGCTACGATTGCGGCAGCCTTGGGGCTATTGGGTCTAGCGAGCCTCTTGTATTTTCCTCCGATCATGCTCGCTGCAGAGGGCAGTGGCGCGGCGTTGCTGCCCTTGTATCTGCTTGCGACGCTGGTCTGGGTGGTGGCTGCGCCGTTGGCGTTATCGCGGGGCCGCACAATCGGCGGCCAGTCTGGTCTCGGCCCTGCAGCGGCCTTTGTGCTTTGTTTTTCGACCTGGCTTGCGCTGCTACAGGCGGACGGTATCGGAAAACTTTTTCTGCTTTCGGTGTTGCTGTTGGTCTGGGTGGCCGATACGGCCGCCTATTTCGTTGGTCGGGCTTTTGGTAGGAGAAAGCTTGCGCCGTCAATTAGTCCTGGCAAAACCTGGGAGGGTGTTTTTGGCGCGCTCGCGGGCAATTTATTCTTGGCTGCGACCTTGTATCAGTTCGGCAGTGGCCTGTCCGACGCGTCTACACCGACGATTTTTAATCTAGCTGTCGAGCAGGTCGGCGGAGGTTTTTTGTTTTTATTTGTAATTCTGATCACCTTGGTGAGTGTGGTGGGTGATCTGTATGAATCCTTACTCAAGCGACTCCGCGGCGTGAAGGATTCCAGCGGTCTTCTGCCTGGTCATGGAGGCGTGTTGGATCGCATCGATGCGTTGATGGCAGTCTTTCCGGTGACAATGGCAATGGTGAGCTTGCTGGAGCTGGGGCGTGGCGGCCCCCGATAACTAAAGAGCCAAAAAAGCGAAGGGACATCGCGTGCAGGGGGTAGCTGTTTTCGGATCAACAGGATCGATAGGCCAGAGCGCTCTGGATCTGATCGGTCTGCATCCTGAGCATTTTCGGGCCGAGGTGCTGACCGCGCATCGGCAGGTCGAGCCCATGCTTCGCGATTGCAAGCGTTTTAAACCCCGTTGGGTCGTCATGACCGATACGAATGCCGCACAGACGCTTCAGATGCGTTTACGCGAGCATCCGTGGGGCGCTCAGATCAATGTGTTGACGGGCCCGGAGGGTCTGGTTACTGCGGCGGTCGTACCCGAGGTGGACATGATGATTGCAGGCATCGTTGGCGCGGCGGGCCTGCCGTCGGTGTTGGCCGCTGCGCGCGCAGGCAAGAGAATTCTTCTGGCCAATAAAGAGGCGCTGGTGATGGCCGGACCCTTGATGGTCCAGGCCGCGCGTCTCGGTGGGGCAGTGGTTTTACCCGTTGATAGCGAGCACAACGCAATTTTTCAGTGCTTGGGCGAAAACTATCGATGCTTTCAGCCGCCTGCCGGTGTGCGTCGTCTTCTGCTGACTGCCTCGGGTGGCCCCTTTCGCTCCTGGGAGAGGGGCCGAATGTTTTCGGCATCTGTCGGCGAGGCGATCGCGCATCCCAACTGGTCAATGGGCCGGAAGATTTCCGTTGATTCCGCCACGATGATGAATAAAGGCCTTGA
>JBILVT010000025.1:0-18749 GCA_044370275.1 Burkholderiaceae bacterium | reverse complement strand
CCGCCCTCATGGCATCGGTAAATGGACTGCCGATCGCGGTCCGTCCGCACGCGAAAAGCCACAAGTGTCCAGAGATTGCTCGGCGCCAGATCGCAGCAGGCGCTGTTGGCATCTGCTGTCAGAAGGCCGCTGAGGCACAGGCCTTTATCGAGGCCGGCATTCAAAACGTCTTGATTTCCAATGAGGTTGTTGGCGAAAAGAAAATCGCCCGTCTGATGGTGATGGCCCAGCAGGCAGAGCTTGCGGTCTGCGTGGACCACATTGAGAACGCCCGGGCGCTCAATGCAGCAGCGATTGCTGCTGGCATTCGGCTAGGGGTGTTGATCGAACTGGAGGTCGGCGCCCAGCGCTGTGGCATCGCGCCAGGTGGGCCCGCCCTGGCGCTTGCGCAAGCGATCTGCCAGATGCCAGGCTTGAGGTTTTTGGGCCTTCAGTCTTATCACGGCCCGGCACAGCATCTGCGTACGCTCTCAGAGCGGCGGCGCGCGATCGATCAGGCGACCCAGCTGACCCGCGATACACGCGATTTATTGGCCAAGCACGGCATCGTCTGCAAAAACATCGCTGGCGCAGGCACCGGCAGCTTTATGCTTGAGGCTTGCAGCTCGGTTTACACCGAGATCCAGCCTGGCTCGTATATTTTTATGGATGCAGATTACAGCCGCAACGATTGGCATGACAGTGGCATGCCGGTCTTTGAGCAGAGTCTATTTATCCTGACTTCGATAATGAGCCTGCGGGACCCTGATCACGCGGTAGTGGATGCGGGCCTGAAGGCCTCTAGCGTGGATTCTGGCCTGCCGCTGGTTGCAGATCTCGTCGACGTCCGCTTTCACAAGGCCTCGGATGAGCACGGTGTTTTAAAGCGCGGACCAAAAGCCGAAAAAATGTGGCTGGGCCAGAAGATTCGTTTGATCCCTGGCCATTGCGATCCCACTGTCAATTTGTACGATGAACTGATCGTGGTGCATGAGGGCCGAGTCGAGGCCATTTGGCCGATTCTTGCGCGCGGAGCCTTGCGCTGATGGCCGGCCTGGTGCTCTTGGTCGACGCAGTCATGCTGCTGACAGCGCTTGAACTGCTGGGCCTGGGCTGGTGGTATCGACGTTTCGGCCGCGGGGTCCCGCCGCATGAGATTCGGCTCAATCTCTGCTCTGGCCTGGCGCTAATGGGAGCACTGCGTGCATCGCTCTCGGGAGCTGGCAGTCTGTTGATCATGCTGCTGCTCTTGGTGGCTGGATTTTTTCATGCCCTAGACATTCGTAGTCGATGGCGGCGGTAAACTAGTCACCATGGCTGTTGCATTTCCATTTTCCGCAATCGTTGGCCAGGAAGAAATGAAGCTGGCGATGCTGGTGACCACCATTGATCCGACGATTGGCGGTGTATTAGTCTTTGGTGATCGAGGCACAGGAAAGTCGACTGCTGTACGGGCCTTAGCAGCGATTCTCCCAAAAATGAAGGCGGTCGTCGGCTGTCCGTACGCCTGCGACCCCGAGTCTCGTCAGGCCCATTGTGGGTTTTGCGCCGAACGAAAGACCAGCACCACACGCGTGAAAATTCATCAGCTTCCGGTGCCAGTGGTCGATCTGCCGCTTGGTGTGACCGAAGACCGCGTAGTGGGCGCATTAAATCTTGAGCGTGCCCTCGCCGATGGGGTGAAGGACTTTGAGCCCGGACTTCTGGCACGGGCCAATCGGGGCTTTCTTTACATTGACGAAGTGAATCTGCTGGAGGATCACATCGTTGATTTGTTGATTGATGTTGCCGCGAGTGGTGAAAACGTGGTCGAACGCGAGGGTTTAAGCATCCAGCATCCCGCACGTTTTGTGCTGGTGGGCAGTGGTAACCCCGAAGAAGGCGAGCTTCGTCCGCAGCTGCTAGATCGATTTGGACTCTCGGTAGATGTACGAACGCCTGATGATCTCGCCGATCGTATTGAGGTCGTTAAGCGTCGTGATGCATTTGAGCGGGATCCGCAGGCTTTTTTAGCGCTCTGGAAAAAGGAAGACAGCAAAATTCGCCGTAAGATCAGTCAGGGCCGGGAGCAGCTCGCATCGGTCAAAGTTGCCGATGAGATTCTGCGGCAAGCGTCTTCACTGTGTATGAAGCTCGGCACGGATGGCCTGCGCGGGGAGCTCACGTTGATGCGTGCAGCGCGGGCCTTGGCAGCATTGGAATCCGCGAAGACAGTCTCTTCGAGCCATCTGCGTCGCGTCGCGCCAATGGCACTGCGCCATCGGCTGCGCCGAAATCCCCTCGATGACACGGCATCCGGTGTGAGAGTGCAGCGGGCCGTTGATGAGCTCTTTAACGCATAACTCCGCCGCCTACGACGCGGTAATGGCTGCGGCTTTATTTGCGCAGGATCCCGTCGGGCTGGGCGGCATTTGCGTGCGGGCCCACGCCGGTTCGGTTCGCATACGTTTTATCGAATTTGTTCAATCACGCCTGCGGGCGGACCAGCCTTTTCGCAAGCTACCTTTGTCGATTCAAGACGAGCGGCTGCTTGGCGGGCTGGATCTGGTGTCTACACTGCAGTCGGGCCGCCCTGTGCTCGCGCAGGGCCTGTTGGCCGAAATCAACGGCGGTGTTTTATTGGTACCCATGGCAGAGCGCATGAGCCCTGCGCTTGCCGCGCGCGTCGCGCTTGCAATGGATCGTGGTGAGATCGTAATGGCACGAGAGGGACTGGCGGCAACAACACCTGCAGCCTTTGGACTTGTGCTCCTTGATGAGCAGGTTGAAGAGGATGAGTGCGTACCTGCATCGTTATCGGATCGTTTGGCATTTCATATTGATTTACGTGCGGTATCGTTTTCTGATTTAGAGGAAGCAATTAATTTTTTTCAGGAATCGCAAGATGGCGATGCGAGTCCGCCGAATGCGATGCGCCATCCGCCCGTACTGCAGCAATTCAATGATTCGCTGGCCGCCGCATTATGCACAACCGCACTGGCCCTCGGTATTGATTCGCTTCGCGCAGTGATTTTCGCGCATCGTGTTGCGGCTCTCCTCTGCGGCTGGCGGTCGGCGAGTCAGATCAGTCAAGAGGATGCGGCCTTTGCGGCGCGGCTGGTGCTCTCGCCGCGCGCAACCATGCTTGCAGCGCCAGAGGAGCCCGCGTCTGCGCAAGAGTCGCCGCCGGCCGAATCCTCGCAGTCGGATTCAGAGTCGGACCAAATTCCCGAAGATCCACAGCAATTGCAGGCCCTGGATGAGGTGGTACTGCAGGCGGCCAGGGCCGCGATTCCTGCTGGCCTCTTGGCGCAACTCTTAATGGATCCGAATCGTTTGGGGAGAGGCGGTTCGGGAAAATCTGGTGCCCTGAAAAAAAGTGGACGGCGCGGCCGTCCTATCGGATCTCAGCCAGGCCTGCCACGTTCGGGTGCGCGGCTCAGTCTGATCGACACGCTGCGCGCGGCTGCGCCCTGGCAACGGCTGCGCCGGCGCGACCAAATACCATCGACATCATCGGGACAAAGTGCCGGACCGTCTGCGCTGCGTATTCGGGCAGAAGATTTTCGCGTCAAACGATTCAAAGAGCGTTCTGAGACGACCACAATTTTTGTGGTGGATGCATCTGGGTCCTCTGCATTGCATCGGCTTGCCGAGGCGAAGGGTGCTGTTGAGCTGTTACTCGCGGATTGTTATGTCCGTCGTGATCAGGTTGCAGTGATTGCGTTTCGACATCAGCAGGCCGAAATCATCCTGCCGCCGACACGTTCACTCGTGCGGGCCAAGCGTAGCCTTTCAGGACTGCCGGGCGGAGGAGGCACGCCGCTTGCAAAAGCCTTGCAGACGAGTCAGTTGCTTGCAGAGAGTGTGAAGCGCCGAGGCGGAACGCCTGTTGTCGTGATGCTGACCGATGGCAAAGCCAATATCAGTCTTGATGGCCAGCCGGGCCGCGAGCAGGCTCGCCTGGATGTTGCTCTTGCTGCTCAGCAGTTTTTGGTTGCAGGTATTTCGGCGATGGTGATTGATACCTCGCCGCAGCCATCCGAGGCTGCGCAGGCGTTATCCGAGCAGTTACGGGCCCGTTATCTGCCGCTGCCTCATGCTGGAGCCGCAGCGGTTTCTCAGGCCGTTAAGACAATCGTCTGAATGAACCGTGCGACCTCGGCGGGCCGCTCTTCATGTAAGAGATGGCCCCCTGTCCAGGTGGTGACTTCGGCTTTGGGAAACGATGATCGAATCACGTTTTTTAGAGGCACTTCTTTTACCCAGGCATCTTGTGCCCCAAGAAGAAAACTAGTGGGTAGGGAGAGTGCGTGTGATCTCGATAAGAGGCCAGGGAGATCCGCGCCTGCCATAAATTCCATCGCGCCTTGAACATGATTGGGCTGGGTAAAAAGATATCGATAAAGCCGGCGATGGGACTCGGGAATTTTTGATCCAGTAGAGTCCAGCAGCTGATCCACCATGCCGGTATTGGCCGCAAGAAATGCAAGCATTCCGGTCATTGGTGAAGACGTTGCAATTGGGGCCACCATTGGTCCGAGCATGGTGGTGTAAAGCAGCGGCGGAGGCACCAGTGATGGGTTGAGCCCAACGAGTCGAATCGTCGTAAGCGCTGGAGTCTGTTTTGCGAAACGCAGGGCCCACTCGATGGCAAGTGGCGCACCCGCCGAATGGCCCACCATCACTAAACTGCCAGCGCACTGGAGATGCCTAAGCAGCTGTTGCAGCGCTTCGGCCATCGCGGGCAGACGCATCATGCGGGCTTGCGCGCCACGGGTAAATCCGTGGCCGGGCAGATCGATGGCAAGCACATCGGCGAAGTCAGTCAGCGGATCGATTAACTCAGACCAGGAGTGGGCTGATGAGCCGGTCCCATGGAGTAGCAGCAGAAGCGGCGCTCCAGTTTTCTTAGCGGGGTGAAACTGGAGGTGCCAGCTCAGGCCGTCCAGGGCCAGCAGCCGGCTTGCCTTGCGGTGCGGCCAGTCAGCGGGTAGTAGCCGCTGGGCGGCCTCCGCATCGCCGGCCATGTGTCTATTGCAGTTGACAGTCATAAATGACAATATACCTAGACAAAAGGTGGAGGCTCAGGCCAGCCTTGCCTGAAGGGTTCCACATAACCAGTCAAGGGAGATTCCATGGCATCGGTCCACTCCGTCAAGCAGGCACTTGAGCAGGCCTTAAGTTCTGCGGTCGCGCTTTCCGAATCGCCGCATGGCCCTGCACTTTTGGCAAAGGCGACCCATCATGCGGTCTTTCCTGGCGGGGCGCGAATTCGACCGCATCTGGTCTTGGCGGTCGCATCGGCATGTGGCCATGATGACCCTGAGCTGTCGATGGCTGCAGCAGTTGCGCTTGAGCTTTTGCATTGCGCATCACTGGTTCACGATGATTTGCCGTGTTTTGATGATGCCGCCACGCGCCGCGGTCAGCCTTCGGTGCACAAGGCCTATGGAGAGCGGCTCGCAGTGCTCACCGGAGACGGATTAATCGTGCTGGCCTTCCAAGTGTTGGCCAGCGTCAAAGCCCATCATCCACAACGCATCGCTGCCACGATCAGATTAATCGCGCAGGCCACCGGAGCGCCGGAGGGCATCGTGGCAGGCCAGGCCTGGGAGTGTGAGCCGAAAGCGAATCTGCGCGACTATCAGCGCGCCAAGACTGGTGCCTTGTTTGCCGCTGCCACGGCGTGTGGAGCGCTGACTGCGGGTGGGCATGCCGAATCCTGGCGGCCGCTGGGCGAGTGGCTCGGTGAGGCCTATCAAGTTGCAGACGACATTCGTGATGTGATTGGTGATCCCGAATCCATGGGTAAACCCACTGGCCAAGATGTTGCTCATGATCGGCAGAGCGCTGCGCGAGAGCTGGGGCTGATGGGCGCCATTCAGAATTTTGATTTGTTGGTGGGAAAAGCCATTCGTGCGATTCCTTCCTGTCCCGGCGCACCCAGCCTGCGGTCATTAGTGCTGGCCGAGTCCGAGCGTTTAGTACCGCGAGAGATTCTGGAGCGCGTCTAGTTGATTCGAGCGTGGCTGGACCTGCGAGATCGACTCCTCGCCAGCGAGGCTTTTCATCGTTTTGCGATTCGTTTTCCACTCACCCGCTGGATTGCGCGCCGGCAGGCAAAGTCCCTCTTCGATCTGGTCGCGGGATTCGTTTATTCCCAGGTCCTGTTTGCGTGTGTTCGGCTGGATCTATTTGCAGTGCTGGCGAAAGGCCCGCTTGGCCTTGAAGATCTTGCCGACCGGCTTGGCCTGAGCACAGATGCCACAGACCGGTTGATGCGCGCCGCTGCATCACTTCATCTTGTGGAGTGTCGTTCTGATCAGCGCTGGGGCCTGGGCATGCACGGTGCAGTCTTGGTGAGCAACACCGCAGTGACTGCATTGATCGAGCACCATGCCACTTTATATGCGGATCTGCGGGATCCGGTTGCCCTGCTGCGAGGAGAGACGGATCCCAATCTTGCGCAGTACTGGCCTTACGCCGACGAGCGGACTGCCTCACCAACGCTGCTGTCCGAGGCGCGCGTCAAAGAGTATTCCGAGTTGATGAGCGCATCACAGCCCCTCATCGCGCAAGAAGTGCTCAGTGCCTACGGATTTCGCAGCCATCACCGCCTGCTCGATGTTGGTGGCGGCCAAGGCACCTTTTTATTGGCGGCAGCCCGTGCTTTTCCTCACCTCCAGTTGATGCTCTTTGATCTGCCGGCAGTCGCAGGACTTGCCAATAAAAATTTCAAGGCAGCGGGCATTGCTGAACGGGCGCATGCTCATGGCGGAAGTTTTTTTGAGAGCCCACTGCCGAGTGGTGCGGATCTCATCACTGTCCTTCGGGTCCTCTATGACCACGATGACCATCGTGCGCTGGCGATTCTCCAGGCGGCCTATCGGGCCTTATCCCCAGGAGGCACGCTGCTGGTCGCCGAGCCCATGTCAGAGACCCCCGGGGCGGAATCTATGGGAAGTGCTTACTTCGGTTTTTATCTCCTGGCGATGGGCAAGGGCAGATCTCGCAGCGCCCAGCGGCTAATGCAACTGATCTCTGAGGCTGGGTTTCGTGATCCACGTCTTCGGGCGACCCGACTGCCGCTTCAGGTCGGCCTGATTGTTGCGAAAAAATAAGGGACAAATCAAACAGATTTTGCGTCGAGCCCACGGGTGCTTGCAGGCCCACCGGCGGATCACTCTAGGGACGGGGTATTGACTTTGACAGCAGGAAGCATACGATCGAGTTGTCAATTAAAATTGACACATTAAAACGTAAGGAAAATTTGACAATGGCCCGCCCCGATTTCGCCAAGCAGTCACAGGCGATCGTGCTTCGACAGCCAATGGACTTGGTACTCAGTCCGGTTGCGCTCTCTCCACCTGCCGAGGGTGACGTTGTCGTGGACATCCTTTTTAGTGGCATCAGCACCGGCACTGAAAAACTATTGTGGTCGGGCCGCATGCCGATGTTTCCAGGAATGGGCTATCCCTTGATCCCGGGTTATGAGTCTGTCGGAAGGGTGGTGCATGCGATGCCGAAGGCCAAGCACCACGAGGGCGATTTTGTTTTCGTTCCAGGTGCGAAATGCTTTGGTGATATTCGCGGTCTTTTTGGTGGCGCAGCCTCGCGTGTGATTGTTGCTTCGGATCGTGCGTTGTCGATCGATGAATCTTTAGGTGAGCGCGGCGTGCTGCTGGCATTGGCGGCCACGGCGTATCACGTTTATCAGGGTGAACCGGAACAGCAGCCAGATTTGATTGTGGGCCATGGCGTTTTGGGCCGACTGATTGCGCGGCTTGCCGTAGCAGCAGGCCGACGGCCCGTCGTCTGGGAGACCAATGCTGCACGTCGAACCGGCGCTCGGGGCTACACCGTGATTGATCCAGCCGAGGATGATCGCCGCAACTACGCCCGCATTTGTGATGTCAGCGGCGATCCGCAGATTTTAGATTCCTTGGTGTCACGTCTTGCGGCAGGCGGTGAGATCACTCTTGCCGGTTTTTACGAAGACGCACTCTCGTTTACTTTTCCGCCCGCCTTTATGCGCGAGGCGCGCATTCGCATTGCTGCCCAGTGGCAGCCGCAGGATCTTGATGCGGTGAGATCGCTTGCGCAATCCGGAGCCTTATCGCTCGCGGGATTGATTACACACCGTCGATCTCCCCCGGATGCGGAGGCAGCCTATCGCACCGCCTTTACCGATCCCGATTGTCTCAAGATGGTTCTCGATTGGAGCGCGCTTACATGAGTACAACAAAAGAAACCCAGATCATCGCGATCTATGGCAAGGGAGGCATCGGCAAGAGTTTTACGCTTGCCAACCTGTCTTACATGATGGCCCAGCAAGGCAAGAAGGTTCTGCTAATTGGCTGTGATCCCAAAAGCGACACAACATCCCTGCTGTTTGGTGGCAAGGCCACGCCGACCATCATTGAGACATCCTCGAAAAAGAAACTCGCCGGTGAAGAAGTCGCCATTGGTGACGTCTGTTTTAAGCGCGATGGTGTATTCGCCATGGAGCTCGGCGGCCCGGAAGTCGGCCGTGGCTGCGGCGGACGAGGAATCATTCATGGCTTTGAAACCCTGGAAAAACTTGGTTTTCATGACTGGGGTTTTGACTACGTGCTGCTGGATTTCTTAGGCGATGTGGTCTGCGGTGGATTTGGACTGCCGATTGCCCGTGATATGTGCCAGAAGGTCATTGTGGTGGGCAGCAACGATCTTCAGTCGCTGTACGTTGCGAATAATGTCTGCTCCGCCGTCGAGTATTTTCGAAAGCTCGGCGGTAATGTGGGTGTTGCCGGCATGGTCATCAACAAAGACGATGGCACAGGCGAGGCAGCGGCATTTGCGCAGAAGGTGGGTATCCCAGTCTTGGCTGCGATCCCGGCCCATGAAGACATCCGGCGCAAAAGTGCCAGCTATGAAATTGTGGGCAAGCCGGGCGGCACATGGGGCCCCTTATTCGAAACGCTGGGCAACAACGTTGCCGAAGCGCCACCTGTGCGGCCAACACCGCTGAGTCAGGATGAACTCCTAGGGCTTTTTGCATCGGACACTGTCGGCCGCAATGTCGTGCTGCAGCCGGCTACCCTGGCGGACATGATGGGCGCTGATGTGCCGGTCCGTCAGAGTCTTGAAGTCGTCTACGAGACCGTCTGAGCCGATCATGAATAAGCCGATTGATATTCCCATTAAGGTAGTTTCATCGCAGTCCACTGCATCGGCTGCAGTCGGGGGCTGTGGTGCCCCTCAGGAGATGGCGGTCGCAGCCCGGCAAGCGGGAAAGAGCGAGACACTGGATCGTTATGCGACGGATTATCCAAAAGGCCCGCATGACCAGCCCCAGAGCATGTGCCCCGCATTTGGCTCATTACGCGTCGGACTGCGCATGCGCCGTACCGCCACCATTCTTTCGGGCTCGGCCTGTTGTGTCTATGGCCTGACCTTTACATCCCATTTTTATGGCGCACGTCGAAGCGTGGGCTATGTGCCCTTTAATTCCGAAACTTTAGTTACTGGAAAACTTTTTGAAGACATTCGGGATGCGGTCCATGCCCAGGCCAATCCAGAGAAATTTGATGCGATTGTCATCATTAACCTCTGCGTCCCGACGGCAAGTGGCGTACCACTGCAGCTGCTACCTAAAGAAATTAACGGCGTGCGGGTCATCGGCATTGATGTTCCAGGATTTGGGGTGCCCACCCATGCCGAAGCAAAGGATGTGCTGGCCGGCGCTATGCTGCGCTTTGCCCGCGAGGAGGTAATGGCAGGCCCCGTGCCTGCGCCGAAGACCCGTGTCGCAGATCGGCCCACCATCACCTTACTCGGTGAGATGTTCCCCGCCGATCCGGTTGGTATTGGCATGATGCTCGCCCCGATGGGCCTGGCCGCCGGCTCTGTGGTACCAACCCGCGAGTGGCGAGAGCTTTACACCGCACTGGATGGTGCGGCAGTGGCCGCGATTCATCCTTTTTACACCGCAAGCATTCGTGAATTCGAGACTGCTGGCCGTCCGATCGTGGGCTCAGCACCCGTGGGCGTTGAGGGCACCGAGGCCTGGCTGCAGTCGATTGGCCACGCTGTGAATATTGCGCAGTCGGCAATTGATGCCGCAAAAAATGCAGTGTTGCCGGCGATCCGACAGGCGTTATCAGCTTCGCCGGTGAATGGCCGCATCACGTTAAGCGGATATGAGGGCTCTGAGCTCTTGGTTGCGCGCCTGCTGATTGAATCCGGTGCTGATGTCCGGTATGTCGGCACAGCCTGTCCGCGCACAACTTGGAGCGATACGGATCGGCAATGGCTGGAATCGAAAGGCGTTCGGGTTCAGTACCGCGCATCGCTTGAGCAGGATCTTGAGGCGTTGCACGAATTCAATCCGGACCTCGCAATTGGCACCACGCCAGTGGTTCAGGCCGCCAAGCAGGCCAGCATTCCTGCCCTGTATTTCACCAATTTGATTTCGGCGCGGCCCCTGATGGGCCCGGCCGGTGCGGGTTCATTGGCCCAGGTCATCAATGCGGCCATCGGTAACAAATCACGCTTTGATCAGATGCACGAGTTTTTTGAGTCGGTCGGTGATGGAGATAACGCGGGTGTCTGGGAAGAGGTCCCCAAGGCCCATCCTGAGTTTCGCGAGCTGACACGCCGTCAGCTGGCCAAGATGCAAAAAGCACGCAAATCAGAGGAGATGGGCTGATGTATGTCATCGACCACGATCGTGCAGGCGGCTACTGGGGCGCGGTCTATGTCTTTACTGCAGTCAAAGGTTTGCAGGTTGTGATTGATGGCCCAGTAGGCTGCGAAAACCTGCCGGTGACATCAGTGCTGCACTACACCGATGCACTGCCGCCGCATGAGCTTCCCATTGTTGTCACGGGCCTTGCGGAGGAACAGCTCGGCCGCGAAGGCACCGAGGGAGCGATGAAGCGGGCCCATGCAACGCTGGATCCTGATCTGCCGGCGGTGGTGGTGACCGGATCGATTGCTGAAATGATCGGCGGTGGCGTTACCCCCGAGGGTACGAACATCAAGCGCTTTCTGCCGCGGACCATCGATGAGGACCAATGGCAGTGTGCCGATCGCGCAATGCGTTGGCTGTGGACTGAGTACGGCATGCGCAAAGTGCCCGCCCGCCGCCCACGTAAAGAGGGGGAGAAGCCGCGCGTCAATATTATTGGTCCCGCCTACGGCACATTCAATATGCCCAGCGATTTGGCGGAGATTCGTCGCCTCGTGCAGGGTATTGGAGCCGAGGTCAATCTGGTGTTTCCGTTGGGCAGCCATCTTGCAGATGTTTCTCGATTGGTTGAAGCCGATGTCAACATCTGCATGTATCGTGAATTCGGCCGGCTGCTTTGCGAAGATTTAGACCGGCCTTATTTGCAGGCGCCCATCGGTCTTCACAGCACCACTAAATTTTTAAGAACTCTGGGCGAACTACTTGGCTTGGATCCTGAGCCGTTCATTGCCCAGCAGAAACACACCACCATCAAGCCGATCTGGGATCTCTGGCGATCGGTAACCCAGGATTTTTTTGGCACAGCCAGCTTTGCAATCGTCGCCAATGACACCTACGCCCGGGGTGTGCGCCACTATTTAGAGGAAGAGCTGGGTCTGCCCTGCAATTTCGCAGTCGCACGCAAGCCGGGACAGAAAACCGATAACGAGCTCGTACGCAGTTTATGCAGTAAGAAGCCGCCTTTAGTGATGTTTGGCAGCTACAACGAGCGAATGTATCTGGCTGAGAACGGATCACGGGCTGCCTATATTCCAGCTTCTTTTCCTGGCGCCATCATTCGACGCCATACCGGCACACCCTTTATGGGTTATGCGGGTGCGACGTATGTATTACAAGAATTCTGTAACGCATTATTCGATGCACTTTTTCATATCTTGCCGCTGGGCACCGAAATGGATCGGGTCGATCCCACGCTGGCCCGTGCATCCGAGACGCCTGCGCCAGCATTGCAGTGGATTCCCGAGGCGCAGCTCTTGCTGGCGGAATTCGTCCGCTCAGAGCCTGTGCTGGTTCAGATTTCTGCCGCCAAGCGACTGCGCGATCAGGCCGAGACGATTGCCCGACAGGCTGGCGAATTCACGATCACGACCGAGCATGTCCGGCGTGCCCGACACGCAACGAACCAGGGTGCTGCTGCATGACATGCAACTGCGCTTTGCGTTTCGTTCACCCAATGCCGCAACAGTTTGTTGCGCCATCTCCGGCCACGGGGGGTTTTCGTGGTAACGGCCGAAAGGCCAACTTACAGGAGAGATCCTATGAGTAATGGCAAATCGAGTCTTTCGGGACTCACCGACGAGGAAGCCCAGGAGTTTCATAAGTTTTATATCCAAGGCACCCTCGCGTTCACGGCGACCGCCGTCATCGCTCACGCGCTTGTGTGGGCATGGCGCCCCTGGTTCCATTAATCCGTCCACTGACCTCTTGGGGAATGCTATGAATCAGATCACAGACGAAGTCCTACACGAGTCGGTGAAAACCAACTCAATGGCCTACTACAGCATCTTTGCTGTCAGTTTCATCGTCTTTCTGGCGATCGCCCTCGTCGCGCAGATGTTGTTTTTGCAGTGGCGTTCCTGGTTTCCGGGGGCGGAAGGTGGCAAGACGTTAATTGGTGATGTGAAGTCAGCGGTCTATACCCTGATGTCGCAACTCACCTGATCAACTTATAGGAGATGGAACCATGTGGAGAATTTGGCGCTTGTTCGACCCGCTCCGAGCCCTCGTTGCTCAGGCGGTTTTTCTGTTCGGTCTTGCAGCAATGATTCATTTCATTCTGCTGTCGACCGAGCGTTTCAACTGGCTCGATGGCAAAAGCCAGGCCGAGATCAAGGCAGCAAAGCCTGCCAGCGTCTCCTCGCCGAAGTAATTGTTATGGAGCAAAGCAGGGGGTGCCGATGTTAACCATTGGACTCCCTGCACCTTGAACGGAGAGATTTAAATGGCGATGCTCAGTTTCGAGAGAAAGTATCGTGTTCGTGGCGGCACCCTTGTCGGTGGAGATCTATTTGACTTTTGGGTGGGACCGTTTTACTGCGGATTTTTCGGCCTCACGACCATTTTCTTTGCGACACTCGGCACTGTTTTGATTCTATGGGGCGCCTCTCAGGGGCCGACATGGAATCTCTGGCAAATCAATATCGCTCCCCCGGATCTGAGTTATGGCCTGGGGCTCGCACCGCTTCTAAAAGGCGGACTCTGGCAGCTGATTACAGTTTGTGCACTCGGAGCGTTCGGCTCATGGGCTCTGCGCGAAGTGGAAATCTGCCGCAAGCTGGGCATGGGATATCACGTACCGGTCGCATTTTCGGTGGCGATTTTTGGTTATTTCACACTGGTGGTGATTCGTCCGGTGCTGATGGGCGCCTGGGGCCATGGCTTCCCGTATGGCATTTTGAGTCACCTCGACTGGGTCTCAAACGTTGGCTATCAATATCTGCACTTCCACTACAACCCGGCCCACATGCTGGCCATTACGCTATTTTTCACCACCTGTCTTGCTCTAGCGATGCACGGCGGCCTCATTCTCGCCGCCTCCAATCCCCAAAAGGGCACCACGGTGCGCTGCCCTGAACATGAGGACACATTCTTTCGCGATCTCATCGGATATTCGGTCGGGACGCTTGGCATTCACCGTCTCGGCCTCTATCTCGCGTTGGGCGCAGTCTTTTTCAGTGCGGTTTGTATTGTGATCAGCGGCCCCTTCTGGACCCGCGGATGGCCAGAGTGGTGGACCTGGTGGTTAAACCTTCCGATTTGGTCTTAGGCCACGGCGCAGGAGAACAACATGGCTGACTATCAAAATTTATTTACCCAAGTTCAAGCGGTTACGCATCCCCACTCGGGCGTCGCGATTGATCCCCGAGACATGCGCGAGCGCACTAAGAATCCATTTCTCTGGCATCTCGCTGGCCGGCTCGGCAATGCGCAGATCGGCCCCCTGTATTTGGGCTGGGTGGGATTGGCCTCTGCAATCTGTTTCATCATTGCGTTCACGATTGTGGGCTGGAACATGCTCGTTCAGGTCAACTATGACCCGATTCAGTTTGTGCGTCAGCTCTTCTGGCTATCGCTCGATCCTCCACCGCCCGAATATGGACTCAAGCTTGCGCCACTGAAGCAGGGCGGCTGGTGGAACATCGCCGGATTTTTTCTAACGGTATCGATTCTTCTATGGTGGGTAAGGGTCTATCGACGGGCTCGGGCACTGAATATGGGTACCCATGTGGCCTGGGCATTTGCAGCGGCCATTTGGCTCTATCTGGTGCTGGGTTTTTTCCGGCCGATTCTGATGGGCAGCTGGTCGGAGGGTGTGCCTTTCGGAATTTTTTCCCATCTCGACTGGACAGCGGCCTTCTCCATTCGCTATGGAAATCTTTTCTATAACCCCTTCCATATGCTGTCGATCGTATTTCTTTATGGCTCTGCGCTACTTTTCGCGATGCACGGCGCCACGATTCTGGCGGTAACCCGATATGGTGGCGACCGAGAGGTCGAGCAGATTGTTGATCGCGGATCAGCTTCTGAGCGGGCCGCATTGTTCTGGCGATGGACGATGGGCTTTAACGCCACGATGGAGTCGGTACACCGTTGGGCCTGGTGGTTCGCCGTGCTCTGCCCGCTGACCGGTGGTATTGGTATTTTGCTAACCGGGACCGTCGTTGATAACTGGTATCTCTGGGGAATCAAGCATGGCCTCGTTCCGCCATATCCCGATATGTGGGGCGCACCCACCGTGGATCCCAGCGTTATGCAAGGAGCGAAATAATGAACTTCAAACGACTGCAGGGTTTAGTGCTGCTCGCGCTTGCTGGCCTGACACTGTCCGGCTGTGAGCGGCCCCCCATTGACACAGTCCAGGTTGGTTTTCGTGGTACCGGCATGGAATTGGTTTACAACCCGCGAACACTTGCGGATCAGCAGGCATTGAATACGCCGCCGCCGGCATTGCCCGAAGCCGATAAAAGTGGTCCGCGGGCCGGGGCCGTTTATAAAAATGTGAAGGTGCTGGGCAACCTCAGTGTCGGGGAGTTCAATCGACTCATGGTGGGCTACACCCAATGGATCGCGCCAGAGCAGGGCTGTGGTTATTGTCATAACCTGAATAACTTCGCTGATGATTCGCTCTACACCAAGGTCGTTGCCCGACGCATGACCGAGATGACTCTGCACTTAAATGCCACCTGGAAAAATCACGTCGCAGAGACAGGCGTGACTTGCCAGACCTGCCATCGGGGTCAGCCGGTGCCAGGAAAAATTTGGTTTAAGCCCGATGAATCCAAGCTCGCCAAGGGCCTTCTGGGTCAGCGCAATGGTCAAAACGCCCCAGCACCGAGTGTGGCCTACAGTTCGTTGCCCAACGATCCTTTCAGCGCGTATCTCTTAAAGGACAACCGGATCCGGCAGATTTCTCAGACGGCACTGCCTCAGGGAATTAACGGAAACGGGTCTTCGACCCAGGCTACCGAGGCAACCTACGGATTCATGATGCACATGTCGGATTCCTTGGGTGTGAATTGCGCCTACTGCCATAACTCAAGAAACTTTTCGAACTGGCAAGAGAGTCCGCCGCAGCGTGCAGTTGCATGGCATGGCATTCGGATGGTGCGCGAGCTGAATAACGAATTTATTGAGCCTCTGACTAAGACCTTCCCTGCCAATCGGCTCGGGCCAACAGGTGATGTTGCCAAGATTAATTGCGCGACCTGCCACCAAGGTGCCTACAAGCCACTCTGGGGGGAACCGATGGTAAAAAATTGGCCAGAACTTCGCGGCGCCTCAAGTCGTCCGATTAAAACTGCAGCAGGAGGCAGCGGCCGGTAACACTTTATAAATACGGCTCCTCACAAAGAAGAGCGGTTTAGGGCACGGTTCCCTCACCGGCCCCTTGCCTCCACCCCCGGGCCTTTTGCGACGGTCGTCCCCCGTCCTGGCCCCCGGAGGCGAAGCCCGAAGGCTCCCCCCTTCGGGCCTTTTTTTGAATATCGCAGAGCGATTGATTCGGTGAGCGCTACTCGCCCAGATATGCCGCGCGCACTGCCGGATCATTGAGCAAGGTCTTGGCCTCTGCGCTGGCGGTGATCATGCCCGAGTCCATCACATAACCCCGGTGGGCTGCCTGCAAGGCAAGCCGCGCATTTTGCTCCACCAGAAGAATGGTGACACCTCGTGCGGAGACATCACGAATCACCTCGAATATTTTTTCAACCATCACGGGCGAGAGCCCCATCGAGGGCTCATCCAAGAGCAGCACCGCTGGCCGCGCCATGAGGGCACGGGCCATAGCCAGCATCTGCTGCTCTCCGCCGGACAGTGTTCCAGCCAGCTGGTGCAGCCGCTCTTTAAGGCGCGGAAAGAGCACCAGCTGCTCTTCCAGCGATGCAGCAATCGCGGCATTGCTGATGTTGGCTGCACTGTGATGGCCTTCGGCCAGACAGTAGGCACCCATTAAAAGATTCTCTTGAATCGATAACCGTGTGAAAACACCGCGGCCCTCGGGCACCATCACTAGTCCGCGTGCGGCTAGAGTATGCGCAGCCGCGGAGGTAATGTCCTCGCCTCGGAAAAAAACTTGGCCTTCTGCGGCAGGCACAAGGCCTGTGATGGCCTTCAGCGTGGTGGTTTTGCCGGCACCATTTGCGCCAATCAGAGTTACCAGTTCACCCGGCTGGACAGTAAGGCTTACTCCTTTGACCGCCTGAATGCCGCCGTAGCGGACCTTCAGGTTTCTCAGCTCAAGGGCGGCCTGCGGCCGATGGTCAGCCATGCGTAGCCCCGCTGCCCAGATACGCCTCAATGACATCGGGATGACGTTGAACCTCAGCCGGACTGCCCTCGGCAATCACTTTGCCGTAATCGAGGATGGTGACCCGATCACATAGGCCCATGACGAGCTTCACATCATGCTCAATAATCAGAATCGTCTTTCCGTCATCACGAATTTTTTCGAGTGTCTCGCGCAGCGCGTTTTTTTCGGTGGCATTCATGCCGGCCGCCGGCTCATCTAAAGCAAGCAGCCGTGGCTCAGTGGCCAGTGCTCGCGCGATCTCGAGCCGTCGTTGATCCCCATAAGATAAGGTTTTGGCGATTGAATCGGCGTAGCGTCCGATCCCAAGATAATCCAAAAGCGAGCGGGCGTGTGCCCGGATGCGTGCTTCGCCCAGCTGGAATGTTCGCGTCCGAAGGATTGCCCCGAATACGCCTTGATGCAACCCGTGGGTTCGAAGATGGCGGCCAACCATGACATTTTCCAAGGCAGTCATATCCGGAAAGAGCCGAATATTTTGAAAAGTTCGTGCAATGCCGGCCTCGGCTACGCGATGGACGGCGGTTGGCTGATAGGGTCTGCCTCCAATCTGAAAACTGCCGCCATCAGGCGCATAAAGGCCCGTGATGACATTAAAAAATGTCGTTTTGCCGGCGCCATTCGGGCCAATCAGTCCGTAAATTTGTCCAGTCTCGATCGATAAGCTGACGTTATCGAGTGCCACCAATCCGCCAAAGACTTTGCGGGCCTGAGATACTTTTAAAAGCGTGGACTGGCTCATCGCACACGCTTCGCAGAAAGCAGGCCGGTGGGCCGATAGAGCATGATCAGTACCATCGCGAGACCAAAAAGCAGCATTCGTAATGCCTCGGGCGCAAGAATTTCAGTGCCGAAGATGGCCTCTTGAATTGGTCTGGCCACATAGCGTAGCGCTTCTGGAATCGCATACAGCAAAACAGCGCCGAGAATTACGCCCGGCACATAACCCATGCCGCCCAGTACGACCATGGCCACGATCACGATGCTCTCCATCAGGATGAAACTCTCCGGTGAGACGAAGCCCTGAAAGGCAGAGAACATCGCGCCTGAAACGCCACCAAAGGATGCGCCCATTGCAAAGGCCAAAAGCTTGACATTGCGGGTGTTGATGCCCATCGCCTTCGCAGCAATCTCATCTTCTCGAATCGCAATCCAGGCCCGGCCGACCCGTGAATCTTGAAGCCGCACCGTGATGATGATAACGATCACGGTTAAGACAAGAAACAAGTAGTAATAAAGCTGTACCGAGGGGATAGTCAGGCCGAGCAGTTGAAGCGGCTTATTTAAGCTCACACCGGCAATCTCAATCGGATCGATGTTGCTCAAGCCCTGCGGTCCATTGGTTAGGTTAATGGGAGCGTTGAGATTATTTAAGAAAATCCGAATGATTTCGCCAAAGCCGAGGGTCACGATGGCGAGATAGTCGCCTCGCAGCTTTAAGGTTGGCGCTCCAAGCAAGACACCGAAGAACGCAGCCAGCAACGCCGAGAGTGGCACGACCAGCCAGATCGAGTTATGCAACCCATTAGGAAAAGTCTGTCGAATCCATTCGAATTGCTCGAACAAATGCGGTGAGGCCAGCAGCCCGTACATGTAAGCGCCAACGGCATAAAACGCGATGTAGCCCAAATCCAGCAGGCCGGCATAGCCCACCACAATATTCAAGCCCAGGGCCAGCATGATGTACAGCATGGCAAACGCCAAAATGCGAATCCATGCATTACCGGCAAGGCCGGCCACAAAGGGCAGAATCAGAAGCGCAACGCCAATCCCAATCGCCGCCCAAATGGCGTTGCGACGGGTTAGCGGAATTGACACATTGCCCCAGTGCATTGGCCAATCCTCAATCGTTAGGCCCGGTCGGCGACCCGCTCACCGAGCAGGCCAGAGGGCCGAAAAATCAGCACCACGATTAAAACTGCAAATGCAAAGATGTCTTGATAGTGGCTGCCAAGAAACCCACCGGTGAGG
>JBILVT010000024.1:0-19030 GCA_044370275.1 Burkholderiaceae bacterium | reverse complement strand
TTGTTACTGCGATGCCTGCGCTATATCCGCCGTGCTCAAGAACCCACTGGGTCAGCTGGGCCTCCCGATTCGTTGTGTGCAAGGCGGCCGCAGGAAACAAAGCCATCACAATCTCTTTCTCGGCGTGGTCCAGCGGCCCCCAAATGACCGGCTCACCGCTGGTCAGACGCAACCGGCCTTCGCCCGCGTATTTCGCAACCAAGGACAGTGCCACTGCAGCCTGCTTGTCTTCTGGCTTTGCTGAGCGGACCAGATAATCGGTGAGTTCGCGCTGTGCATTCCACATCACAGCAACACCAAGGACTATAAAAGCGGAAAACCTGAAAAGCTCACCGAGACGTAACAACACTTTTAGCCGAAAAAAAAGCAACCCGAGACCCACTCCTGAAATTACTCGGCCCCAGAATTCGAGGCCTTTTAAAATCTCATCGCTCGCTGTGCCCGATAAAACGCTAACGAGCTGATGGGTAAAGCCAAGCTCGAAGACAAGATAAACAAAAAGGATGGCGACTCCAAAAACCATCTCTCGCCGAAAACGGGTCATACGCTGCAATCACCATAAAATGTAGAGTCAGTCTGTGAATTGTCGCAAAACTGGAACCACATGACCCAATCAACCCAAAAGGCGCTGCACATCTACGCCGGACCAAAGGCCCGAAGGCATATTCGAGAGCACGGCCTTTTGCCAGGGCATATTGAGGTCATTCCGGGGGCTGCCGGCGGGCCGAAGGGTCTGATCCTGGGACCGATTGATCGCTTTTTATTTGGCAGCTGGCTGCCAAAAAGCAACCATCCCATTCATCTCGTCGGGGCCTCCATCGGCGCCTGGCGAATGGCCACCGCATGTCTCTCGTCGCCTATAGACGGCTTTAATCGACTTGAGCAGGACTATGTACATCAGGACTACAAACTCGAACCCGGGCAGAAACGCCCCAGTGCCCGGCAAGTCAGCGAAAGTTTTCAGGGCAATCTCCAGTCATTTTATGCAGGCCGCATCGCTGAAGTCCTGCACCATCCGCGATATCGATTGCATGTGCTCTGCTCTCGAGGCAAGCACCTCTTGAGTCATGAGCATTGGCTTCTCACACCCCTTGGTTACGCGATAGCTTACTTAAGCAATGCCATGAATCGGCGCTGGATGGGCATTTGGCTGGAGCGTGCGGTCTTCTCCTCACCCGGAGCGGCCGGACTCGAAAGCAGGCCTTTTGCGATTGATGACTTCGTCACTCGCGAACTGAGTCTCACCGAGGAGAATTTCCTGCAGGCAGTCCAGGCAAGCTGCAGCATTCCGTTTGCGCTTAAAGCGGTCCCCGAGATTGCCGGTGCCCCAGCCGGCGCCTACTGGGATGGTGGCATTACTGACTATCACCTGCATCTTAATTATCAGGGGCTGGTGCTGTATCCGCATTTTCAGCGGGCCGTGATTCCGGGCTGGCTAGACAAACACCTCAAAGCCCGGCACCTGCCAACTACATTTCTGGACAATACGATCGTGCTTGCGCCCGACCCGTCTTGGGTGGCGAGCCTGCCTAATCGAAAGCTGCCCGATCGAACCGACTTTGTTACCTACAGTCATGATCTTAGCGCGCGTATCCGCAACTGGAAGATCGCGATCAGCGAGAGCCAACGGCTTGCCGATGAATTTAACGAATGGGTTACCCGGCCCGACCCGGATGTGGTGGAGGCGCTCTAGTCAGCGCAGCCACCATAACTATCACGATGATTTCGACTAAACTCAGCCCACCATGTTCGAGCGCCTAAAAGCAGCCCGAGAAGTCGCCAATCAAAAAACCGAACTAAAACGGCTTATCGCAGATTGCGATGAGCTCATCAAGGAGCCGGGCCAGTCAGTGAGTGTGGGGATTGCTGCCCGCGCTCTCAGCCGTTACCAGAAACTTGATACGAGCTCGCGAAGCGAGTTCTATGAACTACTAGCGACACGCTATGAGCCCAGTATCGAGAGCATGACCCGGGCGCTTGATGCCCATAGGGAAAAACGATCCCCTGAGAGTTTGATTGAACTTGTGCGGGCAGTCGAACCGCCACGGCAGGAGCTCTTGCGGCGGCTTAATCGGGTCACTTCGGGCACTGCAGTCATTGTTCAAATGCGCGAGGAGATCCTCAAAAGCCTACGCTTAGCGCCGGCACTCGCGGCAGTCGATGCGGATTTTGAGCACTTACTGTCCTCATGGTTTAACCCTGGGTTTTTAGAACTTAAGCGGCTTGACTGGATGACCCCAGCGCACCTGCTGGAAAAAGTCATTCAGCACGAGGCCGTCCACGAGATTGATGGCTGGGGTGATCTGAGGCGACGGCTTGAGCCTGATCGCCGACTCTACGCGTATTTTCATCCAGCCCTGCCGAATGAGCCGCTGATCTTTGTTGAGGTTGCTCTCTTAAACGATATGCCAAGTGCAGTGGCGCCACTGCTGGATCGCAGTAAACTGCCTAATGTAGATACGAAACACTATAAAGTGGCCGCCTTTTATTCGATCTCAAATTGCCAGCCCGGCCTAAGAGGCATTCATCTGGGCAACTTTTTGATTAAGCGCGTAGCCGAGGATCTAAAAGCAGAATTTCCGAGTCTCAAGACCTTCTGCACGCTATCGCCCATTCCGTCATTGGCTGAATTTTTGCTCAAAGGTCCGAAATGGAAATCTGGGCGCTACACTGCCAAAGAGCTCAATCAGCTCGAAGTGGACTTCAAAGCGCTGCAGCCCGAGCTGCAAGGCCTATCAAAATCAAATGCAGTGTTATCGACAGCGCAGCAAGCCCGACTCGCCCGCCTGTGTGCGGCATATCTCGCGCAGACTGCCCCCGATGAAAGTGTTCGTAGTGATCCAGTAGCGAAATTTCATCTGAACAATGGGGCGATACTGGAACGAGTTAACCTCGGAGCGGACCACTCGAGCAAAGGGCTTAAACAATCTTTCGGGATGATGGTGAATTACCGCTACGACCTTGATAAAGTTGAAGAGCATCACGAGCAATTTGCCGCAGGGCAAACCGCGATTTCCAAGGGAATTCGCGACGCTTTAAAAGCCTAGGTCAAGACTGGGCTTAATGCTTAAAAGCCGGGTATTTCGAAGGATGCTGACGGTAACCGCAAATGTTAAAATTGGGAGCGCATTACACACTTCGGATACGGACGCGTAGCTCAGTGGTAGAGCACCGCCTTCACACGACAAGCAATCGTGCTCAGCAGCACAAAATCACCTCTCAAATTCTCATTCAAAATCAATGAGATAACGCATTTCGATGAGTAGCGCACTGAGGAAAAAGTAGTACAGAAAAAACTTTGCTACTTTTTCTTGATCCTGATGTTTGATCTGTAAGCAGGGCCTGATGCAGCCCAAATTATTTGCCTCATCAGTAGCTTCCTAGGCTGCAATCCCAGCTACAAAAAATGAATGGGATACTTCCCTTCAGCCTGTCGTTAGGAAACGCGGCGGGGTCATATTGAGAGATGGATCGTGTCGCAAACCAGACCGGTTATGGATCAGACTACTTTTGCCAGAAACAGAGATTAAAGTGTTTTGCAAAAACTGCTCGTAAGCTAAGAGAACTTCCGAGTCAATTTTCCCGCCATGAATGAATGCGTAGATATTTCCTACTTCGACATTGAGCAGTGCTTCAGCAGAAATTCCTGTAACGCGGGCACAATCTCGAAGGCTTAAATGTTGTCGCTCGCGCAGACGACGCAACCGTGCACCCTGCTGCCGCCAGTAACCAAGATCTCGAATCTGATCCATCAAGCCTCCCCGTTTGAAAAAGTCTATGTGATTGGTGCCAGAAGATCAACTTAGGCTTGACAAGTGTCATTCTGTGCAGTGCATCATCGTTGTAATGAGCGACCGCAGCGCAGAGCAAGTCGCCATAGAAAAGAAAACGCCCCCAGTTTTTAGTTGGAGGCGTTTAAGGGAGGTTGCTAAAAGTTGCTACTGCTATCGGGTTGCTCAGACCCGCAATCAGGTTACTCCTAATCGAATGCGCAAAACAAGCCTTTTAGAAAAATTATTGAGGTTGACACCCAGGCCCAAAGGGGCGTGGGCGATTACTCGGATCAAACTCAATCGAAATTGAAATCTCGCTGAGTCTTGCGAAAAACCGACTCTGCCGCGTCAGGCCCTGATCTGGCAGTGTCGTGTTACCCGACACTTCCGGAGCAGACCCTGCTACTTTTTCGAGATGCTTGCAGTTGGTGAAATTTTTTATCAGACATCAATAACGCTGCGCCCGACGCATAAGTGTGATGTTAAGATTTAATGTTATCTTCCAAAAGATAAGACCGGACGCGTAGCTCAGTGGTAGAGCACCGCCTTCACACGGCGGGGGTCGTAGGTTCGAACCCTGCCGCGTCCACCAAGTTCAGCGGACAGCCGTTCCTGGCTCGCCCGACAAACCACTCAAATGGCGCCGTTACACCCTAGTCGCAAGATTATCTTAACGTGGAGCGATTCGCGAAGCGAGCGGCCTTGGCGTGTACTCAGGAGTGAATCGACATAGATTCGCTTTCTGCGCGGCAAGCTCTCGACAACGACTCGCTATTCCTTGCGGTGTCGGTTTTATGCCCTGCTCGACCCATTTCAGGAGCGCCTCAAAAAGCGGCGGGTAAATAGGGTCCCCGAGATAGCTATGCTCGCGCGAGTCAACAAAAGTCTGCACTAGGTTTCCGCCGTTGCCGTGACGCTCCATTCGCTCGCGAAGCGTATCGTTGCCCTCGACGAAAACTGTACTGTCATTGATGCCGTGCGTGGTCAGTACCGGGACTCGAAATCTGCCTGCGTAATCCACGTCTGCCGCGAAAGCCCGAGTAGCCCTCAGATCCGCCTTAAACCGCAAGCCCTTTGAGTCCAGCGCAGCATTCAATTCCTTGTCATCGTCCGATCCCTGATAACGAACGTGATAATTACCAAACGGACTCACGCCCGAAGTCCGACTGACTACATCCTGCAGGCTGAAGGTTCCCCAATTCAAATGCCCCAGAATTGACCCTTCCGGGATTCGAATGACATCCACAATCGTCTTAATTTTTTTTGATTGCTCTGCGGTTCTCTGTGCGGCAGGCTTGCGAAGTCCAAGACATTCCTCTGCTCTGGCCGCCAAATCCTCAGCGCTCATTTGGGTCCCAGTAGGAATTCCGATCGATAGCGGGTACTGCAACTCTGTGGGCCGCGGATGATTGTTGCAAAGGTGTTGATACAGAGCACGTAGATCCAGCCGAAAGTCATACGTTGTTGGTCCGGCAAGCACGCCGCTGGTCAATAAAAGGCCATCCCAAGAACGGGGATAGCGCTCTGCAGCGCGAGTGGCGACCATGGTTCCCCAAGATTGCCCGTGCAATAAGGTGACCCTTGGCTTGGCAATATGCTCAACAAAAATCTTTCGAACTCGCTCGGTATCCTCAGCGGCCGTCGTCACGGCAAATCCGCCCTGACGAAAAACCGATCCTGCCCAAGCATGGCCCTCGGATAGGGTGATGGCCCAACGTCTGATGTCCTCATCGGCCCGAGAGGCTTTTGGCTCCCCCAGGACAGGGCCCCCGTGTGCGTGAACAACCAGCACACCACTCCATTTCTGCGGCATAGCAATTAAGTAATGGGAGTTCGCAGAATCTCTCCCACGGAAGCACTTCACGTAAGCGGGCACATCAGACGGGCAGGCGGCTTCTGCCGGGGCAACTTCGGAGAGTGGGCTTAGATTTGTTGCGCAGCCGGTGAATAGTCCTGCGGCTACGAACGCGATCAGGGTTCGAGGAATATTTTTTCCGACCATCTAAATTTCTCCTATTTCTCCTACTAAACTGAACTCGAAGTACGTTTTAGTTGTCTTGCCGGCTGATATTTCGAAATGATACTTCCGGTCTTCTCACGCGCCACTGATGAACATCGCTCACGACCAGGCCCTCGGCACACCGTGAGGTGTAACACAGGGAGAGCCCGAGCCGCTCAACCAATGTTGTGAGAAGTTTAGAGCAGTTTCCGATACTGCAAGAATCCACTTTTTTCAGCGATTCGATCATAAAGCAGCATTGCCTGCTGGTTCGATTCATGTGTCAGCCACCACACGCGCGAGGCATCGCTTTGCTGTGCCTTAGCGACCACATGCTCAATGAGTGCTCGGCCGACCCCCTTGCCGCGAATGCTGGGATCGACAAATAAATCCTGTAAGTAGACGTAGTCGCCTTCGGTCCAGCAACTACGATGAAAGATGTAATGCACCATTCCTATCAGTTGATTGTCGTCTTCTGCCACCGCACAGTGAACAGGCTCGTCTGGATTTAAAAAGCGCTCCCACGTCGTTGCAGTGACGCCTTCATCAATCTTAGTCTTATAAAACTCCTGATAGCCAAGCCAGAGCGGCAACCACCGATTCAGATCAGTCTCACAAACAGCTCGAATATTCATAAAACGCTGCGAAGCTTACTTTTAATGCGCCCGGTGATTAATGCTTGTGACTGCTGTGATCGTGCGCTGGCTTTTGCGCTGACCCGGACGCCATTGCTACCTTTACCACTCCGCGCATCCCAGCCTCGTAGTGTCCAGGGATCAAACAAGCCATCTCAAAAGAGCCGGAGGCAGCAAAACGAATCACCAATTCCCCTGTCGTGCCGGGTGCTACCGAGATGGCCGCTCCTGAGGCATGGTGCTCATCATGCGCGATACCGGTATTCATCAACTTTGCGTGATTCTGGATTTCAACCTCAGACCCCAAAACAAGCTCATGGGGCATCTTGCCAATATTTCGGACAACAAGTTTCACGGTCTCGCCCGCGCTTACTGCCACACTGCCCGGTGTGAATCTAAACTTATCATCCATTTGTATTTCAAGCGTCCGATCCACCTTTAATGCAGTGAGTGCAGTATTGCCACCCTGCTCACCCTGATGGCCGTGGGCATGCGCCGCCAGTAAGTCGGGGTTGTGCTCTAGCCAGCGCCATGCACCATAGTTACTCACGGTCACAAAGATCCCGAGCGCCGCTGAATAAACCAGGCTGCCTGTTTTCCACCTGTGCGATGTATCGAATGCAAACGATACGACCGAAATAAAAAAACCCAGTGGTACCACCCAGGCGCTCCGAGCCGGAGAGTCAGGGAAATGCTGCAGCCCGCCAGTAAAGAAACCCAGTCCGATAGAAAGAAGCGCTCCAATGATCAGCGCGCGCATTAGGCTCTGCGGCTGTCCCTGCTCTTGCGAATCAGACATTCGATGTTCCATCACAGCACCAATCACAAATAGCACCATACCGATCGCTGCTGTCCAAAGGGAGCGTTCGCCGCTGAAGAATCCGTGATTGACCGCACCAGCAATAAAACTGATGCCGCTGTACTTCAACAGCATTGCTGCGTGGTGACGCTGAAAGTTCACACTCATATCATTCCTTTCTAGAAGCCTAGGTCTAGGAGCCTCATTATTGCCGCGGTGAAGCCCCCCTGTCAGCAAATTCCCCGGGGAACGCCTGCAAATGTAGGCCTAGGACCGCTCGACTTTGACGCCACCCTTGATTCAGTTTGACGATCAGTCATGCGGGAGCGGCAACCGAATCATGAACTCCGCCCCGCCCAGCCCCGATTTCGAATACTGAATAGAACCATGATGGTGTTCAACAATCAGTCGGCTTAGCCAGAGACCGATCCCAGTTCCAGCAGGCTTCTCAGAAACGTAAAGCTCCCAAATCCGTGGGGCGAGTTCAGCCGCAATTCCTGGACCATTATCTGCAATTGAAATAACGGCGGTATCCTCGCGCTGCTCGAGTCGTATTATTATTCTACGCCCGCCCGAGTTTTCTCTAAGTGCAGCGATTGCATTTTGCAATAGGTTGAGAAACACCATTCGCAATTGGATCAGATGTCCAGAAATAATGATGCCGTTGCAAATCTCACTAGACAGCTCGATCCGATCTTGTTTTGCCTGTAGATGAACTGAGTCAATGACTTCACGCAGCAGCTTTCCCAGGTCAACTGCTTTCCGGGGGGGGCTCTTTTCGCATGAAGATTTGCCGAACCGAATCTACTACTTCGTTAATCCGCCTAAGACTAGCCAGTAGATCGTCCAAAACTGCCGATAGATTCAGTGGGGCCGCTCCCTCAGCAATTTTCCGACGTAAAAACTCTGCATTTAATGTGAGTGCGCCTAGCGGCTGGGTGATTTCGTGAACAATCGCACTGACTAGCACCCCGGACTGAGCAGCTCCGCTTGATCTCGACAGCTTACTCAAAAGGTCATTCTTTACAGCCAACACTCGATCTAGTTCTGCATTAAGTGCGGTCGCATCTTTAAGCCGATCAAGAGCCTGCTGGCTTGATAAAAGCATGCGCTCAATACGAATCTGCAGAAAACCGAAATTTCCGCAAATATAACCCACAATTGCCGAAAGAAGAACGACTGTCTGATCAATACCTTGGCTGAACACCCCACCCTCACCAGCATCAAACAGCACGCCGAGAAATCGAGTCGCGAAACCAAAAGCAAACATTGCTGCCATGATGGAGATCAGTAGACTTCCGCGATTTTGAAGTCGACACGATAACTGTATCGTTAGAACGAAAAACTCAACAAAAGCGGCAAAACTAAATGCATTTACAAATAAAAAGCGAGTGCGATCGGATACATCGAGCGCAAACAGCAAAGAGAACAATACAAGGTAAACCGCTCCAACCAGCGCGCGTGCCTGAATACTCCGGTGCCAGGCCTGCCGCGTCTCGCTCAGCTCCCACGTAATCGAAGCAGTACGTCCTATGTAAGACATGACGAGAAACAGATGCGCCAGGTGAAACGAAAGAAAGTTTGGAATCAAGTCGCGGGCTGCAATTAAGAGGGAAGTTATTCCAAAAGACAGCCAAGACCCGCACCACAACAACGCTGCTTTGTCTCGATGGCTTCGCAGCACGTAAAGAACCGCAACCGGCGTTATAAAAAAAACAACGCCAACGATCGAATAAAGAGTCCGGACATCCATAGTGCGATTGTAGTAACAGCTAGAGAGCCTGCTGGCGAATAGGCAACGGGATGCTCCTGAACTATGGTACAGGAATAAACGATCTAAAATTCAGCGATGACAAATGCGCAGCCAGATCATGGAATCGTGCTCATTCTTGATGATGATGCAGCGCTGCGGTCTGCTTACATCCGTGTTCTAGGCGATGCAGGCTACCGTTGCAAAGAATTTGAGAGGCTACCTAAGCTCATTGAGGCCATTGAAACCTTTGGCGCCGAGCTCAATCGGGCCTGTCTGTTGCTAGATATGAAAATGCCTACTGGCTCAGGGCTTGAGGCGCAGACATGGCTTGCTGAACGCTACCCGCAATTGCCGATCGTATTTGTATCAGGTCAAAGTGAAATTTCTGAAGCGGTCACTGCAATGCGCAATGGCGCTGTTGACTTTCTATTAAAACCAGTAAGCGAAGATCGGCTCGTTGCGGCAATTGATGGTGCATTAAACTCAAAGGCAAAAAATCCAGAACAATTGCCCAAAGGGTTTGAGGCCCTTACAACCCGAGAGTCTCAGGTTCTTCAGCTGGTGGTTTCTGGCCTAAGAAGCCAGCAGATCGCCGATCAGCTCGGCATCACGCTTCGTACAGTCAAGATGCATCGGGGTAATATCATGGGCAAGGTGCGGGTTGAAAATGTGGTCCAGCTCTTAGCGCTCTATCATCAGCGGCGCCAAAGCCATCCATAGCACCACTTGATTTTTTACGAAGCTTTCAAGTAAGAGGGCACCGCTACGTCGCTCAAAGCAGACTCAGACTGTACCTCGGCGAGTAGTGCAAATGCCTCTTGGGTAAGGCTTAGCCGGCCGTTTAGGCATTCATCGTAGGCAGCGACGAGTTCGAAGAACCGGTCTTCATCGCGATAAAACGCATAGACGTTTCCGGCCTCGATATTTAAGACGTCTTCAGGCCGAAGGCCCAGCCGGACGGCGCAATCACGAAGTGACAGGCCCTGCCGCAGTCGCTCCCGATGCAGCTGCGATCCAATCTCTCGACAATGACGCAGGTCTTTCGAATTCTTCACCACCAGCCCCCTGATAACGAGGGGACAGGCTACAAATCCTTCCTGTCCGCCACAAGTGCCAGAAAGTACAGATTCAATAATTCAAGGACAATCCGGTCTGATGTCGGCCCCTCTGGCTCCCGGTGGGTTGACTGTCCCGGCTAAAGTATTGATTTTTAATGTGAATTCACAATGGCACCGGAATCTTTTCGCGGCAACAAGTCCTTCCTGCCCAGTAAGCCCTGCTTGGCCTGCGGCCGGGCCATGGTCTGGAGAAAGGCCTGGGCCAAGAACTGGGAGAACGTGAAATATTGCTCGGACGCATGTCGTAAGCGGCCCGCTGCGGTCAGAGTTCGTCATGACGCGACTTAAAGTCTTTTTCGATGGAGCCTGCCCTGCCTGCAGTAAAGAAATTGCGCTGTACCAGCGCGCCGACAGACAGCGGGCGATCGATTGGCAGGATATCGCACATGAGTCTGGTGCATTCAGCCTGCCTCTTCCGAGAGAGACGCTCTTAAAGCGCTTTCATGTGCAACGGACCGATGGCGAAATGGTCAGCGGGGCCCGCGCATTCATCGAGGTCTGGGCAGCCCTGCCCGGCTGGCGGTGGCTGGCCCGACTTTGTCGCATACCGGGGCTACCCGGCCTGCTCGAAGTCAGCTATCGAATTTTTTTACTGCTGCGGCCCACGCTGCAGAAATTTCAACGCGGAAAGTCTTCAAAATGAATGCTCGGAAAAACTTTTTAATTTTTGGCGGTATCGGAGGAATCGGTGGCGCACTCTCCGACATATTGGCAGCGCAGGGTCACCACGTCGTTGTCACCACATCAAAGCCAGAAAAAATCCAGCAAACGACTCTTGTCAGGGAGCAGGTCCTGACGGTTGATGTCCGTGACCACCAGAGCATTCGAGATGCGGTCGCCGTTGCGGGCGCGCAAGGCCTTCATGGAATGGCTTACTGCGTTGGTACCATTGATATTAAGCCCCTTGCCCGAACGACCGCAGACGACTTACGGAGTGCTCTTGAGATCAACACAGTCGGCGCATTTATCGCGATTCAGTCTGCCGCACCAATACTTGCTCAGCACCAAGGGGCGATTGTTTTGTTTTCTTCAGTCGCAGCGTCTCGGGGATTCTCGAACCACAGTGCGATTGGCACTGCAAAAGCGGCTGTTGAAGGCCTGACGCGTTCAATAGCCGCCGAGCTTGCGCCAAAGGTGCGTGTGAATGCGATTGCCCCAAGCCTCACTGATACGCCGCTTGCCGAGTCCATGACAAAAAACCCCAAAATGGTGGAATCCATCGGCGCCATGCACCCCCTGCCACGGTTAGGCCATGCCCCAGAAATGGCCAAAGCAGCCGCGTTTCTCTTATCGGATGATGCGACCTGGATGACGGGCGAGATTCTGCATATCGATGGCGGACGATCAAGCGTCGAGAAAAATCGCTAGTAATTTTCGAATACGTTACTATGGTCAAGATCTTGCCTAGAAGAATCTGCCGTCAACTTGCTGCAGTTATCTTGGTGATCGTCGCGAGCTCTGTCATGGCAATTGAAGAACCCTCTTATAAAACCCTTCTGAGCGAGCCACCTTTCGAGCATCGCCGCTACTCAGGTTTCGTTGTGGCAGAGACGACGCTGGAGGGGGGTTTTGATGCAGCCAGCCGAGCCGGCTTTCGGCGGGTTGCTGGCTACATCTTTGGCGATAACACAATGCAAAACGGGGGCAGTAAAAAAATTGCAATGACTGCGCCAGTTACAGTGGAGCCCAAAGAGGGTGGCTGGCGGCTGCACTTTGTGATGCCCAGTACGGAAAAACTTGAGTCGCTTCCCCGGCCAAATAACTCAGAGGTTAATCTTCGGCGCGTGGGTGAGCATGATGTTGTGGCGATTCAGTTCAGTGGCTGGACCACAGAAGCTGCAATTGAGGAAGCGACCGCAAGGCTTAAGTCCTGGGCGCAGACAAAGCAACTGCAAATTGTTGGTGCTCCACAAGTCGCTCGTTACAACGACCCCTTCACCCTGCCCTGGCGGCGACGCAACGAAATTCTGATTGAAGTCACAAGATAGACTTCTCACCGCGACATGAGGCGGCGGGATAGGTAGGACAGGCCGTCAACCAACACTACCAAAACAATCATCGCGATCAGAATGCTGCTGGTCTCCTGCATCTGAAAAAGACCCATGTGGAAAGCCAGCATCTGGCCGAGTCCGCCGCCACCGACCACGCCGAGCACCGCCGCAGCACGGATATTGTTCTCCCAGCGATACAGCGTGTAAGAAAGTAGCTGCGGTAGTGCCGTTGGCAGCGTTGCATAAAGAAAGATTCTGCTTTCGGTAACGCCTTGAGTCCGTAATGCAGTGGCCGCACCCTGCGGCGCATTTTCAATGGACTCGGAAAATAATCGGCCCAAAACGCCCGTTGTATGAAGTGCAAGCGCGAGTGTTCCTGCAAATGGCCCAAGGCCTGCAGAGATCAGAATCAAGGCGGCCCATACCAGCTCCGGGATTGAACGCAGGGCATTGAGCACAAGACGGGTGATCCACCGCCAGCGCGCTGGATCATCACGGTGGCTCTTGCTTGCGGGGACCGCCAGCATCAGGCCAAGCACCGCTGCTAGCAGGGTGCCCAAGGCAGACATCGCGAGTGTTTCAATGCTGGCAACGGCAAGCTTGGCAAGAAATTTTGAGTCAATATTTGGCGAGAGCAGCTCTGCAAAGAAGCGGCCCATAAGCTTGGCGCTATCGATAGAAAAAAGACGGCCCAGCTGCAAATCCAATGACCAAAAGCTCGCGATCACCAGCACCACTAAGCCAGCCGTAACCCAGCAGACCGAGCAATCCCAGCGCAGCCATGGATTGGGCCGAGCATCGGGCCTCATTGAATCACTCTCCTTAGCCAGGCGCTCAACAGATCGGCTAAGCCCACCAGCGCCATAAAGACCAGCAAAATAGTCGCGACCTCACCGCCATTAAACATCTTCATCGATGCATCCATCTGCTGACCCAGCCCGCCTGCGCCCACAAAGCCCAAGACCGCAGAGGATCGAATCGCGCACTCCCATCGATACACGGTGTAGCTGGTGAGCTCCGTGGCATTTTGCGGCAGCAATCCGAAGAAAAACGCCTGCAGTCGGCCGCCGCCGTTACGCAGCAGAGTGATGGTGGCATGGGTTTCACCACTTTCTAAAATCTCGCTGTAGACCTTGCCCAGCATGCCGGCATAGGTCAGCCCAATGGCCAACACGCCCGCTGCTGGCCCCAAGCCCACGACCCGCACAAACACCAAAGCCCAGACCAATTCAGGAATGCTTCTTAATACGATCAAAATCCATCGCAGGGTCTGGCGAATACCAAAAGGTAGCGCGTGCATGCGGCCTGACAGCGATGACACCGAAAGCACACTCGTCGCGGCTAATGTCATCGGTATCGCAACCATTAACGCCAGCGCCATTCCGGCGGATGCAATTGCAATCGTTCGCCAGGCCTCAACCATCACCATGCGCAAAAACTCCGCGCCGATCTCGGGCGGAAAAAAATCCCCAATAAAACGGCTCGTGACTTTTAGATTCTCAGCGTTAAAAAAAATCCAGGGCTTAAATTCGGTTGCAATCAGGGCGGGGATCAACAACACCAGCGCAAAACTAGCCCAGGCGACCCGCTGAGTCCAGGCGGGATCACGAAGCGAGGGGTCTGATGCGAAGCCCGCCATAGTTAACGGCAATGCACGATCTTTGGCGGGGTCGGCTCGGTCGGCAGATCAAAGCGTGGGCCTGCTACATCGGCCAACTCGTGCTCGTGCTGGGCGTAGAGCTCGGCAAGCCGCTGCTGCGTAACCTCATATGCAGGCAGATCGAAGGCGCAGCCGCCGTCGCGTAATCCGATCACGCGCGGAAAACGACTGGTCGCAACATCCACCTGATGCAATGTCACCACCAGAGTCACATTGCGGGCACGGGCCTGACTGATCAGGGTATCAATGGCCTGACGGGCCCGTTTTGGATCCAGAGCCGACAGCGGCTCGTCCACCAGCCACAGGCTTGCTGGTGACATTAGTGCCCGCGCAAGGCCAACCCGCTGACGCTCGCCGCCCGATAGCCGATCCACACGGTCCCAAAGCTTTTCGGATAAATCGAAAGCCTCAAGTGCCGCGACGGCCTCATGAGGCTCTCTCGGGTAAATGAGCTGGCCAATGCTTTGCAAAAGCGACAGCGCCGGAAGGCGGCCGGCTGTCAGCGCAGTGATCACCCTTTGGCGCGGCGGCAATGGCGGTGTCTGCGGCGCATAGAAAAGCTGGCCGCGAAGCCGCTGGAGTGCGGCGGTGGAAATCGCCCACGGATCCTGATGGTTCAGAGTGAGCTGGCCCCCGACTGGCTTTAATGCTGCCGCCATCAGCTGCAGCAGTGTTGTCTTGCCCGCGCCGGACGGCCCGATGACCGCAACCTGTTCGCCGCGGGAGATTGACAAGGAAATTGCGCGGATTGCCGCGGGAGCCTGGGCAGCCGCCGCCCAATGTCGCCCCTCAACTCGATCTAAAGAAAGATCCAATTATTTAATCAGCCCCGCGCTGCGGCCAGCCCGCTCCAAGCCTTTGTAGTTCTCGGGCTTTGTCGCGATGTATCGCGTTGCACGATTTAAAGTCAAGATTTCCTTGCCTTCAGGTGTACCCATATCGAGCGCTAGCAGGGCCTTGGTGATTCGCTCCCGGAGGCCGGCAGACATGTCGGCATGCACTGACCAGTTGTAATTAAAGTATGGCGGCGTGGTGTAAAACACATCGGTTTTTGATGTATCCACTTTTTTTTCCGAGACAAACTTATTCCAGACCGTGATATCCAGTGCCGCGGCATCCACCCGGCCGCTCACCACCGAGGCAATAGTGGCATCGTGGGCACCCGAATAGGCAATCCGTTTGAAATCACGCTCAGGCTCAATGCCAGCCTCAAGAAGAAATGATCGAGGCATCAGGCTGCCCGATGTACTCGAGGCGGAACCGAAACTAAACTGGCGGCCCTTCAAATCAGAGAGCTTGGTAATACCCGAGTCTTTATTTGCAATAAACACCGATCGAAACTTAGTGTCTTCTTCACGCTGGGCAATCGGAATGATCTTCCCGCCCGAGCGAATCTGCGCCTGTACGTGGGTAAAGCCACCGAACCAGACGAGATCCACCTGCTTGTTCACTAGAGCCTCGACAGCAGCGGGATAATCATTGACTGGCGTGAATTCGACTTTCATGCCAAGTGACTTTTCAAGATATCGAGTAATCGGTCCAAATTTCCTGAGCTGCTCGGTGGCCGCCTCTTCAGGGATGGTCGTGACCTTTAGGACCTGCTGGGCCTGCACAGGAAAAGTAGTGATTAATGCTGCAGAAAAGACTGCATAACCAAGCCAGTGACGACGAAGCATTATGAAATTCCTTTTGTGCTGAAAATTGGCCCGCCCAGGGCACACAGTGCGGCCGCCCGCCATGGGGTGGCTAGGAGTCGAATCTTAACCGGAAAAATGCTTGTCAAGCCTTCAAGCAATGCTGAGTAGAGTAAGAAAAAAGCCCTCGCAAGGAGGGCTTTTTTTGAGACCGAAGCCGCCTTAAATGCCGAGCAGTTTTTTCGCCTCGCCAAGCGTCGACATCGACTCGGCATGCTTGCCGTCTTTGTGTAGCTGCTCGCCTTTCGCGCGCAGATCTTTCACTTTCGACATTTCTGCCGGAGCGAGCTTTGCCGAGGGCAGCCGCTCATCGATTTTCTTCATTTCACCTGGGCAGCCATGGGCAAATGCCAATGAACTGCAGACCATTAACGATGCCATTACGAATATCTTCTTCATTGCTATCTCCAAAAAAAAATTACGCCTTGATCCCTGAACTTACAACTTAGAGTATTGACTCGCGCATCATGCCTGATTTCTTGGCGAAAAACCCCTAGTCAAAAGCCGATCGCTGCACCGTTAGAGCGCGGGTCATAGCCGCCTTCGAGTACCCCATTGGCGTGCCGGACAATCATGCCCGCATGTCCGAACGACTCATCCCAGGGGCCGAACCCTTCGACCTCGTGGCCAAGCCCTCGGAGGGACTGAAAAATCTCGGGCGGGAATCGCGACTCGAGCTTTAGGGTATCCGAGGGTGCGCCCCAGGTGCGCCCCAAAAGCCACCGCGGCCGCTCAATGGCCTGCTGGGGATGGTCGGAAAACTGCATCACCCGACTGAAGATGGTGGCCTGCGTCTGGGGCTGTCCATCTCCTCCCATCGATCCGTAGACCATGGAAGTTCCGGAAGCGCATTGCGCCAGACCGGCATTTAGTGTGTGAAACGGTTTTTTGCCCGGGGCAAGCGCATTGATATGGGCGGGATCCAAAGAAAAACTGCAGCCGCGGTTTTGCCAGTTCACACCAGACTCTGGCAGCACGATCCCAGAACCAAACTCGTGATAAATACTCTGGATAAACGAGACTGAAATTCCTTGAGCGTCGGTTACTCCCATCCAAATCGTATCGCCTGGCTTGGACTTGCCGCCCCAGGCTGCTGCGCGTTGCATGGAGATCCCGGCAGCGAGTTGATCTAAAAGCACAGGCTCAAGCAACGAAGCTGGAGAGCGCTTCATAAAAGCCCTGTCCGTGAGGTGGGCATCACGAATCCGAAATACGGCCTTCGTAGCCTCGACCTGCGCGTGAATAAACTCTGCGGACTCCGGACCATGATGCCAGCCCTTGAGCCGATCCATGATGCCGAGGATCATCAGAGATAAGACCCCCTGAGACGGTGGCACCATGTTAAAGAGTTGTGCCTGCCGGCCTGCGCGTTCGGATCGAATGCCAACCCTTGTCGTCAGCGGGTCCACTAGCTGAGCCTGATGTCGATTTAAATCTATCGCTGCCAGTGGACTACCGACTTTTGCGAGCTCCTGCGCCATTAGCTTGGATAACTTACCTCTATAGAAAGTATCGGTGCCCTCTTTAGCGATACGCTGGAGTGTTTTCGCGAGACGCGGCTGCTTAAATAAAGTACCGGCCTCTGGCAGTCGGCCGTTCACTAAAAATGTCTCCGCAAATCCCGGAATGTCTTTCAGTTCATCGAACTTAGCCTTGGTGCTCGCTGCCTGACTCGCGGTGACGGGACTGCCCTGCTGCGCCAAAAAGATGGCATCGGCGAGTAATCGCGACAGCGGCATTCGGCCGCCGAGGTGCTTGCGCGAGAGTTCATGGGCTGCTCCCCAGCCTGAGATTGTCCCGGCGACCGTTAAGGCTGCAACACCACCGCGGAACGGAATCTTGTCGTGAACGCCGCGATCGAGAAACCAATTTTTTGAGGCTTTCAGTCCGCTCGCGCCGCTCGCATCGATACCGCCGACCTGGCCGCCCGGTCCATTGATAACCCAAAACCCGTCGCCGCCAATTGAATTCATATGGGGGTAGACCACCGCAATGGTCGCGGCGGCAGCAACCATCGCCTCAAGTGCATTGCCACCTTCGCGCAACACATCAATTGCGGACTCGGCCGCCAGTGAGTGTGGTGCTACGGCCATCCCCCGAAGTCCCAGCGCAGAAAAAGCCACCTTAGCCGATCCCCTTTACGAATTTGTTTGAGTTATAGATTTCTCGGATGAAGCGTTGCTTTGCTGGACTACCATCCGATTGCCTTGGGAAGCCACAACGCAATCTGGGGATACATAAACACGATGACCAAAGCAATCGCCTGCATCAGCACAAAGGGTACTACCCCCTTGTAGATATCTGCAATCGTCACCCCGGGCGGCGCCACCCCTTTGAGATAAAACAAGGCCCATCCAAACGGCGGGGTTAGAAAGGAAGACTGCAGATTCACTGTGATGAGCATCGCAAGCCAAATCGGGTCTACTCCCTGGGCCAGCAAGACCGGCAGGAAGAGTGGCACGGCGATATAACTAATCTCGATCCATTCAATAAAAAATCCAAGAATGAAAATGATCAGCATCATGAACCAGATGTCAGAATTCACGCCGCCGGGCAGAAATTCAAACATTTTGGTGATTAAGTCCTCACCATGAAGGCCGCGAAACGCCAGGGCAAAGACCTGGGCCATCATCAAAATAAACATCATGACGGCAGTGATCTTTGTCGTTTCGCGAGCAACATCTCGTAGGACCGCCCACGAAAGCCGCTTTGAGATGAGCGTGATGAGCGCTGAGCCCAGCGCCCCCATACAGGCTGCCTCTGTGGGTGCAGCCACACCCCCGATAATGGATCCCAAAACTGCGACCACCAGCAAAACAGGTGGTACCGCGACCTTCCAGAATCGAACAAACAGCTCACGGCGCGAGACCTCATCGCGCTCTTCCTGAGGCATCGCGGGCATCAGATCCGGCTTTACCCAGCCCAACAGCAACAAGAAAATAATGTACACGGCGGCCAGCAGCAGGCCAGGGCCCACCGCCGCGGCAAACAGGGTACCCACCGACTGCTGCATGATGTCGGAGAGCAAAATCAAAATCAGACTCGGCGGAATGATTTGACCCAGCGTGCCCGAGGCGCAGATCGCGCCGCAGGCAATCGATTTGTTATAGCCCCGACGAATCAGCGTCGGTAAGGTTAAAAGTCCTAACGTAATCACTGTGGCACCGACAATGCCGGTCGTTGCCCCCATCAGTACGCCGAAAAGAATTATTCCCACCCCCATACCACCGCGAACGCCACCCGCAAGATGGCCCATTACATCCAGCAGATCGTTGGCAAGCCGAGATTTCTCGAGCATCACTCCCATAAAGACAAACAATGGAATCGCAAGCCACTGATAGCCCGTAACGACGCCAAATAGGCGCGCCGGAATCAGATTGAAGAGTGTGGTGCCAAAGCCAATCCCACCAAATACAAATCCGACCGTTGCGATACTGATCGCAACCGGAATGCCAATCATCAGCATGCCGAAAAATGCAACCAACATCAGGATGGCGAGAATTTCAAAGCTAGGCATTGGCGGCCTCCGGCTCCGAATTCTTCTCAAGGAACCACAGCTTTAACAAAGCGCCGAATGACTGAAGGAATAAAAGTCCGTATCCCAGCGG
>JBILVT010000022.1:0-19161 GCA_044370275.1 Burkholderiaceae bacterium | reverse complement strand
CTCAGCATTCGATGGATGCATCGGGACTATTCGCGATGTATCCTGGTTGGCGCATTGTTGCCCCGTCAACCCCTTACGACTATATCGGCCTATTTAATGCGGCGCTGCAAAGCGAGGATCCAGTCTTAATTGTTGAATATGGCTCTCTATTCCAGTCAAAAGGACTCGTTCCCGCGCAAGGTTTTGATTACGTTGTTCCCTTTGGAAAGGCGCGAATTGTGCGGAGGGGAAAGGCATGCACGGTTATTACATATGGGGGCTCCATTCCTGAGGTAGAGGCGGCAATTGAGATAACCGGAATTGATGCTGAGATTATCGATCTTCGAACTCTTGATCCGACTGGAATAGATCTAGATATGATTGAGGAAAGTCTAAAGAAGACAAATCGAATTATGATCGCGGAAGAAACAACGCGTGGTACTTCAATCGGTAAGCATCTTATTCATCTCATTCAACTAAGATGTTTTGACTACCTAGATAATGAAATTGTCCATGTTTCTGGAGCGCAGTCGTCACCCGTCGTTTCGAAGGTACTTGAGCGTGCGGCGCTTGCGAGGCGAGAAGAATTCGCGGCGGGTCTTCAGTCGCTTATCAGATAGTCACACAAAACTAGGAGATTGGGATGCCTCTTCTTGATGGACTCGTATTACGCGCCCACCACACCGCGGTATGCGTCGAGAACTTCGATAATGCCCGAGAGTTTTTCACGGAAATTATTGGTATGCAGATCGAAGCCGAAATGGATCAACGCTCAGAACCGGCTCTCGGCGTTGTTGTCGGTCTTCCGGGCGCGGTAATTCGTTGGGCGATGTTGGAATTTTTCGGTTATCGCATTGAATTGTTTAAATATTACCAGCCGGAGGGAAAGGCGATAGCAATTCGTCAGTGCGATCGTGGAATCACTCATATCGCTTTCCAGGTTAACAATACTGATGAAGTATGCAGACGTATTCGTGCTGCAGGCTACACAACATTTTCGGATCCGCAGGACCTGAGAAACGGAATTACCCGGCCGGTATATGTCTATGGACCAGAGGGAATAGCAGTTGAATTTTTGGAGATTCGTCGTGCTACAAAAATTTCTCCTGCGCTTTAATTCTAACGAAATTTTACGAACGAGAGCCACTTAATAAAATGATAAAAGCTGGGTTTGTCGGATTAGGGACCATGGGTTCTGCAATGGCGCGTAATTTGTTGCGTTCAGGAATAGAGGTTTCAGTCTTTGATTCCGATGTAGATAAACTTGAGAACTTTTGGTCCGCCAAGAACTGCAGAATCGCGAGCTCGCCAATGGATGCTGCCGTCGGCGCCGATTATTTTTTTACGGTCTTGCCGGATTCTAAGGTGGTTGAAGAGGTGCTCTTTGGGGAGAATGGTGCGGTTTCAAAATTACCGAAGAAATCGCTTGTTATTGAGATGAGTACCGGTAGTCCAACTGCTTTCCACGAATTTAGGGCAAGGCTGAAAAAACATCATATCCGGTTAATTGATGCTCCAGTGGGGAGGACCCCGATCCACGCGAAGCGTGGTGAGTTACTGGTGCTGGTAGGGGCTGATGAAGAGACGCTTAATGAAATTAGGCCGCTTCTTGAGTGCTTTGGAAAGGACATCGTGCTTGTAGGACCTCCCGGACACGCGATTCGGTTAAAGATAGTCAATAACTACATGTCTATGGTCGGAATGGTCCTTACTGCTGAGACGCTACTGCTCGCTAAGAAGGCGGGGATCGATCGCGATATAGCGGTGAAGGTACTCCAAAGTACGACTGCTGGCAAAGGCCAGATTAACGTCAATTTTCCGCGAAAGGTTTTGGCCGGTGATGTCTCTCCCGATTTTCCGCTTTCGCTTGGATTAAAGGATATATCACTAGCAGTTGAACTGGCCAAGGCGGAGGGCGCACCGCTGTTCTTGGGGGGGGTGGCTCGTGAGTTATTTGCTCTCGCGAAACCCTGGGGTCGCTCGCAGCAGGACTGCACTGCGATGTTGTTGTTACTCGAGGATCTGGCACGTTCTTCGTAGTATCTGGTTTTTTAGTACGCAACGATAAAGGGGCTTGTTTTGGCAGAGACCATTACTTTTTGCTTACCGAGGCTCGGTGGTTCGGAACTTGATGGGCGGGTGATTGCCTGGAGAAAGTCAGAGGGAGAGGCCTTTCGAGCTGGTGATGTATTGCTTGAGGTTGAGACTGATAAGGCGATAGTGGAAGTTCCTGCGGGCTATGAGGGTGTTATAAAACAGCAATTGGTCCAGATCGACCAGATGATTGAATTTGACCAGCCACTCGCCATGGTTGACGTAGAAATAACAGTTTCACAGAAACACTCAGCTGATTTTAAAAATACGATATTAAAAGCCGATTCAAGCGCCTCCGGAGAGATGAGTACTCGAGGTCACGAATCGGTGAGCGATACTCGTATAGCAAGCCCGGAAAACAATGCTGGCCTTTTCGCTGGGCAGCGGTCCGACTCCCAAATGGTCAGACCCCGGGCTTCGCCTGCTGCGCGTAATTATGCTAGGGCAAGGGGAGTCAATTTGCCTACTATCGGTTCAGGGGTTGGTGGCCGAATCGTTCTAAGAGATGTAGAGCGTATTGGGGTGTCGTCCCATGTCGAGAGCCAGCAAATTGCTGCTACGGTTATCGCTGAAGAGCGTATGGTGCCGACCACCTTTGGAGAGGTGTTTATGCGCTCGGTCAATATTTCGGAGTCAAGACCATCAACGACGATTGTCTTGCTGCACGGGATATTTGGGAATATTGATACATGGGCGGCCATCCTTAGTCGGCTCAGTTCAGTCGGGCAGGCGGTTGCCGCTTTTGATTTGCCCGCTCACGGCCGAAGCCCCTTGCTCGGAGTCGGTCTTGCCGATGTGGTCACAGCGTTCACGGAAGCGATTTCTCGGTTGCCGGGTGGACCGAAGGTTTTAGTGGGTCATTCTCTTGGAGGTGCCATAGTCTCATCAGTTGCGTCGCGAATGCCTAAGGGGACGGTCTCATCGGTCGTCTTAATTTCCCCTGCAGGGCTAGGCACCGAGATTAATCAAGGCTTTATCGACGGATTACTAAATAGCGGTTCTGAGGTTGTCGTAAGACGCGAACTCGAAAAGCTAGCAAATAAATTACCAGTGATTAATGACGATTTTTTAGCAAGTTTGATGTCTAAAATCCGAGCCGGAGAAAAAGATTTGCGAATCATGGCTAAGGAGCTTTGTCAGGACGGTGTACAACAAATTGACATCAGGAGGGTATTGGAGGATTTACAAGTTCCAGTAACCATTTTTTGGGGCCGTCAAGATCAGATTATTCCTTGGCAGCATGCACTCAACGCTCCCGCAAAAGTGGCCCTTCATCTTATTGCGGATGTAGGCCATATGCCGCAGTGGGAGTGCCAAGGGCTTATAAGCGATAAGCTACTTCAAGCCGCTTTAAACTGACCTTAAAGCAGATCCCGGTATGCGATCATCGTGAACTTAGAGCCTCTTGGGGAGCTATCTGCGCTGTCGACGTGGATATTGGTAATTGTATTGGGGGCAGTCGCCGGGATCGTGCGGGGAGTGACGGGATTTGGCGCGGCGATGGTCATGTCTCCTCCGTTGGCACTGCTGTTGGGGCCTAGCGTAGCAGTGCCACTCGTGTTGATATTAGAGGGTTTCGCAGCTGCACCGATGCTGCCTCGCCTGCGTCGTCAGGCGAAATGGCGCGTGCTGGCACCGATTCTGGTTGCGGCAACTATTTTCTTGCCAGTGGGCGTTTATCTGCTGACACACCTTGATCGTGAGATCGTTCGAAGACTCATCGCGCTATTCGTCATCGGCTTTAGCCTCACGCTTTTGGCTGGATTGCGCTGGCATGGCGCCCATCGGCTGCGCATCAGCCTTGGTCTGGGAGCTTTAAGTGGCGTCATGGTCGGAACATCTGGCATTGGCGCTCCGCCAATCATTCTTTATCTGCTAGCTGGCTCTGATCCCTCAGCTACGGTGAGAGCGACTATGACTTTTTACGTTGCCCTGATCTCGATTGTAGCCCTCACAGTATTTTTGGTCCAGGGTCTAATCGGGATGAAGGTGCTGATTCTTGCGCTGGCTATGACACCGCTTTTTATGGTCGGCGTCACCCTTGGGAGTCGAATTTTTGCTCAACTTTCCGAGGAGCGCTTCCGAAGGCTGACAATCTGGCTCATGTTGACGGTCTCAGCGATAGTCTTGATTGCTTGAGATAACCCCCGCCTTAGAGTTCTATGTGGGATTCTGAATTGGCACCTCGGCAAGATCGAATTCATCATGAATCAGATTACGAATCCGAGTTTTCAATTTGATGAACTCCGGATCTTCTTCTGGCCGAGGCCGTGGAATTTTTACTTCGATGATTGCTTTGACGCGGCCTGGTCGACGGGTCATAACTACGATTCGATCTGATAGTTTGATGGCTTCCTCAATAGAATGAGTGACGAGCACCATAGTTTTTCTTTGCTCAAGAAAGATGCGTACCATTTCATCTTGCAACATGCTTCGATTCTGTGCGTCAAGAGCAGCAAATGGTTCATCCATGAGCAGCACCGAGGGATCAACAGCGAGCGCACGCGCGATGGCTACCCGCTGCCGCATACCGCCTGAGAGCTGATGTGGATAACGATTTTCAAAGCTTTTCAGGCCGACCAGTTCGATTTTTTCCTGTGCGATCCGACGACTCTCTTGCCCGCCAATGTTCTTCATATCGAGGCCAAAGCCGACATTTCCCGAGACCGTTAGCCAAGGGAACAGGGCGTAGTCTTGAAAGATCATTGCTCGTTCCCAGCTGGGTTGCCCAACAGGCTTGCCGTCGAGTGTGATGCGCCCCAAAGTTGCGTCATCAAAGCCCGCCATGATGTTCAGAAGAGTAGTTTTTCCGCAGCCTGAGTGACCAAGAATTGAACAGAATTCATTCTCGCCCACCGTAAAGGACACATTGGCCAAGGCCTTCACCGGCGCCTCGGAGGGGCTGTGACCCGGATAGATTTTGACAACTTCCTGGACGTTTAGAACACCCATTCAGTCTCATCCTTTATAAATTTTGCAGCATTAGATGAGGCTGCGGAAGCAGAGTAGGGCCCTTTCATTTGCTCATTGCTAAAGACCAAGGCAGAAGCTTCCGCGCTACCCATCGCAGGCCTTGATCAATGAGTAGCCCCGCTACCCCGATTGAGATCATTCCGACCAAAATAATGTCGGTGCGCAGAACACTGCGGGCATCCGATATTAGCCAGCCCAGACCTGAAGTGGCTCCGACCAGTTCAGCTGCAACCAGCGCCATCCATCCCACGCCGAGACCGACTCGGATGCCTGTGACGATCTGCGGGAGTGCAGCCCGAAACACAACCTTGATCAGGATCGCCCGTTCGCTTGCGCCAAGGCACCGGGCGGCTCTGACAATGTTGTGCTCCACATTCTTAACTCCCGTGATGGTGTTGATCAACAAGGGAAAGAAAATTCCGAGGAAAATAATGAACTGATTTTGGAAGTCGCTGATGCCGAACCAAAGGATGGCCAGAGGGATCCAAGCGATCGGGGGAATGGGCCGCAGCATCTCAAAAACGGGCTCCATCAAGTTTTGGATTGTTTTCGACCATCCCATCAAGACTCCGAGGGGGATCGCGACACAGGCATAGCTAAAGGCAATCGCTTCGCGCTGCAGGCTGGTTAAGAAGTGCTTCAAGAGTTCGCCCGAGACAATGAGTGCCGTCGCCGCTTTGATAACCTCGGTCGGAGGCGGCATGAGCGTGACTAGATTCGCATCAATCCGAGGCAGGACAAGTGATGAGATAACTTGCCAAGACCCAAAAAAAATCAGTAGCCCAAGATAACGTGCGAGACCGCTGAGCCAGCCAGGACCCCGCTGCATTCTGGCGACTGCCGCTACCTCTGCTGGAGTCAATGCAGAGGGGTCGGCCAATTGCATATTGGCCGTATCACTCATTGATCAAACTCACTTTTTAGTACGGCGGTTCGATACCAGTTCGGCAAGGGCCTCAGGGACGATAAGTTTGGCCTTTAAAGGTCCAGGGCTTCACCAGGTCGCCCTTTTCGGGAAACGCTTGGGGGCCCTTCATGTTGAGGTAGGTTAAATATTCAGGATAGGGTGGCTCCCCGACCTTTCCTTTCCATCCGGCTGGAATGAAGGGGGGCGATTTGGGGATCGCCCATCCGAGTTTTTCAAAAGTCTTACCCATGAAATCCGGTCGGAATACCGTCCTGAATTCGTCCTCAGTCAGGGGTGTCTTCATCCGCTTGTTTTGATAGAGCCAATTGACCGTATTCTTGTTTTCCTGGAACCAGAAGGCAGTATGGGGGTAGAGATAAGTCGGCTTGAAATGGTTGTTGTACTCAGCGATCTGCTGGGACAGCAATGTCTTGGGCTGTAACTTCAGATTCGGATCTTCAAGAAGCGCATCTACTGCTTTCTCGGGGTTCAATCTCATCCAAAGCTGTGCTTCGGCGATGGCATCAGTGAGCGCCTGGACAATATCAGGAGCGTTATCGACAAGCTCTTGACGAACATAGGTCACACCCAGGTACATCACATAGTTGTAGTGTGCTTCTAACGCACGGCCCGTTTTTCGTTCGTTTAGGATCAGTGAGTTGGTGAAGTCCCAGGGCACGACTGCATCAATGCCTTTGGGCAGCAGTGCCTGCTCGGGTGGCGGCATATTACGGAAAGTCACATCTTTTCCGATGGTCAGCTTGTTGGCTGCCAGGGATAGCTGGAGATAGAACTCGGCCGAGGAGCCGGTCGCGATACCGATTACCCAGGGTTCCTTGGTTGCCGGGTTACCTCCTCGTAGGTCTTCCATTCGTTTTAGAGGGGAATCATTTGGCACGATTAGCTGGTGACGAAGGCCGGGCGACATGATGGCAACCACACGGACTGGCACATTTCGATCAATAAGTGTATTCATCGGGAAGTTACCGCCGTTGCCGACTTGGGCTCGACCAGAAATAAACACCTCGTTGAGCGCAGGACCCGACGGGAATGTCTGGAAAGTCACATCGATGCCACGTGCCTGAAGTAATTTTTGTTGATTCATGACCGCAAAAATTGCGTTTTGGCCAGACCAGGGCGGTTGGTAGGCCACTGACATGGGCCACCAGCCCTTCGATTTCATCCACTCAATTGATTTCGGAGAGATTCGCTCGTAAGGCTGTGGGAAGCCCCATTCTGTGAAGCTTTGTGCCGTAGCCTGGGAGAGTGGCGCGACAGCCAGCATGAGTGTACTCAGTGCGGCACCGAGCGCGCGAACCGTTATTGAGAAGAAGCGAACCGACATAAAACCCCCTCGAATTTTGATCAAATTTTTGCTACCTGATTCTGCTAGACCTGCGGAAGTTTTATTGAATTCGCTGGCGGACTATATTCGCGTATTCCCTGATTCTGCGACAATTCCCTCCTATGCACCCTGACTTCATCGTGATTGGCGCAGGTTCTGCTGGCGCAACGCTCGCCTCGCGGCTTTCGGAGGATCCCCGTCATCGGGTTCTGTTGCTCGAGGCAGGGCAGCGGTCGGGAGGAAGGTGGAGTCGTATCCCGATTGGAGTTGGCAAGCTTTTAAACGATTCAAGCCGGACTTGGAAACTTCGTACGCAGCCTGACTCAGCCTCAAATCAAATCGCCCGCGATTGGGTCAGCGGCAAGTGTCTCGGCGGGTCCAGCGCCGTGAACGGCTTATTGGTCGTTCGCGGGCACCCAGCAAAATACGACGCCTGGGGAGATTTAGTCGGCGATTGGTCATACGAGCGTTGTCTTCCGTACTTTCGCAAACTCGAGCACTGGCCTGGCGCAGACGCGCCAAATCGCGGTAGTGGCGGCCCAATTCATATCAGTTTTGTTGAAAAAAATATGCTCTGTGATGCGTTTATTTCCGGATGCACAGAGCTTGGCTACCCTTCGATTGCTGACTACAACGCTGGTAACCCCTGTGGCGCAAGCTATCTTCAGATTTCGACACGGAGAGGTGTCAGGATGGGAACCGCTGAGGGATACCTAACTACCGCTCGCGACCGAGGTAATCTCACAATTCTCACTGGATCTATCGTTAAAAAAATCGTCTTTCAGCGGGGGCGCGCTGTGGGCGTTGTGGTGAGCCATGAGGGAGTGGAGCGTGAAGTTCTCGCCTCCAAAGAGGTCCTGCTGTGCGCAGGCGCGGTTCGAAGCCCGCAAATTCTTGAGCTCTCTGGCGTGGGAGATAGCCGAATACTCTCCGGGTTTGGAATACCAATGGTTTTGGAGCGGCCCGCCGTTGGTGAAAATCTTCAAGATCACATGATGACACGATTTTGTTTTTCAACGTCATCGAAGGATACGATCAATTACATGCTGACTAAGCCATGGCGGCTAATGACTGAAGCGGTAAAATACGCGATCTTGAGACGGGGGCTTTTCACCGATGCGACTCTAAAGGCAACGCTTTACGCCTCGAGTCTTGGGTATGAGCAAGAGCCTGATCTCCGCATTCAGATTAGCCTTGCCAGCGCCACCAACAGAATTCCTGAGTCAATTCGGCAAGGAATGGATCCGGGCTCAGCATTTCAAATTGGTGTTTATGGCATTCATCCTAAATCCCGCGGCGCCACGCACATTCAATCAACCGATCCCGAGTCGAGCCCGTTGGTGCAGCCCGGATACTTGAGAGACCCGGAGGATGTGACCACTCTACTGGCGGGAATGAGAATCGCCCGTAGAATCAGCCAATCGAAATCGCTTTCGACACTAATTGATCACGAAATTCGGCCAGGCGCTTCGATCCATTCCGATGAAGGGTTGATTGACTACGCCCGATCGACGGGCCAGACTTGTTGGCACCCCGCAGGTACTTGCCGAATGGGACGCGATCCCCATGCGGTGGTGGATGCGGACTGTCGGGTTTACGGACTAGAGCGACTGCGGGTTGTGGATGCCTCGATTTTCCCTTTTTTAACGAGCAGCAACACAAATATCCCGACTATCATGGTAGCGGAAAAAATTTCGGATCAAATCAAGCAGCAGTATGCTTAAATCAGGACAGCTTCTATCTGTGCTCGATCATCTGGCCGCTCGGCCTCAGCGAAAATCCTGTTAAAGCCGGGACACTGAGCCGCACACTAGGAATCCCGTAAGGCCCGGCGCAGGATCTTGCCCACATTGGTTTTTGGCAGCTCTGGCCGAAACTCAATTTGCTTGGGCACCTTATAGTTAGTCAGATATTGTTTGCAGTGATCGATTAAGGCGTCTTTGGTCAGTGCGGGATCTGAGCTTGCAACATAAAGCTTGACGGCCTCGCCGGTTTGCTCATCGGGCACGCCGATTGCTGCGACTTCGCGCACCGCAGGATGCATGGCGACGACCTCTTCGACCTCATTGGGATAGACATTAAACCCGGAGACCAAAATCATGTCTTTCTTTCGATCGACCAGAAAGACATAGCCTTTGTCATCGACATAGCCCATATCGCCAGTTTTTAAAAAGCCGTCCTGGAAAAAGATTTTTGCGGTCTCATCGGGCCGGCCCCAGTAGCCTGAGGTAACCTGAGGCCCACGCAGGCAGATCTCACCGACTTCGTTGAGGGCGAGCTCCTTACCGCTGTCATCACGAATCGAGACTTCGGTTGACGAGATGGGCAGACCGATGGATCCCGAAAACGGAATGTCTGCCAGTGGGTTGATTGTGGCTGCGGGCGAAGTTTCGGTCAGGCCGTAGGCCTGCGACAGTGCGCAGCCTGTCACGGCCTTCCACCGCTCTGCGACTGGCTTTTGTACGGCCATGCCGCCGCCAAGGGTGACCCGCAGGGTTGAGAAATTTAATTTTTGAAAATCTGGATGGTTTAAAAGCGCATTAAAAAGCGTGTTCACCGCGGTAAACGCGGTCACAGGATACTTGGCCCACTCTTTCACAAAGTTTGGAATATCACGCGGATTTGCAATCAGAAGATTCTGCGCGCCGATACGTATAAAGGTGAGGCAGTTCGCTGTTAGTGCAAAGATGTGATAAAGCGGTAAAGCGGTGATGATGAACTCTTCGCCTCGGCGGACAACGGGTGCAATCCAATGCTCGGCCTGCAGCACGTTGGCGCAGATGTTTCGGTGGGTGAGCACCGCCCCCTTTGAGACGCCGGTGGTGCCACCTGTGTACTGTAAAAAGGCAATGTCTTCTGGGGTGAGCGTTGGTGCATTGAAAGATTTTCCTTGGCCCAGGCTCAGGGCCTGTTTCATTGAAATGGCCTGCAGAAGATTCCAGGCCGGCACCAGTTTTTTTATCTTACGCACCACGAAATTTACGATGTGGCCTTTGGCGCCCAGCATCTCACCCAGTGGGGTCACGATGACCTGCCGCACCTGGGTCTTGCCAATGACTTGCTCCAGCACGTGGGCGAAGTTTTCAAGAATCACAATGGCGACCGCACCGGAGTCGGTCAGCTGATGCTCAAGCTCCCGGGGGGTATAGAGAGGATTGCAATTGACTACGACGGCCCCCGCGCGCAGGGTGCCAAACAGTGCGATCGGATATTGCAAGATGTTAGGCATCATCAGGGCCACACGGTCCCCTTTTTTGACACCGACCGACTGCAGGTATTGGGCAAATATCAGGCTCTGCTCGTTTAACGCCTGATAAGTGATTGACTTGCCCATGCTGATATAGGCAGTCTTGGGCCCAAACTCTTCGCAAGCCTGAATAAAGAAATCCGTAACCGACGTAATGCGTTGGAGTTCAATTTCTGCGGGGACTTGCGGTGGATACTGCTCGACCCAGAGTTTTTGCATCGTGTGCTCCTGATTTACAGGGTCTCAAATATACCCGCAGCTCCCATGCCGGTACCGATGCACATGCTCACCATTGAGTAGGGTTTTCTCTGCCTTTTTGCGCCGTGAATTGCGGTGCAAGAGCGGATTGCGCCGGTTGCGCCAAGGGGGTGGCCTGCTGCGATCGCGCCACCCAAAGGATTTACCAGTGCCGGATCGAGTTTTAATTCGCGAATCACTGCAAGCGCCTGGGCAGCAAAGGCTTCGTTTAGCTCAATCCAGCCGATATCTTGAAGTCGAATACCCGCTCTGGCGACAGCCTTTGGAATTGCTGCTATTGGACCGATGCCCATGATCTCGGGTGCGACACCAGCGACCTCAAAGGCAACAAAGCGCGCAATCGGTGTCAGACCGTGGGCCTTGATTGCCGAGGCTGAGGCCAACAGCAGGGCACCTGCGCCGTCTGACATCTGCGAGGAGTTACCTGCAGTCACTGAGCCCTTTGCATGAAAAACCGGTTTGAGTTTTGCGAGTCGCTCAAGCGTTGTATCCGCCCTCGGACCTTCATCCTGATGCATCCAGGACCGCTTGATTCGCGGCTGTGCAGACTCGGGATCGGGAAGATGGGAAATTACCTCATAAGGCGTCAGCTCATTAGCATAGGCACCCTCGGCCTGAGCCTTGCAGGCTTTTGTGTGGGAGGCCAGCGCGAATTGATCCTGATCATCGCGGCTGACGGACCATTGGCGGGCAACATTTTCTGCAGTCATACCCATGCCATACGCAATTCCCAAGTGGGCATTGTTTTCAAATACCGCGGGATTCATCGCCAGCTTATTGCCCATGATCTGAGGCATTGCACTCATGGATTCAGCGCCAGCGGCCAGCATGAGATCTGCTTCACTAAGCTGAATGCGCTGGGCTGCATACGCCACCGCCTGAAGCCCCGATGCGCAGAAGCGATTGATCGTGATGCCGGGTACTGACTGGGGCAGGCCAGCGAGCAGTAGCCCAATGCGGGCCATGTTCATGCCTTGTTCAGCCTCTGGCATAGCACAGCCGACGATGACATCATCGATTGCAGTACGATCCAGCTCAGATAAATCACTGAGGCAGGCCTGAAGCGCGGCGGCCAGCAGGTCATCGGGCCGGGTTGATTTCATTTGGCCATTTTTCTTTCCGACCGGGAGCCGCTTAGCGGAAACGATGTAAGCCTCTTGGCGTGATGTGCTCATGATGATTGCCTTGATGTCAGTTGCGCAGGGGTTTGCCAGTGCTCAGCATGTGTTCGATGCGGGCCTGAGTCTCTGGGGTTTTCAAAAGATCGACAAAGAGCTGACGTTCTACACGTATTAGCCAGTCTTCATCGACTTTAGTACCTGGATCGATATCACCACCGCAGAGGGCGGTCGCGGCTGCGTGGGCAACTTTGTAATCGTGATCGCTGATCAACTTGCCCTCGTGCATATTGACTAACATGAGGGAGAGATTTGCAATTCCTGTGCGACCAGCCACCGGCACGGACTGTGGAATAGGCGGCGTGAAGCCGAGATCGGCGCGATTGCGGGCGGCACGTAGGCCGGCATCGAGCAATTCGTGAGCATGAAATACCGTGGCGTCCTGCGGCTGGGCAAAACCCATTTCGATCGCCTGCAGACTGCTTTTTGAAACCTTGGCCATCGCGATCGTGGTGAAGATCTGCTGAATAAATGGAAAGACCTCACCCGGTGTTGGACTGCGGGTGGCCCACTGCGCAGCGCGAACCGCGAACTCTTTACAGCCACCGCCAGCAGGAATTACGCCCACACCTGCCTCGACCAGTCCAGTGTAGGTTTCCAGATGCATTACCCGCTGCTGTGCATGCATAAGAAATTCGCAGCCACCCCCCAGCGCCAGGCCCTGGGTTACGGCAACTGTTGGCACGCGGGCATATTTAAGGGCCTGTGAGGCGGCCTGAAATTGGGCCACGATCTGCTCGAGTCGGGTGAACTCTCCCGCTTTGCAGGCCTGGGCGACTTGCTTCAAGTTAGCGCCGACACAAAATGGCGGTTCATGCCAGAGCACTAAGCCATCCAGTTCGGTTTCTGCCATCGCAATGGAGGCCATCATGCCGGCGAGCACCTCATCGCTTACGGCGTGCATGGTGGAGGCAAAAGAAAGAATCCCGATTCCCGCATCTATATCGGGCAGGCGCCAAAGCCGGACTTCTTTGTTTTGATAGAGGGTCTCACCTGCTGTTTGGCTAATCGGCGCTGTGCTGGGCTTGGCTTGCTCGCCAACGAGCAGTTCGGGAAATAACTGACGGCGATAGACCTCAAGATGCGATCGGCTGCGCAGACCGCCAATCGCTGGCGCCCATGAGCCGTCTGGCTGATGCACACCGGTGCGCTTTGGCGTTAGGCACCAGTCCGGTAGCGCTGTATCGCTGAGTGTTTTGCCAGCCTTGCGATCAGCCTCAATCGCTTGCCCGATCGCGGCCCATCCGGCAGCCTGCCAGAGTTCAAAGGGCCCATGGCTCCAGCCAAAACCCCAGCGCATGGCGAGGTCCAGATCGCGGGCGTTATCAGCGATCTCATGCAGGTGCACGGCGCTGTAGTGAAAGACATCACGAAAGGTGGCCCACAGCAGCTGGGCCTGGGGATGCGGGCATTGGATTAAGGCAGCGAATTTTTCTGCGGGCTGACGCAGCGCGAGAATCTTTTCGACCCCCGGATCAATCTGGCTATCTGTTTTTCGATATTGGCCAGTCGCGTAGTCCAGCACCAGAATGTCTTTGCCCTCTTTTTTGTACAGCCCGCGGCCGGATTTTTGGCCCAGGGCGCCTTCTTGTATAAGTTTTTCAATCCAGGTGGGTAGCTTAAAAAATCCATGCCAGGGATCTTGGCGCAGTTGTTCACGCTTGGTGTGAACGACATGGGCCAGCGTGTCGATGCCCACCACATCAACCGTGCGATAGCAGGCGCTTTTGGGCCGGCCAATACGCGGGCCGGTAAGCGCATCCACGGTGTCAAGCCCTAGGCCAAGCCGCTGGGTGTGCTCCATTGTGGCCAGCAGCGAAAACACGCCGATACGATTGGCAATAAAGTTGGGCGTGTCTTTGGCACGAATCACGGATTTGCCCAGTGTGTGGACGAGCCACGACTCCAAGGTATCGAGACCCTCTGGCCGGGTCTCATCGCAGGCGATCAATTCCACCAGGCTCATATAGCGGGGTGGATTGAAAAAATGCATTCCACAGAAACGTGGCCGAAGTGCGGGGGGAATCTCGGCAGCCAGCGCGCGCACTGAGAGTCCGGATGTATTTGAGGCAATCCAGGCTGACGTGCTGCAATAGGGCGCAATCTTTGCATAGAGGGTGCGCTTGATTTCCATACGCTCGGCGACCGCCTCGATGATGAGCTGGGCCTCAGCGAGGCGATGCAGATGATCATCAAAGTTATTAGGTCGAATCAGGCCAAGCACTGCGGAGCTGGCAAGCGGCGCTGGCTCGAGCTTTTTTAGCCGCTGCAAGGCCGTGCCCACAATCTGATGACGATCCTCGGCGGGGCCAGGCAGATCAAAGAGATCTACTGAAACACCGGCATTAGCGAGATGGCCGGCGATTTGCGCACCCATAACGCCAGCGCCCAGTACGGCAACACGCTGAATTCGAAACTTATCCACGAATGCTCCTTGTTTTATTCCAGTTCAGTGGCCCGCCCCGGAAGGGAGCAAAGCCCGTGCTAAAGATCACTCCAGCATCAGCGAGATCGGCATCTGCAATCACCCCTTCTTTTACAAGGACCTCGGTTCGATCGACTAGGGGTGCAATTAGGGACTCTGCAAGGCCTTCGGGGATCGCAGCAACATTGCTGCGATTCGCAATTGCTCCGTGTGACCATTCGTAAAAACCACGTCCTGATTTTTTACCCAGATGGCCCTGCGCGACCCGCTCCATGAGGCATGTGGGTGGTGACGTGACAGCCGAGAGCTGCTGGCCTGCGGCAAGCGCAATGTCCAGGCCCACGGTATCGGCCAGCTCGATCGGACCCATGGGCATGCCGAAGCGGCGCATTGCGGCATCAATGACGCTGGGCGCAACGCCTTCATCCAACTTGCGCATGGCGCCCAGCATGTAGGGGGCGAGTACTGCATTGACCAGAAAGCCCGGCGCACTCTTAACGGGCAGTGGAAGCTTATCAATACTGCGGACAAAGGCTGCCGCATCGGCAGCGGCCTGGGGCTGCGTGTCGGCAGCAGCAATCACTTCGACAAGCGGCATCATCGCAACAGGATTGAAAAAGTGAATCCCGACCAGTCGGGAGGGGTCAGCCAGCACAGTCCGGAGATCCTCGATTCTTAGGCTCGATGTGTTTGTGGCGAGAATCGCGCCGGGCTTTAAACGGGGTTCGATCTGCCGAAAGAGCGCGTGCTTTGCCTCCAGGTTTTCAAAAATTGCTTCAATCACTACATCAGCATGCTGAATTCCTTGACCGGTGGTGTCTGGGATGAGGCGATCCATCGCAGCCCGACGCAGCAGCGGATCACGCAGTCGTTTTTTAAACAGTGCGCTTGCTCGCCCCATCGCTGGCGCGATTCGGCTGATGTCTTGATCCTGCAGCGTTACGGTAAGGCCGCGCAGCGCCCCCCAGGCGGCAATATCTCCGCCCATCGTGCCCGCACCAATCACATGCAGATGCCTTGACTTAAACGCTGATTCCTTACCAAGTGATTTCAGCCGCTCTTGCAAAAAGAAAACGCGCAAAAGATTTTTAGTAGTCGGTGAGCTGATGATGGCCTGCATCAGCTGTGGCATTTTTAGCGGATCCCCATCGGTTTTTTGCCAGAGATCGATGATGGCGTACGGCGCTGGATAGTGTTCAGGCCGGGCTTTTTTTGCCACTTGTTTTTTTGCCATCGCTGCGACGATCGGACGCATCAGCGGAAGATTCATCAGTGCCGGCAGACCCGAGAGTCGATGTGGTGGCCGGCCCGATCGAATCAGCTCTGCGGCGGATCGCTCCATGAGCCGCGGGGGTACCGCAAGATCGACAAGGCCGGCGCGCTTTGCGCGGCGCGCATCCAGCGTCTTGCCGGTGAGCATCATATCGAGGGCTGCCTGCGGTCCGATCAAACGCGGCAGTCGCATCATGCCGCCCCAGCCGGGCACAATCCCCAAGAGCACCTCAGGCAGGCCGAGTCGTGTGGCTGGCTCGTCGACGGCGATGCGATACCGGCAGGCCAGTGAGATCTCCAGGCCTCCACCCAAGCAGACGCCGCGAATCAATGACAGCGTTGGATAGGGTACGGCTGCCAGTCGGTTAAAGAGATGCCATCCACGGGCGATGATCTCCTGGGCCTGCTGTGGCTTATCCAAGGCTTTGAATTCTTCGACATCTGCACCAGCAATAAAGCCCGAAGCTTTGGCGGACTGAATGATCATTCCTGCCGGCGGCTTGAGATCGAATTGATCAAGCTGCGCAGAAAATTCAGCGAGCACCTCAGCGCTGAGCTTATTCATGCTGGCACCGACCGTATCGAGTCGCATCCAGGCGATGCCATCGGCATCGATCGTGAGATTCCAGTGCCGCATTACAGGGCCTCCATCAAAATGGCGCCGCCTTGGCCGCCGCCAATGCAGATGGCGGCAATACCACGACTCTGCCGTTGTTGGGTCAGCGCGCGGGCCAGGTGCAGGGTGATGCGCGTGCCTGAGGCCCCTACGGGATGGCCAATCGCTATTGCACCGCCATGAATATTGAGCCGAGACTCATCCAGTATGCCGGCGGACAAACCCTCCAGCTGCGGCAGTGCGGTCCGTAAATACTCCGCATCGGCCATTGCTCGGATACAGGCCACGACCTGTGCGGCGAATGCCTCATTGATTTCCCAGAGATCAATATCGCGATGCTGTAAACCATGGCGATGCATCATTGGCAACGCGGCATGCACAGGTCCTAGTCCCATCTCTGCTGGATCCAATCCCGCCCATTGCAGATCGACCAACCTTGCCATGGGCTTTAGCCCGTAGCGCTGAACAGCCTGTTCAGAGGCCAAGAGGCACCAGGCAGCGCCGTCGGTGACCTGAGAGCTATTGCCCGCAGTGATGTTGCCGTAAGGCTTATCAAAGACGGGCTTGAGTTTTGCAAGGCCTTCTAAAGAAGAGTCCTCACGGACACCATCGTCGATTGCATAGATTTTTCCTTTTTCATCCAGGATTGGCACAATTTCATCGAAAGCCTGAGATTTCAGGCCGGCCTGCGCACGCTGATGGCTGCGCACCGAAAACGTATCCATCTCGGTACGGTTGATGCCGAAACGGTAGGCAAGATTTTCTGCAGTCTGCCCCATCGATAGGCCCACGACAGGATCAGTGAGCCCCCGCAGCAGTGCAATCACGGGCGAGAGCAGCTGGCCAGGCTTTAGCCGAAGAAAATGCTGGAGCTTTGCCGGAACTGTTTTTTTGGTAGCCATCTCGGCAAACCAGCGCACCATGGCATCTGAATACAGCAACGGTGTACGCGAGAGCGCATCCACGCCGCCCGCCAAGACGAGATGGGATCGGCCGAGTCGGATCTGAGACATCGCAGAGTCGATGGCCTGCAGTCCCGAGGCGCAGTTGCGCATCACTGTCCAGCCGGTAACTGCGTGACCACAGCCCATGCGCAAGGCAACGACGCGGCCAATATTGACTTCATCGGGCGCCGGCGCCGCACAGCCGAGAATCACCTCATCACAATCTGACGGTGCAAAAGGCTGGCGAAGCAGCAACGCTCTGCCGGCTTGAGTGGCCAGGTCAGAGGCGCTAAAGGGGCCTGGCCCGCCGCGCGCCTTCAAAAACGGCGTGCGAGCACCATCGACTAAATAAACAGGAGCTGACTGGGCTAGCATCAGGCAGCCCGTGCGTGAAGTGAAGCCGCTGCTGAATGAACAACAGTCGTGTCAGCCGATGCGGCATGAATTTGAAACGGAAAATCATCGACATGGATGACACGGTCTCGCAGTTCATCTCGGCGTTTGAGCACCGCCGATTCTTCAGCGGTGATGATTCCCCGATCGGCAGCGAGTTTGCCAATGTCTCGTACATTCGCAAGCGGCTCAGCCTTGAAGAGCCCTTTCTTCTCGGCGGCGCGGATTTTGGCTTCAATGGGCTCAGCTGCGAGCACTGCCCTGAGCGCGTGCTCAATGGCACCCACGGCATCATGCTCGTCATGATGCACAAAACAAATCGGCGTCAGGCGATCGCGGGCCGCACCGGGGTTGGCCAAAAGTTGTGCAATTCGATGGCCCAGCCGGTCTGAGGCCGCACGCGCCTTAATGCCCCAAGGAAAGAGCAGCCCACGCAGCAGTCGGCCCACGAAACGATTCGGGAAGTTTTCAAATATGCCCTCAAAGGCCTGTGCGATGTTGACTTGGCAATCGTGCAGACACCAGCGGGCAAGATCGGCATCCTCTCGAATACGGCCTTCCATCTCGTAGCGCTTCAGTACACAGCTGGCTAAAAATAGATGGGCAAGGATGTCACCCAGCCGCGCAGAGAGCCGCTCTTTGCGCTTTAAGCTTCCGCCAAGTATCAGCATCGTGATGTCGGCGAGAAATCCGAATGCAGCAGCATCGCGGTTCAGCGCTCGCATCGCTTGACGCATTTCGACAGGACCCTGGCCGCCAGGCCCAGCGAATACTGATGCCGTTAGACCGTGCCAGATGGCGCGAACACCATTGGCGATCGTGTAGCGGACATGGCCCCAGAAGGCGTGATCAAAATCGTTGAGCCCCTGATTGCGATCGGGATGCTGGGCGGCCTGCATCTCTTTGAGCAGATAGGGGTGGCAGCGAATCGCGCCCTGACCAAAAAGAATCAGATTTCGGGTCAGTACATTGGCCCCTTCTACTGTGATCCCAATCGGCATCTGCTGATAGGCAAGGCCAAGAATATTCGATGGACCCAGGCAGATGCCTTTACCGCCAACAATATCCATGCTGTCTGCCAATACCTGCCGGGCCCGCTCAGTGACGTGATATTTCGCAATCGCAGAGACGACTGATGGCCGCTGCCCCAGATCGATACTCGCAGCCGATAGCGTGCGTACCGCATCGTTAAGGTAGGTATAGCCCGCGATTCGCGCGAGCAGTTCTTCGATGCCTTCAAATCGAGAGATGGGTGTCTTGAATTGATTACGAATTCGCGCATAGCCACCAGCGACTCGTGCGGCCAGTTGGGCCAGTCCTGCATTGGCGGAGGGCAGCGAGATCGCACGGCCTGCGGATAGGCACTCCATCAGCATGCGCCAGCCTTGGCCGGCCATCTTCGGACCGCCGATAATGAATTCCAGTGGCATAAACACCTGATCGCCCTGTGTTGGACCGTTCATAAAGTAGGTGTTCATCGGAATATGACGGCGGCCGATCTCAACGCCGGGATGATTGTGAGGCACAAGC
>JBILVT010000115.1:0-5669 GCA_044370275.1 Burkholderiaceae bacterium | reverse complement strand
CCGCTCGGGATGCCATTGGCCCGGATGTGCTGTTAATGCTTGATGCCAACAATGCCTGGGCTGACCTGCCAACGGCAATGGACTATATGCGCCGCTTTGAGGCTTATGACCCATACTGGATTGAGGAGCCGTTTTCTCCGGATGCAATCGATTTATACGCGCGGCTTGCCGCGCGCACGTCGATCACTGTCGCGACGGGTGAGATCGAGGTGGGGCGTTGGCGCTTTCGTGAGCTTGTTGATTCCGGTGGCGCGGAGATCCTGCAGGCTGATGCCGCGGTCTGCGGCGGCATCTCGGAGTGGAGGAAGATTGCGGCCTATGCGGACTGCCGCGGTGTAACGGTCAGCCCCCACTGGTTTCATGATTTACATGCGCCCTTGGTGGCCGCCACCACCAATGCCCGATTCGTGGAGTTTTTCACTGATGATCAGGTCTTAAACTTTCGTCGTCTGATTAATCACCAGCTGGAGCTGCGAGCGGGCCGTGTGGTGTTACGGCAGTCGGCTGGCCTTGGGTTTGAATTTGATGAGCAGGCGGTGGCGCGGGCGGGTGGCCAGTGGACCCGCATCGCATAGGCTAAACTGACCGCATGCAAAACGAGTCCGCACACACAGAAGCCCCGGCAACCGCCCGCCGCTTACGGCCCATGCCGGCACTCATCTTCGCGAGCCGCTGGCTGCAGCTGCCTCTATATTTGGGATTGATCGTCGCTCAGGGCGTTTATGTGGTGCTTTTTATCCAAGAGTTGATGCACCTGGTGCCCGTGCTCTGGGATCCAAATGCCTTAACTCAGACCGCCCAGACCATGGGCGTGCAGGCGGTCAGCAAAGAGACCGTGGTCATGCTGATGGTGCTCTCGCTTATTGATGTGGTGATGATTTCCAATCTGCTGATTATGGTGATTATTGGCGGCTATGAGACCTTTGTTTCGCGGCTCGATCTTGAGGGCCACCCCGATCAGCCAGAGTGGCTATCGCATGTCAATGCCAATATTCTGAAGGTGAAACTGGCCACAGCGATTATCGGCATTTCATCGATTCACCTGCTCAAGACCTTTATCTCAGCCGATGCGATGACCGATAAGGCTATGCTGTGGCAGACGATTATTCACGTGGCCTTTATCTTCTCCGCAGTCTCTATCGCCTGGATTGATCGGCTGCTGTCGCACGCCGTACCCACCAAGCCCAGTCATTGACCGCGATACCAGCGACTCTTCTCCGTCTGCTCTCGCATAAAGCGCAGACCCACCAGCGTGATGGCAGCGGCTGGAAGTGCCAGCAGCACGCCGAAAAACCCGAATAAGCTGCCAAAAAACATCAGCGCAAAGACGACCGCCACCGGATGCAGGCCGATTTTCTGGCCCACCAGCGTCGGGGTAAGCACAAAGCTCTCTAGAAGTTGTCCGGCCGCATAGATCAGTCCGATGATCAGCAATTCAATACCCGGACCAAACTGCAGCAGTCCCGAAATCAGTGCCAGTGCCAGGCCCACACCAAACCCGATGTAAGGAATAAAGATTGCAAGGCCAGTCAGGATGCCGATGCCGACAGCCCCGGCCATGCCGGATAAGGACAGCGCAATGGCGTAATAAGCCGCCAGTATCAGCATGACGCTGAGTTGGCCACGCAGATATTGCGACAGCAGCTGATCGCACTCATTGGCCAGCGCGGCCGCGGTGGCCCGATGCCGGGGCGGAAGAAATTCGCTGGCCCGAGTAAACAGTCCTGACCACTCCACCAGCAGATAAAACACCACAAAAAATATTAAGACCAGCGCGGCTACAACCGCGATAAAACTTTGCACCGAGGCCAGCACCGTATCCAGCACGCGCGTGATGACGACTTCAGCGTTGTCTGAGAACTGGCGCGTGACCCGCTCCACTAGGGCCGCTTTCATCTCCTCCCAATTCAGGCTGATCTCAAAGCGCTCGAGCATCGGCGCAAGCCAAAGCTGGGTGCTTTGGATCCAGGCAGGCGCCTGCGTACGAATCATCGGGATATCTCGCTGCAAAATATTGATCAGTAGCAGGCCAAGGCCTGCCAATGCACCAATTCCGATTAGCACGGCTGCGAGCGCGGCCAGTCGCCGGTTCAGCCCGATCGCGCAGAGCCGCTCAACAATCGGCTCCAGCACATAGGCAAGAATGAGCGCGGCCATAAAGATGGATAAAACAGTCAGCATGGGCAAATTTTTGCATGCCCGGGCTGCACTGGTAGTCTTACGACCGCGATGAACAACATGAAAACCACACCTTCTCGATCTAAAGGGCCGCAGGCGGCGCCGATGGAGTGCCCTCCGACAGCGGATCTATGTGATGCCCACGAGGATCTCTTGGCGGCGGGCAGCCTGCGGGTCTTGCCCCCAGTCTTTCAAAACTATGGCGGTGAGACCGCCATCTGCGGGCCGGTCGTAACCCTGAAATGCTTCGAGGACAACAGCCACGTCCGTCAGCTACTGGAGAGCCCGGGCCAGGGCAGGGTGCTGGTGGTGGATGGCGGCGGCAGTGACCGCTGCGCGCTAATAGGGGGCAATCTTGGTCAGCTGGCTGCGAAAAACGGCTGGGTGGGGATCATCGTGAACGGCTGTGTCAGGGACTCTCAGGAGCTTTTGGAGTGTGCGGTGGGGGTCTGGGCGATCGCGACCCATCCCAAGCGCAGCGATCGGCAAGGAGCTGGCCAGCGGGATATACCGGTTGACATGGCCGGCGTCGTGGTTCGGCCTGGAAATTGGTGCTATGCCGATGCGGATGGAATACTTGTCTGCGACAAGAAGCTGGCGTAGCTGATCAAAAATTACCCAGTCCGAAGGCATCCTTGTTGTGACAATCCTGTGACGTTTTTATGACCGAGTTTTCCACAAAAACTGTGGACAACTTTGGGGTCAGTAAACGTTTGAGATGTCTGCATCAGTTCGCGATTTGACACGCATGAAAATTTTTCTTCGCAATGGCAGAGCAACGAAAAAATAATTACAACGAATCATCGATTCGTGTGTTAAAGGGACTCGAGCCAGTGCGACAACGGCCGGGCATGTACACGCGCACTGAGAATGCGTTGCATATTCTTCAAGAAGTCATTGACAACAGCGCGGATGAAGCGCTTGCTGGCCACGCCAAAAATATTCATGTCACGCTGCATACGGATGGCAGCGTGAGCGTCGCCGATGACGGCCGCGGTATTCCGGTTGGTAAGCATCCTGATGAGAACGTATCGGTAGTCGAGATCGTATTTACTCGGCTGCATGCAGGCGGAAAGTTCGATAAAACCGCAGGCGGCGCCTATGCCTTTAGTGGCGGTCTGCATGGTGTAGGCGTCTCGGTTACCAATGCGTTATCGACGCGCCTGGAAGTCACTGTATGGCGTGACGGTGGTGAGTACCGAATTGTTTTCGCCGATGGCGAGGTCATCGAGCCTTTAAAACGCACCTCGGCCGCAGCTGGCCGGGCAGGCACCTCGGTGCGGGTCTGGCCAGATGCAAAGTATTTTGATGACGCGGCGATCCCTGCTGCTGAGTTGGCCCGAAGTCTGAAGGCCCGCGCAGTGTTGCTGCCCGGCGTGATCACCCACTTGGCCAACGAGAAAACCGGTAAGTCCGAATCTTGGCGCTATCAAGGTGGCTTGAAAGATTATTTGTTGGAGTTGGTTGAATCCGAGCCGTTAGTGGTCGATCCCTGGCTGGGCGAGGGCTATGTCGGCGCAGGCGATGAGACCTTCGCGATCGGCGAGGGCGCCCAATGGGCGGTGGCCTGGACTGCCGAGGGCCCTACGCCGCGGGAATCCTTTGTCAATCTCATTCCAACGACCGCCGGCGGCACACATGAGGCTGGACTGCGGGAGGGCCTCTTTTCTGCGGTCAAGGGATTTATCGAGCAGCACAACTTGATGCCCAAGGGCGTGAAGGTGCTACCCGAGGATGTGTTTTCGCGGGTGAGTTTTGTGCTGTCCGCCAAAGTCTTGGATCCGCAGTTTCAGGGCCAAACCAAAGAGAAGCTCACCAGCCGTGATGCCCTGCGACTTGTCGCTGCGCAGGTCAGGCCGCCGCTGGAGCTTTGGCTGAACCGGGATCTGGAGTCCGCGCGAAAGATCGCTGACTTAGCGATTCGAGCGGCACAACATCGTGCGCGCTCTGCGCAAAAAGTAGAGAAGAAAAAAGGCTCCGGGGTGGCGGTACTCCCGGGCAAGCTCACCGACTGCGAGTCCACCGATATCGCACGCAATGAAATTTTCTTAGTTGAAGGCGATTCTGCGGGCGGCTCCGCCAAGATGGGCCGCGATAAAGAATTTCAGGCGATCCTGCCGCTTCGGGGGAAGGTGCTCAATACCTGGGAGACCGAACCCGATCGACTATTTGCCAATGCCGAGGTCCATGACATTGCTGTGGCTTTGGGCATTGATCCGCACGGCATCTCCGACACGATCAATTGGAATAATCTGCGTTACGGCAAGGTCTGCATCCTGTCGGATGCCGATGTGGATGGTGCCCACATCCAAGTCTTGTTGCTGACCTTATTTTTTAAGCATTTCCCGCAGCTTGTGCAGCGCGGCCATGTCTTTGTGGCCCGTCCGCCGCTGTTTCGTATTGATGTCAGCGCAAGTGGCAAGCGTGCGGCTCGAAAACTCTATGCTTTGGATGACGGCGAGCTGACGCATGTGCTCGATAAGCTGCGCCAGGAGGGCCTGCGCGAGACAGCATGGAGCATCTCGCGGTTTAAAGGCCTGGGCGAGATGAGTGCCGAGCAGCTCTGGGAGACCACCCTTAATCCGGACACACGCCGGCTCTCTCTGGTGGCGCTCGGCGCGGTTGATGCCATGGGCACCACGAAGCGTTTTCATCTGCTGATGGGCCGCACCGAGGCGGCTTCCCGCCGTGCATGGCTTGAGGAAAAAGGCCACGAGGCCGAGGCGGATCTCTAATATGCCGCGCAAATCCAGCAGCAAAAACAGCACCCCGGACTTGTTCGCTGCATCCGGCAGTGATGCAACGGAGTCTGATGCACAGGCATGGTCCTCGCAGGAGCCCTTAGGCATTCGGTTTGATGGCGAGATGATCACGCTGGCGGATTTTGCGGAGCGTGCGTATCTCGATTACGCGGTCTCGGTCGTCAAGGGCCGAGCCCTGCCGGATCTCTGTGATGGATTAAAGCCGGTGCAGCGGCGTATTTTGTATGCCATGCATCGGATGTCGCTTGCCATATCGGCAAAGCCGGTGAAATCGGCCCGTGTGGTGGGTGACGTGCTCGGAAAATATCATCCGCATGGCGATCAGTCGGCCTATGATGCGCTCGTTCGTCTTGCGCAAGGTTTTTCTGTGCGCTACCCCTTAATTGATGGTCAAGGAAATTTTGGCTCGCGTGATGGTGATGGCGCGGCAGCGATGCGCTACACCGAGGCCCGGCTGACCGCATTTGCCGCGCTGCTGCTCGATGAAATCGATGAGGGAACTGTTGATTTCGGACCAAACTATGACGGCTCTTTTACCGAGCCGCTGCGGCTGCCTGCGCGGCTGCCCGTTGTTTTATTAAACGGAGCCTCGGGCATTGCCGTGGGCATGGCGACGGAAATTCCGCCGCATAACGCTGCTGAGGTCGCCGCTGCTGCTGTGGCCTTAATCGATAAGCCCGATCTCTCTGAGCGCGAGCTGATGAAACTCATCCCCGGGCCGGATTTTCC
>JBILVT010000114.1:0-5673 GCA_044370275.1 Burkholderiaceae bacterium | reverse complement strand
CTCGAGCCCGGTCAGCAATGCTTCGGGTTGCGGAGCGGTGTGGCACCACTCTGGAGGCTGCAAGATGACACGCCGTCAGTGGTTCCTGGTCGGGCTGATTACGGCATCGTCGCTGTCTCTGGTGAATGTCCGCTATCACGAGCGTCGGCTATTCACGCAGATCGATCGAACAGAGCGTGCCGGATTAAAGCTGGACTCCGATATCGAGGTCCTCCAGGTTGAGCTTACCGCCTTGCGTAATCCGGGCCGTATCGATGCAGCCGCCCGGCGTGATTTAAAAATGATTCCGCTGCGGCCGACTGAGCCCATGTATTACCGGCCGGCAAGCGGTGCAGGGGGCATGCGTTGAACAGTCATAGCAGCGCGTTGCCTGGCCGCGTTCAATCCCGTGCGGCAGGCCGCTCGGCGGTGCCGGTACTGACCTGGCGGGCAACGCAGGGCCGATCGCGCTTTGTGTTGTTTTTGTTGATGGCGGGCTTTTGTATTGTCATCGTCCGAGCTTTTACGTTGCAGCTGGTCAATGCCGATCAGTGGCAGACCCGCGCAGAAAAACGCTTTGAGCGGCCGAGAGAAATCCCGGCCAACCGCGGTCGCGTGCTGGATCGCCATGGCGAGGTGATTGCCTCCAGTGTTCAGGAGGAGCAGCTCGGCATCGTGCCCACGCGTTTTGTCGCGAATCTCACGCTGACAGGCGATAAGAAAGTTGATACGCAGCGGGCCGCCAAAAAGAAACTCGAAGACCAGAAGCTTGATGAGCTGGCTGCGATTTTAGAGATGAAACCATCTGAGGTGCGCGCAAAGATTTACGGCGCAAAAAAATTCTTTTGGCTTGCCCGCGGATTAAATCTTGAACAGGCGGATCGCATTCGCGCGCTTCGTCTCGAGGGTGTTGAGCTTGAAAATGATTTTCGTCGCTACTATCCCTATGGGGAGGCATTCGCGCATATCGTGGGATTTACCAACGCCCACGAGCAGGGAGCGGAGGGCCTCGAGGCTACCCATGATCAGGCGCTGCGTGGTACATCGGGCCAGCTGCGGGTTGTTATTGACCGACGCGGATCCGCAGTAGAGGGCAGAACGATCGCGGATGCGCTCCACGGAAAAGACCTGCAGCTGTCTTTGGATGCCAGCATTCAAAGCATGGTGTACTCGACGCTGAAGTCGGCTGTTGCGGAGCATCGCGCGAAAGCTGCCGCAGCAGTGGTGATCGATGCACAGACGGGCGAGGTCTTGGCCCTTGTCAATGAGCCCTCATTTGATCCAAATAACCGGACAAAGCTCAATCCCGATCGTGTTCGTAATCGGGCGGTTACCGATACATTCGAGCCGGGCTCAACAATGAAATCCTTTTCGATTGCAGCAGCATTGGAGCTTGGCCGGGTGGGTCCGAAAACTGAGATACAGACGGCTCCAGGCAAGATCACAATCGGCAATCGCACCATCGGTGATTCTCATCTTCATGGCACGCTGACCGTTGAGGAGGTGCTCGCAAAGTCCAGTAACGTCGGTACGGTTCGAATAACGCAGCGGCTGCAGGCCAAGGAGCTCTACGATCTCTATGTTGCCGCGGGCTTTGGCCGTGTGCCCGATGTTGGCTTAAATGGCGCAACAGCGGGACGACTGCGTCAGCCAGAGAAATGGGTTCCGATTGATCAGGCAACAATTTCGTACGGACATGGCGTATCGGTATCGCTGCTGCAGCTTGCGCGGGCTTACACCGTGTTCGCCCGCGATGGCGATCTAGTGCCAATCTCCTTTGTTCCGCAGCCTGGACCCGTCGCGGGTGTGCCAGTGATTTCGCCAGAGACCGCCCGCTCGGTTCGCAAGATGCTCGAGATGGCGACCACACAGGGCACCGCACCCAAGGCCCAGATTGCGGGCTTTCGGGTGGCTGGAAAAACCGGTACCGCGCATAAGCCTGAGCGTGGGGGCTATGCGAAAAATAAATACGTCGCCTCGTTTGTTGGATTTGCACCTGCCGATCAGCCACGATTTGTGATCGCGGTGATGGTCGATGAGCCCAGTGCAGGCAAGCATTATGGCGGCGAGGTTGCTGCACCAATTTTTTCTCAGATTGCCAACGATGCGCTGCGTCGAATGCAGATGTCGCCGAATCCAGCGTTGCGAATTCTTCCTGCAGTTGCCCTTATCGGCGAGGGAACGGAATGATGTCAGCGGGTTTTCTGCCCCATCCCATGGCCCTGCGCGATGCACTATCGGATCAGGCTGCCGAATGGCTGCGGCAGCGGCTTGGGCGGCAGGCTAATCTCTGCGCGGACAGCCGAAGGCTTCAGCCCGGTGATGGATTTTTAGCTAGAGGCAGCAAGCGGTTTTCTGCAGACCAACACATTGCCGCCGCAATCGCAGCGGGCGCAGCAGCGATATTGATTGACACAGGCGATGCAGCGGGGCTGCAGGATCGGCCGGGGCAGGTCCCGGTCCTCGGTGTGCCGCAGCTGTGTCATCGCATGGGTATGGTGGCCTCAGCGTTTTACGGTCGGCCGAGTATGACCATGCAGATCATTGCCGTGACGGGAACCAATGGTAAGTCAACAGTAACCGCAGCACTGGGCTATGCCCTTGCGGAGTGCGGCATTGCCTGTGCTGTTATCGGCACGCTGGGCGTTGGCGTGTTTCCTGCGCACTGCGACCCGTCATTTGAGCCGAACTGGGAATCACAGCTGACAGCTGGATTGACCACACCGGATGCGGTGGACTTACAGCGGCTGCTGGCCGATCTTCGCTCGCGACAGATTATGGTGGTCGCGCTCGAGGCCTCCTCATTCGGCCTGCAGCAGGGAAGGCTTCAGGGCTGCGCGATCAAAGCGGCTGCATTTACCAATCTGAGCCATGACCATCTTGATGTGCACGGCACGATGGAGCGTTATGCACAGGCCAAGGCCCTATTGTTTGCGTCCCCTTCACTGGGCACCATGATTGTGAATACAGATGATGCGTATGGGCACCTGATGTGGGGGGCGACGGAGCATCACATCGAGCGTATCGCGATCGGACAGCACTGGCCCGAGAATGCCCAGGGTGCAGTGCGGTGCTCCGATCTGCAGCTGACTGACGAGGGCTGGCAGTTTAAGGTGATGTCGATGGGTGAGGCCGCTGATCTTGCAGGGCCAGTGACACTCCCCGTTTTTGGCCGCCACAACGTTGATAATGCGCTGGTCGTCGCGGGATGTATGGTGGCAATGGGCATTGATGCTGAGCGTATTCGTGCTTGCCTCGCCCGCTTTTATCTTCCTTGCGGCCGTCTCCAGATGATCAAGCGCAGCGATCGGCCCTGGGTCTGTATTGATTACGCCCATTCGCCTGATGCATTGGCCCGTGTGCTCGAGGCCTTGCGGCCCGTGGCCCAGGCCCGCCTGGGCCATCTGGTTTGTGTTTTTGGCTGTGGTGGCAATCGTGATGCAGAGAAGCGGCCCGCGATGGGCGCGATTGCAGCACAACTTGCGGACCGGGTGATGTTGACTTCTGATAATCCGCGCGATGAGCCAGCGCAGAGCATCATCGCAGCGATTCACTCAGGAGTTCCCGCCGCGCTGGCGGACAAGATTCAGATGCAGCCAGATCGCGGAGTGGCTATCGCATCAACAATTGCAACGGCTGGCATCCATGATGTTGTGCTGATCGCCGGAAAGGGCCATGAGCGATATCAAATCATCGGTGAGGCGAAGCTGCCGTTTAGTGATGAGGCCTATGCCCAGCAGGCCTTAGACGCATGGATGGGATCGGCGTCTGCGTTGCACGCTGGAGAGATACATGCCGCAACTTAAAGAATTCATCGCCCGCGTGGCAGGCGCGCAGCTCGTGATGCCCGATGGACTGGAGGGCGATCGGGCCAATGTATTGCAAAAAGAATTTAATGCGATCAGCACGGATACGCGGACTCTATCGCCAGGTGCAATCTTTTTTGGCTTAAGCGGCCCCCGATTTGAGGGCGCCGCTTTTCTTCAGGCTGCGCAAGACCGTGGGGCCTGCGCTGCGGTTTTATCGGCGACGGCCTTGCAGCGATCGGGAGTTCATCTGCCCCTGATTCTGGTGCCGGATGCGCTCGGCGCTTTGCAGCAGTGGGCCCGCCATTGGCGCGGCACTTGGCCTGGCCGCTGTATTGCAGTGACAGGCAGCAATGGAAAGACGACTGTCAAGCAGATGATCCAGTCTATCGCAGAGACTGATCTCGGACCGCCGCAGGTCTGGGCGACTCCGGGCAATCTGAATAATCACATCGGCGTACCACACTCGGTGCTGGGCCTGCGGCCCGCCCATCAGCTGGCGGTCTTTGAGCTTGGTATGAATCATCCCAATGAGATCGCAGCACTTGCCGATATTGCAAAGCCTTGTGTCGCACTTGTGAATAATGCCCAACGCGAGCACCAAGAGTTTATGAAGTCCGTGCAGGCGGTTGCAATTGAAAATGGCGCGGTCTTTGGAGCCCTGCCGCCTGAGGGCATCGCCATCTATCCGCGGGATCCTTTGCATGAGGCCATTTGGCAAAATCAGAGTCAGCATCTGAAGCATCCCGCGATTCGTTTTGGAATGCGTGATATCGCTGCGGCGACGCCGGTAGCGGCCAGTGAGGTCCTAGGCCAGTGGGTCACCTCGGCATCAGGTGTACCACTTCTCCAAATTGAATTTCCAGATCGACAGTCCATCGTCGTGCAGCCCCGTGGTTTGGGCCTGCACTTTGCGCTGAATATGATCGCTGCGGCCGCATGCGCTTTTGCTGCGGGCCTACGCCTGAAAGCCATCGAGCAGGCATTAAATGCATTTGAGCCGCTGGCGGGCCGTGGCCGTGCGATGGCAATCGCTGCGGGTGGCACACTGGTGGATGATACCTATAACGCGAATCCTGACTCAGTCCGAGCAGCAATTGATGCCTTAGCCCGAATGGGCGTTCCGCGTGGTCTGGTGTTGGGGGATATGGGCGAGGTCGGTGATCAAGGCCCGCAGTTTCATCGCGAGGTGCTGGACTATGCGGCCCAGCGTCAGCTTGATGCCATCTGGCTGCATGGCGAGGCTATGGCATTAGCCCATCGTCAGACGGGGATTGGCCAGTTTTTTGATGAGGTGTCTGCGCTGATTGATGCGGTATCTCACTGGATCAGTGTGCAACAGCAAACACAGCATCGGCCATCGCTGTGGATTAAGGGCTCGCGTTTCATGCGTATGGAACGGGTCGTACAGGCGATTGCTCAGCAGCAGGAGGGCCAGGCCGCATGCTGCTAATTATTGCCGATTGGCTTGAACAGTACGTTCGGGCGTTCAATGTCCTGAACTACATCACGCTGCGGGCCGTGCTGGCAGCCCTGACCGCACTGGGTATTGGCTTGGTGTTGGGGCCCTTTGTGATTCGTCGGTTGACCGAGATGAAGGTAGGTCAGGCCGTGCGTGATGATGGCCCCCAGACCCACCTCTCGAAAAGTGGCACGCCCACAATGGGCGGCGCACTGATTCTGTTGGCCATCGGCGTGACCACGCTGCTGTGGGCGGATCTCAGCAATCGTTTTGTTTGGGCAGTGCTGATCGTGACGCTGGGTTTCGGTGCAATTGGATGGGTCGATGACTATCGCAAGGTCGTTAATCAAGACCCGGCAGGCCTGCCTGCACGATGGAAGTATTTCTGGCAGTCCGTGATCGGAATCATTGCTGCTGTTTATTTGG
>JBILVT010000113.1:0-5675 GCA_044370275.1 Burkholderiaceae bacterium | reverse complement strand
GATTCTGAACTGCCCGCTCCAGCAGCAGCCGGGCCCGATTCCACTCCTGCTGCTCGACATACAACGCGGCTAGATTGTTATACGACTCAGAGAGTTCGGGGAAGTCTTCGGTCAGTAGCTCAAATGCAGAAATCGCTTCGGTCCGTTTACCAGTCTCGGCCAGCAACACGCCCTGCAAAAAACGCCACTGCGGATCTCGGGGCCGTTTGGCAAGCTGCGACTCAATCAGCGCATTGGCTTCACTCCATTTCTGCTGAGATAAAAGCTCTCGGGCCTCGACGATATCGGGTGCGACTGCCGGTGCCATGGGCCGCCCCGGCATCAGGCCACCCCGCGGCGGCTGGCCGCTTGCGGACTGGCCGATGAGTGCCTGGGCATAAGATTGCGAAGCGGCGCATGAGAGCGCGAGTACGATCAGCAGGCCCGGAAGTCTGTGCGGCAGAAGGTGCCGTGGAGTCGATCCCATAAAATGCGCAAAAGAGAGCTTAATTAAACAGGTAGGCCAGTCTAGCACGGTGAATTCTTGAAGATTTTCAATACCTTAAGCCGCGCCAAAGAAGCGCTGGTGACCCTTGAACCGGGCCATGTTCGCATGTATGTCTGCGGTATGACCGTTTATGACTTCTGCCATGTGGGCCACGCCCGCGTGATGGTGGTCTTTGACATGGTGACCCGCTGGCTGCGAGCCAGCGGCTTGAAGGTGACCTATGTCCGCAATATCACAGATATCGACGACAAGATCATCCGTCGGGCCGTTGAAAACCATGAGCCAATTGCAGCGCTTACCGAACGTTTTATTCGGGCAATGAATGAAGACGCCGCCGCGCTCGGTGTGCTGCCGCCAGACCATGAGCCCAGGGCAACGCAGTATGTGCCCGAGATGCTGGAGTTAATCGGTAAGCTGGAACGTCAGGGCCTTGCTTATCAGGCCGAGCTACCCGATGGCCAAGAGGGTGATGTGAATTTTTCAGTCCGCGGCTTTCGTGGATACGGAAAGCTATCGGGCAAGTCATTAGATGAATTGCGCGCGGGCGAGCGGGTTGCTGTGGGCGACGGCAAGCGTGACCCGCTGGATTTTGTGCTCTGGAAGCGGGCAAAGCCCGACGAGCCGCGCGAGGTAAAGTGGCCTTCGCCGTGGGGCGAGGGCAGGCCCGGTTGGCATATCGAGTGCTCGGCGATGAGTTGTGCGCTCTTGGGGCAGCATTTTGATATTCACGGTGGCGGGGCGGATCTGCAGTTTCCTCATCACGAAAATGAGATTGCTCAGTCCGAGGGTGCGTTTCAAGCTGAGACCAACAAGCCGTTTGTCAATGTCTGGATGCACAACGGATTTGTCCGGGTCGATGACGAAAAGATGTCCAAATCCCTTGGCAACTTTTTCACGATTCGCGAGGTGCTAAAAAAATTCGATCCTGAGGTGGTACGCTTTTTTATTCTGCGTGCCCATTACCGCAGCCCCTTGAATTACTCTGATACCCATCTTGAAGATGCGCGCCAGGGCTTAGATCGCCTCTACACTGCTTTGGCCGCTGCCGGGATCACGACTTCAGAGTCTGAGACCCTCTCGCGTATCGATGCACAGGCGTTGAGCGTTCAGTGGTCGCATAGTCCGGCGGCGGTTCGCAGTCTGATTGCGTATACGCAGGCGATGGATGATGACTTCAATACGCCCATTGCGATTGCGGCACTTTTTGATTTAGCGACTGAAGTCAATCGGACCGATGATGCGAGCCGTAAACGCGAGATGGCGGGCTTGTTGCGTCAGTTGGGCCTAACGCTCGGGCTGCTTGGCCGTGCACCGCAGGAGTTTCAGCAGGCGGGCGTGCAGGCCCTGGATCGCTCTCGAATTGAGGGCCTGATTGCAGAGCGGGCAGCAGCCAAAAAAGCGCGGGACTTCGCTCGGGCCGATCAGATTCGGGCCGAGCTGGCTGGCCAGGGCATCGTGCTGGAGGACAGCGCCGCGGGGACGACCTGGCGCACCGTCTAGGACCGGCTTTTGTAGGACAATAGGGGCAATATGAATGCTCCGGTGAAACAGACATTTCTAGAGTTCGAGCAGCCAGTCGCCGAGCTTGAGACCAAAATCGAAGAGCTGCGGTTTGTTCAGAGTGACTCGGCAGTCGATATCTCTGAGGAGATCGATCGTCTGCGGGCAAAGACTGAATCACAGCTCAAAGACATCTACGCCAAGCTAACCCCTTGGCAGATTGCGCAGGTAGCCCGTCATCCCCAGCGGCCTTATACGTTGGATTACATCGGGCTAATTTTTTCTGACTTCTATGAACTGCATGGGGATCGTTCTTATGCAGATGATCCGGCGATCGTGGGCGGTGTTGGCCGCTTTAATGGCCAGAGTGTGATGATCATCGGCCACCAGAAAGGCCGCGATCTTAAAGAGCGGACTTATCGTAATTTCGGCATGCCACGGCCCGAGGGCTATCGCAAGGCATTGCGGCTGATGGAGCTTGCAGAAAAATTCAGACTGCCTGTGATCACGTTAATTGATACGCCTGGTGCCTATCCCGGCATTGGCGCGGAAGAGCGCGGACAGTCCGAGGCCATCGGTAAAAATCTCATGGTGATGGCGGGCCTGCGGGTGCCGATTGTTTCGGTGGTAATTGGAGAGGGTGGCTCGGGGGGCGCGCTGGCCATCGCGGTTGGCGATGTGCTGATGATGCTTCAGTACGCCACTTACTCCGTGATTTCTCCCGAGGGTTGCGCTTCGATTCTTTGGAAAAGCGCAGACAAGGCCCCCGAAGCTGCGGAGACCTTAGGTATTACGGCACCGCGTTTAAAGTCATTGGGCCTGGTGGATCGGATTGTGACCGAGCCGCTAGGCGGCGCGCATCGTGATCCGGTGCAGGCTGCTGATGCCTTAAAGCGCGCAATCGCCGATGCGCTCCGCAGTTTTCACAATATGGATGTCGAAACGCTGCTTGCGAGTCGCCAGGACAGGATTCGCCAGATGGGCAAATACAAGGAACTAAAGGCGGGCTGATGTCGTTTTCTCCGCAGGCCCCGCTGTCATTGGTAGTGGGGTACTCCGGCGGGCTGGACTCCACGGTGCTGCTGCATCTGATGCACCGAATGCAGCAAAGGCTCCCGCAACTTTTCTCGCTCTCCGCCATTCATGTGCATCATGGGCTTCAGCCGGCAGCCGATGCGTTCAAGTCGCATGCGGTCGCGTTTTGTCACGGGCTGGGTCTGCCGCTGCAGGTGATGCATGTTGCGATACCTGAAGCTGAATTGGGCCATCTGGGCTTAGAGGCAGCAGCGCGGCGTTATCGCTACCAAGCCTTTGCCAAGTGCCTGCCGCCTGCGGCGGTTTTACTGCTTGCCCATCATCGGGATGACTTAATTGAGACGGCCTTACTGCAGTGGATTCGCGGTGCGGGACTGGAGGGCCTCTCGGCTATGACCCGGCTGTCTACAGCTGATATTGAGGGCCGACAGATCACCCGTTGGCGTCCGCTTTTGGATCACAGCCGCCAGGCGCTATTGGATTACGCGCAGTCCGAGGGCCTGCGTTGGGTAGAGGACCCTAGTAATGCTGATCGATCGTTAGCGCGTAATCGAATCCGGCATGAGGTGATGCCTGTTTTACGCAGCATCCGTGGGGGCGCTGACTCCGCCATGAGCCGCAGCATTTCGCATCTGCAGACCGCCCGCGATCTCTTGGAGTTGGTGACTGATCAGGCCTTAGAGCAAAGCCGGTTGCCCGGCGGGATGCTCAATGTGGAGCTTTTATTTATGCAAGACGAGGCCCTCGCTGCCCGGATTATCCGAGGCTGGTTAAAGCATCACGGCGCACCAACCCCGCCAACGCGCCGTCTGACCGAGTTTTTGCGCCAGCTGCGGGAGGCCCGGGAGCCCTTCGCGCAGATGGATCTCGCTGAGCCGGGATCGGCCGAGATCTGGCGCGTGGTGCGGGAGCGGGGCCACCTAAGGATTGCGCGATAATTACAGGCACTTTAGGAAAACACAGCGTTATGGCTTTAATTGTTCATAAATATGGCGGCACGTCGATGGGCTCAATAGAGCGCATCAAAAATGTGGCCCGTCGCATTGCCAAGTGGCATAAGGCCGGCCATCAGGTGGTTGTAGTGCCCTCTGCAATGTCTGGTGAGACCAATCGCCTACTGGGCTTGGCAAAGGAAATCTCCGATCGGCCTGATCCGCGTGAGCTTGATCAGATTGCATCGACCGGTGAGCAAGTCTCGGTTGGGCTTTTGGCGATCGCGCTGCAGGCAATCGGTGTGAAAGCCAAAAGCTATACCGGCTGGCAGGTGCCAGTGACAACGAACTCGGCCTACACGAAGGCCCGGATTGAGTCGATTGATGATGCCCGCGTGCGCCGAGATCTGGCCGATGGTGCGGTGGTCGTGATCACTGGATTTCAGGGCATCGATGCCCATCAGAACATCACCACTTTAGGCCGTGGCGGTTCGGATACTTCGGCAGTCGCGGTTGCAGCTGCACTGAAAGCGGATGAGTGTTTGATTTACACCGATGTGGATGGTGTTTACACCACGGATCCGCGTATTGTTCCCGAGGCCAAGCGGCTCGAGAAAGTGACATTCGAAGAAATGCTGGAGATGGCAAGCCTGGGCTCCAAAGTCTTGCAGATCCGGTCGGTGGAATTTGCCGGCAAGTACAAAGTCAAGACCCGAGTGTTGTCGAGCTTAACCGACCCCGAGATGCCGCTTGCCCAAGAGGCCGCATCGGGCACATTGATTACCTATGAGGAAGACGAGACCATGGAACAAGCCGTTATCTCCGGCATCGCCTTTAATCGAGACGAGGCCAAGATCACCGTGGCGGGCGTGCCCGATCGGCCAGGCATCGCTTACAAGATTCTTGGGCCGGTTGCCGATGCCAACATTGATGTTGACATGATTATTCAAAATGTCAGCCACGATGGTCAGACTGATTTCTCATTTACCGTGCATCGTAATGAGCTCGATAAAGCGCTTGATGTGCTGAAGTCAAAAGTTCAGGGGGAAATTCAGGCCAAGGCGATCACGGGCGCCAAAGATATCTGTAAGGTCTCAGTGGTGGGCATTGGCATGCGCAGCCACGTGGGCATTGCCAGCCAGATGTTTGAGACTCTGGCCAAAGAGGGGATCAATATTCAGATGATTTCCACCAGTGAAATCAAGATTTCAGTGGTGATCGACGACAAATACATGGAGCTGGCCGTCCGCGCGCTCCATAAGGCCTTTGGGCTAGAATCCTAGGCGTTGTGGCGGCACTGAACCCGCCCGCGAGAAATAGCTTTCCAATAGGTTCAGGAGACGTGACCGAGAGGCCGAAGGTGCTCCCCTGCTAAGGGAGTATGTGCCAAAAGCGCATCGAGGGTTCGAATCCCTCCGTCTCCGCCAAACATCCTTCCAGCCTCGTCCGCAAAAATCCTCGAAGACCCATAGAAACGCCGTAAACATGGGGTTTTAGGCTCTAAAGTGTCCACTTGAGTCTCCGGCTGACTCGGCAAAGCGCATCTCCAAATGGTACAACTAGTGGTACATTTTTACGATACCGCTAATGCACAGGGGTGCTCAAGTGCCAAGACTTACCGCCAAGGAAGTGGATGCGATTGATTTAGCTGGCCGCTATGCCGCTGGGGATGGCCTCTACCTGGATGTGAAGCCGAATCTGAGTAAGAGCTGGCTATTCCG
>JBILVT010000112.1:0-5721 GCA_044370275.1 Burkholderiaceae bacterium | reverse complement strand
CCTTTGAGAGCATGCTGCCGCGGGCCTATTACGTAGCCTGCCGAGATGCTGATCGGTCGGCGCGGCCATTTTCAATACGCGCCTCTGTTGCGTTTTTAGCCACCACGCTTGGGGTTACGCCCAATGCATTGGTAGCAGTCATTGGCGGCTGCTACAACCGGCAGCTCGAGGAGTATCGAATCGGATTTGCAGTTGCCGAAGAGGAAGAAGTCATCCACGGTGTAGTCTGGCCGCTGCTCGGCGCGGAAGATGAAATGAGTGACGTCGCAGAGGAGATCGAGACCACACTCCGCGACACTGGACTGCAGCGAATCCTCATGCTGAGGCAGCGGCTTCCGATGGAATATTGCGATGACTGCGGTGCACCGCTCTACCCCAATGAGGATGGTGAAATGGTGCATGCAGAGCTGCCCGATGTAGCCGAGCAGCCCAGCCAGCATTTGCACTAAAGCGCTGCTTAGAATCTGCCGGTTGCAGTAAGCTGAAAAGACCGGGCATCGCCAGGATAAACGCCACCCCAGGCATTACTCCCATCTCGGCCAAAATCATAATAACGCTTGTCGGTGATATTGCGCGCCCATAACCCCCACTGGATATTCTTTCGCAACTCTCCAATGAATCCAATATCAACTAAAACGCGGCCGGGGATTTCATAGCCCCGGTCGGAGAGATTAGAGAAGTAATCATTTTGGTACATCCGGCCGCGATAATGGGCATATCCCAGTATTCGATGCGTCGGACTAAGCCGCCGATCAACCCCCGCCCTGGCGGCGGCGCGCGGCACATAGGGAATACGAAACCCGCTGTTCTGGCCGCTACGAATCTCAGAATCTACCCAGTCGAGGGAGAGACTGGCCTTAGTGAGTGGCCCGATCGTCCACTGCCCCGTTAGCGTTAGTACGGCGCGCTGCGTGTCATAAAGATTCGTGTTGCAGGACTCGTTCGCAATCACTGGGCTGCATCCAGTGCTCGAGGAAAATCCAATTTCTCCAGTGGTGCTGATGCTGCGAAAAATTGCTGAATAAATGGCATTTTGTCTTCGGTGATCCAGCGTGGCATAGATCTCCTTCGATGTCATCGGCCCAACGCCAGGGTGTATTCTTGTCGGAACAAAACTGCGTGCATTGAAGTAGTACAGCTCATCCGTTGTTGGAAAGCGAAATCCAGAGACCGCCCCCACTCGAAAACTGCTTGAGTCCGTCAGGCGACTCGACCAGCCTAGGCTATAGGCGGTTAGATACTGTCGATCTGACTCGCGTGCCGAGGCGCTATCAATCTGAAACTGATTCGCCAGACCCTGTCGTCTTATTCCGAGCGACGCCGTAGAGCTGGGTGAAAGACGGGCCTCAGTCGTTAAATACCCAGCAACACTGTCCTGGGATACCTGATTACCTCCGTTTACATTTGCCTCAGCGAGAAGAACATCGAAGCCAGCCCGGGCGGTGATCTGCTGCGTGATCTCTCCGATCAAAGCGGGCTGGACGAAGAATTTTTTTGACTCCCGAGTACTGATCGCAGAAGCCCAAGGGAGAAAACTTTGCATATCAGCGTAGTTCTGCGAGAAATCGTAGCCGCCATTCAAAGAGAGTCGGGCTGATGGTCCGAGATCGCGTTGAAGCTCAAGTGACACCTGCCCGCCCTGCCGCTCTCCACTATCCGCTGGGTTTTTCGCCGCGCGCGGATTGGCCGCGAACTGCGCCAGAGATATTCCACCGGGGAGCTGGGCTCGCTCCTCAAAAAAACGCGCCTGTAATCGCCACGAGCCCCCCGTTGAAGGCAGGGACCGAAGGCCGATCCTGACTGACTGCTGTTCGGTTCTCGAACGATCCCGATAGCCGCTCGATCGCGCATCCATCGCTGCAAGACTAAAGTGCAACTTATCAAGCGGTCTCGAGAAGACCCCGTCGATTTTCTGATACCCAAATGAACCGCCAGAAACACTGATCTCATTCGCAGTGTCTTGTCGCGTGATGATGTTAACAACGCCACCCATAGCCCGATCACCATAAAGCACACCGGCGCCGGCGCCACGCACCTCGATACGCTCAATCGCGGAGAGTGGTAGCTGAGAAAATCGAACGCTTTCGTCGTCAATATTATTAACTCGAAAGCCATCAATTAGGACTAACACATTCTTGGTACCCGACTCACCGAGAAATCCAATGTCAAGACTCGCATCCGAACCCATGTGTCCATAGAGCCGTCGAATCGATATCCCCGGTACGCGATCCAGTACATCAAGCACATTAGATGCGCCGGTTTCGAGCAGCTGATGTCGCTCAATGACTGAGATTAATATCCCGGCATCGCGTAAAGGCTCCTCATAGCGACTTGCAGTTACAACGACCGGCTCCAGTAATGCGACTTGGGTGTTTTGTGAGGGGGCCTTTGACCCGGTCTGCGCAAAAGCCGCCGAGACCCCAAGCGCGAGTGCACTTAACGTCGGCAAATACCGAAAAGACATGATCGACCTTTCTTGCCGCCCAGCCCCCGAGGCAACAAAAAGTATTCACGTCACAGGCCGGTATCCAGACTTCGGCTACTGCCCCGCTCAAGGGGGCCATGATTCAAAGCCTTCCCAGGACACCTCTGCCCCAGTGGCCAGCCCAACACAATTGAGCCATCCTGAATCACTTCAACCGTTACTGTTTCGAGGAAAGTGCCGGATTCACACCAGCTTCCCGTTTAACCCGCGCTAAGCAGGCACCATGCGACGGCGTTTGACCAATTTCAAACTGGCCCTAGTGTAACGCCTTGCAATCGGGCCGGCTATTATCGCCGCTGGCGGTAGTTAAAAAAGTCTGACATAGACAGACCCTCGACATTCATTTGGCAAACAGACGATCAGGATGGGCCATGGCTTTAAATTCGATTGCGTTGCCAGAAGGGTCTAGAAAAAACATGGTGGCCTGCTCTCCCACCTCTCCTTTGAATCGTATGTATGGCTCAATCACAAACTGAACGCCCGCAGCCGTCAATTTGTCGGCCATCGCTTGCCACTCGGGCATCGACAGCACAATACCAAAGTGGCGCACGGGCACCTGTTTACCGTCCACTTCATTGTGCGGCTCATGCGCTGAGTCACCCGTTGCCAGATGCGCTACGATCTGGTGGCCGAAGAGATTAAAGTCAATCCACTCATCCGAGCTGCGGCCTTCTGGGCAGCCAAGCAGACCGCCATAAAACGCACGGGCCTTGTGTAGGTCATCAACAGGAAACGCTAAATGAAACGGATGCATCAACAATCTCCACTATCACTATCGAGGTAAAAACATAGCTATTGGGTCACCATTTCGATAAAGACTTTCGAGCGCTCAATTGTTGGCGCTAAAAAAGAGAGTCGATCAGAAAGGCTCGCCACGAGACTCGAATGACTGACTAGGCCAAACGGGCCATCGAACACCTCCATCTTGACATAGACGCCCGCCGCCCGCAGGCGTGCAGCCAGCGTCGCAGAGTTAATTTCTGGGTCCACCAAAGGGTCACGTTTCGCCGACAGCAGCAGCATCGGTGGAGACGCAGCCGACACATGCTCAATCGGCTGCGAATCACGGGGAGTATTTGGCCAATTAAATGCGCGTTGAGCCGCCGGCATCTGAATCGGCAAAAAGTTAACCGGTGACGATAGACCAATTACACCGCGAATTCGCCGCCGTTCGGATTCCGACAGCCAGCGCGGATCGGTGCCAAGGCTAATGGCGTTGTAAGCGCCGGCGGAGTGGCCTGCTAGCACGATACGCTGACCATCGCCGCCAAAGCGTTCCGCTTGTTCGATGATGAGCCGCAAGGCCTGGGCGCTATCCTGAACAAAACCCGGGTAGGTCACCTCGGGCGTTAGCCGATAGTCCGGAATGGCAACGACATAGCCAAGATCGTTAAATGTCCTTGCAATGAATCGATAGTCGGCTCGCGACCCACTCTCCCAGGCGCCACCATAAAAAAACACAATCACCGGCACAGCCGCTGCAGACGCGTTTCGTGCGGCGGGATAGAACTCGACACGCTGACGGACTGAAGGCCCATAGCTCAAGGTGACAGAGGCAGCCTTGGGGGATTTAGAAACCGCATTGAGAACATCTAGGCTTGAACAGCCCGAAAGAAACGATGCGCTAAGCGCGACAAGAGCCCACCTAAACCACATCATGGAAGTACAAAATAAAACCGAGGGAAAAATTCGAAATGGTCGGGGCGAGATGATTCGAACATCCGACCCCTTGCACCCCATGCAAGTGCGCTACCAGGCTGCGCTACGCCCCGACCGAACCCGCAATTATAGCCGAGGCCCGCTGCCCTTCAGGATCTGCAGTACTGCAGTCAACTCACCGCGCAGGTCATTTGATGTGGAGGGTAACGACTCCATCACTGGCGACGGCACGCTCAGCGACGGGCGCGCATCCCCGTTCGCACGGCCGTCCATCAATTGATTGCGGGCACCACTAATGGTGAAGCCTTGGTCGTAGAGCAGCTCACGGATCTTGCGAATCAGCAAGACTTCATGATGTTGATAATAGCGGCGATTCCCACGCCGCTTCATCGGCCGCAGCTGGGTAAATTCTTGCTCCCAGTAGCGCAGTACATGGGGCTTTACGGCGCAGAGTTCACTGACCTCGCCAATAGTGAAATAACGCTTAGCCGGAATCGGCGGCAGCAAGGGTGAGGCGACGCGGCTATCCATAATGTTTTAGCGCGATGCTGCGGTCTAAGGATGTCTAACCGAGGCTGGGTTCATCATCGGCATAGGCATCAAGCGGCTTTTTGAATGGATCCTGAACATACGACTTCAGTTTTTGGCTTGCATGAAACGTCACCACACGCCGGGCTGCGATCGGAATCTCCTGGCCTGTTTTCGGATTGCGGCCCGGCCGCTGCGGCTTATCACGGAGTTGAAAGTTTCCAAACCCCGAGAGCTTGACGCTGGTGCCGGCGACCAGGGTCTCGCGAATTTCCTCAAAAAAGATATCGACGACTTCCTTGGCCTCACGCTTATTTAAGCCTACGACCTCAAAGAGCAGATCCGCGAGTTCAGCCTTCGTCAGACTATCCTCGGTGGACTTTAGGCCCGCGTGCTCAAGCAGTCTGGGCACCGCCTCTCCCGCTGTTGGGGTCAGGTTCGCAGCCGGCGCTAGGCCCGATAAAGTCTTCGAATCGAAGTGCACGTTTCAGAATCAGGAGCGGAGTCGAGCTGCGAATTCGGCCTGCATCAATTTGACGATATCCGCCATCAACTGATCGACCTCCGCGTCCTGGAGTGTTGACTCAGGGCTTTGGAGTATAAAGCGGAAAGCAAGGCTTTTTTCCTTTTCGGACAATCCTTTACCTCGATATTCATCAAAACACTTGACAATAGTAATCCAAGACCCTTGTTTTGACTGACTTTTTAGGCGATTGATCCGGTCTAAGAGGGCTCCGGCCGAGGTTTCTAGGCCGACAACCAGGGCCAGGTCGCGAATTACAGGGGGGAACTTTGAGGGCTCGTGCGGCCGGGGTACGGCGGCTTTAGAAAGTAGCTCTAACTCGAGCTCGAAAACGATCGGAGCGCCGGTGAGTTCCAGGTCTTGCACCAGCCGGGGGTGGAGCTCTCCGAGAACCCCCGCAGGCTTGCCAGCAATCATGACCTCGGCGCTGCGGCCCGGGTGAAGGGCGCGATGCTCCGCGCTCAGAGCGCGAGTGGTGAGCAAGGCCGGTGCTGCGAGGCGCTGCAAATCACCCTTCACATCAAAA
>JBILVT010000111.1:0-5734 GCA_044370275.1 Burkholderiaceae bacterium | reverse complement strand
GCTCACCGCTAGCCACAGGGCGCTGGCGGCCTGGCCTAAAACACTGGCGCTTTGAGGTGTCGCAAGACACGATTGTCGCAATTGCAACCGCCGCAGGAAGGGGTGCGGTGGGCATTGTGCGTGTTTCGGGCCCTGCAACGCGTACCATCATGCAAGAGGTCTGCGGTAGGGTATTGGCGGCCCGGCACGCGACCCACCTTGCCTTTCTTGATGGGCAGGGCAACCCAATTGACGACGGGCTTGCCATCTTTTTTGCAGGCCCAAACTCTTACACTGGCGAAGACGTTCTAGAGCTTCAGGGCCATGGCGGTATTGGCGTGCTCTCGGCGCTTCTAAATCGATGCCTTTCAGTCCCACTTAAGGGTGCGGACCACCCGACGGGCCGGATTCGTCTTGCGGAGCCCGGAGAGTTCACGCGTCGCGCATTTCTGAATGACAAGCTTGACCTTGCTCAGGCAGAGGCGGTTGCGGACCTTATTAATGCTGGATCAGAGCGGGCGGCTCGGAGCGCATTGGCGTCGTTGCGAGGGGTTTTTAGTCAGGCGGTTGAAGGCCTGCAGCAGAGGCTGACTGATTTACGCGCTCGCGTAGAGGCCTGCCTTGATTTCCCAGAAGAAGACCTTGAGTTCATTGAGCGCGAGGGTGTTGCGCAGCGGTTGCTCGAAACCCAAGATAGCTTAAAGGAAACATTGCTCGTCGCCCAACAGGGCGCGGCCTTGCGTGATGGTCTGCGTGTTGTCTTGGTGGGCGCACCCAATGTGGGCAAGTCATCGTTGCTCAATGCGCTTTCGGGCCAGGAGGTTGCGCTGGTCACAGAGGTTGCCGGCACAACCCGTGATCGCATTGTTCAAGAAATTGTCTTGCAGGGTCTGGTTATTCATGTGGTGGATACCGCGGGTTTGCGACAGACCCAGGATGCGGTTGAGCAGCTGGGAATCGCGCGCACGTGGCAGGAGGTCGAGCAGGCCCAGGCTGTATTGCTGGTGCGTGATGCAAGCGGTGAGATCGCAATCGATCACGAGCTGGAGCGCCGAGTTTTAGAGCGTGTGCCGGCCATGTGTCAGGTGATTGAGGTCAACAATAAGATAGATTTGTTGTTGGCGAGAAGGCCGGCGGCGTTGTCGAGTCCTGATAAAAACGATGCGGTCAGGGGCCCAGTAGTCATCTCTTCAAAAACTGGTCAAGGCCTGGATCAATTGCGTGCCATGCTGATTGAGATTGCTGGCTTGAGCGAGCAGCCGGCGACTGGGGTTTTTTCGGCGCGCGCGCGCCATCTTCGGGCTTTGCTCAGCGCGCAGACCGATCTGCTTGCGGCCGAGTCACATCTTCATCAACACCAACTTGAATTGTTGGCCGAATGCTTGGGCCAGGCCCAGCGCCATCTTGCTGAAATTACCGGGGAGTTATCTGCGGACGACTTGCTTGGCGAAATCTTTGGTAGTTTTTGTATTGGTAAATAGCTAACTCGGTTATTGAGCCTGGTCTGAGTTGTCAGGCCGATCCTCAAATCGGCCTGCAGCAGCGTTTTTCTGGGCCCGGTCCGCAGGAAATATTTTTCCATTCATTGCGATGTACGTGCCGGCTTGTAAAAACTGAACTGCGGCACAGGCGAATCCAAAATTAAAGAGTGCGTCGGATTCCTCAAGGCTTGCGGGAACCATCGCACCAGTAAATACAATTGTCTGATGCGCCTTGCGATGCAGCATTATTGTTTTGGCGCTTTCGGCCATGGTGTCGGTGCCGTGTAAAACAACGATCCTCGATTCAGGGGTTTGGGTGATTTTTTGCGCCAGCTGTTGCCGGTCGTGATCGACCATGTCGAGGCTATCGACCAGCATGACGGTCTCGGCCCGCCATGGGGTGGTGATTCTGCAGCGCTCGGCCCAGTCGGCGACCCTGGATCGGTCAAAGCCCAGTCGGCCAGCCTCGGGTAGATAAATCTTTTCAATTGTTCCCCCACAACTCAGGAAAACCAAGGGCTCTTTAGTGGTCATAGCGGAGAGACTGAAATGTTAAAATTTGCACAATGCGCAATCATGGCACCAAACATCAGCGTGCCTAAATAAAAAATACTATGCAGAACGCCATTCCAGAATACGTTAAACATCAGGGACTGATTCAATGGGTCCAATCGATTGCCGCCAAGACGAAGCCTGACCGGATCCTATGGTGCGATGGCTCCGCAGAAGAGTCCGACCGGCTCTGCCAGGAGATGGTTGGGGCGGGTACGCTGAAGCGACTGAATGCCGCCAAGCGACCCAATTCATTTTTAGCCTGGTCAGATCCTTCTGATGTGGCGCGGGTTGAGGACCGCACCTTTATCTGCACAGACCGACAGGAGGATGCTGGCCCGACCAATAACTGGATGGCGCCGAGCGAGATGCGTCAGACCCTCGATGGGTTGTTTGAGGGCTGTATGCGGGGCCGCACGATGTATGTCATTCCATTTTCGATGGGGCCGCTCGGATCGCCGATTGCACACATTGGAGTTGAGGTCTCTGACTCACCGTATGTAGTAGTCAATATGCGGCTGATGACTCGCATGGGCCGCGCTGTTTACGATGTGCTGGGCGCTTCAGGCGAATTTGTCCCCTGTGTGCATTCAGTCGGAATGCCCTTGTTAAACGGCGTAAGCGACGTGAGCTGGCCGTGTAATGCGACGAAATACATTGTCCACTTTCCAAAAACACGAGAAATCTGGTCTTACGGCTCAGGCTACGGCGGCAATGCCCTGCTGGGTAAAAAATGTTTTGCACTGCGTATTGCCTCATCGATGGGCCGCAAAGAGGCTGAGTCGGGCTCGGCAGGCTGGCTCGCAGAGCACATGCTGATTCTTGGTGTGCGGGCCCCTTGGGGCAGGAAGTATCACGTCGCTGCCGCTTTTCCGTCGGCCTGCGGAAAAACAAATTTTGCGATGCTGATTCCGCCGCAAGGATTGGATCAGGGCGGCTGGAAGATCACCACAATTGGCGATGATATTGCGTGGATTAAGCCGGACGTAGAGGGTCGCCTGCGCGCGATTAATCCAGAGAATGGTTATTTTGGCGTTGCGCCCGGCACCAATGAAAAGACTAATTTCAATTGCATGGCATCGCTGAAAGAAAATGTCATTTTCACTAATGTCGCGCTCACCGATGATGGAGACGTCTGGTGGGAGGGCATGGGAACCCCACCCGCCCACTGTTTGGATTGGCAGGGCCGCGATTGGACTCCGGAGATCGCGAAGGCTGAGGGCAGAAAGGCGGCGCACCCCAATGCCCGCTTTACCGTTTCCTCGGTTCAGAATCCGGTCATTGATTCTGAATGGGATAACCCACAGGGGGTTGTGATTGACGCCTTTATTTTCGGCGGCCGACGTTCGACGACTGTCCCGCTGGTGACCGAGGCCCGCAACTGGGAAGAGGGCGTATATATGGCAGCGACCATGGGCTCGGAGACCACTGCGGCTGCGGCTGGACAGCAGGGCGTGGTGCGCAGGGACCCATTCGCAATGCTGCCTTTTTGTGGCTACAACATGGCCGAGTATTTTTCGCATTGGCTTGAGCTGGGCGAAAAGCTGGGCCGTCGCGGTGTGCAGCTGCCGAAGATTTTCTGTGTGAACTGGTTTAGGACAGACGAGCAGGGCCGCTTTGTTTGGCCCGGCTTTGGAGAGAACGCCCGGGTCTTAAAGTGGATGCTTCAACGTATTGAGGGCAAGGCTCAGGGCGCCGAGCATGTGTTTGGCATTACTCCGCGTTACGAAGATATCGACTGGACCGGGCTGGCGTTTTCCGCTGACCAATTCGCTCGCATAACTGCGATTGATGGGAAATCATGGCAAGAGGAGTTTGCTCTACACGCAGAACTTTTTGAGAAATTGCGCCACGGCCTTCCGGCCGCGCTCCTGAGAACGAAATCTGTTTTTGAGTCCCGGCTTGGTCAGCGACTCGCTGCCTAATCTCTGAGTAGCCGCTCATACTCCTGGGCCACCGTGATGTCGCGTGGCCCCGCTTTGACGCGTATGTCATCACCCGCTTTGAGTTTACCCTCCCGAATAACTGCGGCATACCAGCCCGACAACCCGTTTTGCATCATCAGTTTGGCGGCGACATTGGAGCGCATTTTTGCGTTGAATTTGTAGCACGGCTCGCGTGGCTTGGTTACGCGCAGGACGAGCTCCTGACCGATTTCCAAGAGGTCTCCGATCCAGAGACAGGATTCGTTTAGGCCTTGAGTACATAGATTTTCTCCAACCACACCGAAGCAATGTTCTTGATCGGCAAGCCAGGGATAGGCGGTCTTCCAAAAATCGTAGTGCTCAATGGGATAGCAGTAGATTGCTTTATCGACCCCGCCATGAACGCTGAGATCGGCCTGCTCATCATCGGCAAGTCCTAGTGTGCCGCAGCCGATAGGGGCGGGCGACCCTAGGGTGCTAATGGCTGATTTGTGAATGCCCGAAGCGACTTGGTGCAGCTCTTTGTCGCCGTGCTCACGCCGAATCAAAATGGGTTTTACTTTTCCGGCGCAGATCGCGATGAGTTGTGGATTTTTTTGATCAGACATGGATGCGCACAGTCTTAATGATTCATTAAGGAGGGCTGCGCTTGCTCTTGCTGGCTTGCCAGTCGATCGGCCAGGGCAATCGCTGCAAGCAGGGAGCCGGGATCCGCGATGAGTCGCTCCGCAATATCGAAGGCGGTTCCATGATCAACGCTGGTTCTAATAAACGGCAGGCCGAGCGTCATATTCACACCCTGATCGAGGCCAAGATATTTGATCGGTATTAGGCCCTGGTCGTGGTATTGGGCGATGACCACATCGAATTCTTTGGCCTGGCGGGCCCGCATGAATACGGTGTCGCCCGGCCAGGGGCCCGAGGCATTCACACCCAGGCTTTTTGCCTGCGCGACCGCGGGCCCAATGGTGTCCAGGTCTTCGCGGCCAAATAGGCCGGCCTCTCCCGCATGGGGATTTAGGCCCGCCACCGCGATTCTCGGGGCAGCTATCCCAAGCTGCTGGCAAGCGCTTTGCGCCAGCAAAATGGTCTGTACAAGGTCTTGGACGTTCAGGCCATCGATCATGTCTTTCAGCGCGACATGCACTGAATTCAATACAACCTTGAGCTCGGGGTTGACGAGCATCATGCGGACCGCGGGTGGAGCGGATGGGCTCGAGAGCTCCGCCAGCATCTCGGTGTGTCCTGGCCAGTCATGGCCAGCCAGGGCCAGGGACTCCTTGTTGATTGGAGCGGTTACCAGTCCGGCTGCCTCGCGGAACATGCACCGGCTGACCGCCTGACGGATAGATTCAAATCCAGCCTGTCCGGCACTTTTTCCCACCTGCCCAATATAAATTTCGTCTTTTTTCCAATTAATAGGAAGAAAATTAATTTTCTCAGTGGATATTTTTAACTTTTTACCTAGCTGATTGAACCACTCTGGATCCCCAGCCACAAGCAGAGGCCGGGCCGCCGCAGAGCTAGTGAGCCAGCTGGAGACTGCCTTGATTACGATTTCCGGCCCAACGCCTGCGGGGTCTCCAGATGTCACAATCAGGGGTTTCATTCGGCGATCCTAGCAAGAAGGGCTGTTTTGTCGCGTAAAACAGCCCCTTTTATTTCAAAAATTCCAAATGTGGTTTGAATTCGGAGCGGCGGGCGGTCCTGAGGGCGGCGTGTTGCTGATACTGGGCCTGGCGGCTTTTGCTGCCGGACTGGTGGACGCTGTTGTCGGCGGGGGAGGCTTGATTTCTG
>JBILVT010000110.1:0-5777 GCA_044370275.1 Burkholderiaceae bacterium | reverse complement strand
ATTGCCGGCTCCTAGACTGCGCCACATTGGCCCCGGATGCAATTGATACGGGTCTCGCGGCACTCATTTCGGATGGCCTCTGTCCGCAGCAGTTTTATCCGATGCCTGTGATGGGACTGCCAGGCTGGCACCCGGAGAATTCTGAGCCGGTTTTTTATGAGGATCGCTCGGTCTTTCGGCCCCCAAGACGCTGAGCTTCCTGCGGATGGCGAATTAATTCGAGTAGCGCATCAAAGTCAATCGGTTTACTTAAATGAAGATCAATTCCGGCAGCCAGGGAGGCGCTGACATCTTCGGAGAAGGCATGGCCAGAGACAGCAACCATGAGGCATCCTTGGCTGGGGCCATTGACGGCGCGAATGCGTTGGGCAGCCTCACGGCCTGAGAGGCCTGGAAGATCAATATCCATCAAGATGCAGTCGTACGCTATCGCAAGACTTTTCTCGATGGCCTCCTCACCGCAGGCCGCAGCATCAGTCTGCATGCCATGATGCGAGAGCCAGCGCACTAGGATTTCCCGATTCATTGCAACATCATCGACGACAAGTATTTTTCTTTGGCTGGCCACGGCGGCTGCAGATGTGTCAGGTGTGTGCGCCAACATCATCTCTGGTGCAGTCGCCGTCATGGCTGAGAGCTGGATGGTGAAGCAGCTGCCCTCGCCCGATGCTGAGCGTAGCCTCAATCGCCCACCCATCGCCTCCAAAAGACTGCGGGCCAGTGTCAGGCCAAGGCCGCTGCCACCGTAGCGCTGCGCAATGGATGCGCCGGCCTGCTGGAAGCGGCCAAAAACAATTTCTTGCTGATCTTGCGTAAGGCCGATACCGGTATCTTCAACGTCAATCAGAACTTCGATGGCCTGGCGTTTGATTCCGTTGCTTGGCGTGATCAGCCGGCTGCGCAGCTCAATGCCGCCATGGGCGGTGAATTTGATGGCGTTAGAAATCAGATTTTTTAGAATTTGACTTAAGCGCAGGGGATCGACATAAATGTAAAGGTCGTCTGGAATTTCCTGTCGCAGACTAAGCTGCAATCCTTTTTGCCTAGCAATCCCGCGAAACAGTGCGATATTTTGTTCAATCAAGAGCGTTAGCCGTGTTGGTTCTGGATCAAATCTGAGCCGGCCCTCTTCGATTGCAGAGAAGTCAAGTAAATCGGAGAGTAGGGCGTTTAGCTCTTTACCGCACTGGGTGAGCGACTCAAGATCGGCGCGGTCTTGGGCGGTTGGGCTGCGCTGCTTCATCAGCTCCACGAGGCCGACCATTCCATTTAACGGCGTCCGAATTTCATGGCTCATATCAGCAATAAATCGTGATTTATTCTGGTCGGCGGCCCGCTGGGCCTCGAGAGAGCGAATCATCTGATTGGTGATCTGAGTCAGCATTTGAAATTCGCGTGGTGGACTGTGACTCAGCGTTAGCTTGCCGCCCTCGCGGGAAACCTTTTCAATTGCGCTGGCCATTGCCTCGATGGGCCCCAGGGTTTTATTGAGCAACAAAGCCAGCGCGGCCAGAAACATCAGCCCTGTTAAGGTTAGGGCGACCCAGATGCCCGTTATGACAGGCGAAATCTCCGCATTGACCTCTTCATCCGGCAGGCTAACGAGGGTGATCCATCCCAGCTGATGATGGCTGCCGTAGCCGGGGTTAAGAACGTAGCCAACTAGGTAATGGCGGCCATCGGGCCATTGCTCGCGAAGCCAGCCTTGTTTGCCGGCGCGGGCCTGCTGCACGCTTTGCAGGTGGGCATATTCTCCAGCGTGGGCGGCGGGCGCCATGAGCCGAGTGGTTCCATCGTCGCCAAGGACAATAATTTCTGCATGAAGATGCTTTGGAATCGATTGCAAAAAACGTTTGTGCTGGGCTAAGAGCCAGTCCCAGCTCAGGTGGGCGCCCAGCACGCCGAGGGTTGTGCCTGATGCGTCTCGCACGGGTGTCGCAAGATCAATAAATCGCCACGGGCCGCCGGAGGGATTCTGGCCAAGGAGGTCTGCAAGCAGCACGGCCTCGTGCAGATCAACCGTCGTTGAACGCTTCAGGCCCTCTTGAAACCATTCGCGATCATGCACATTTTTTCCGGCGAGCATGCCCTGGTTTGCGGCTCGGACTATTCCCGTTCGATCTGCGAATCCAATCCAAGTGTATTCAGGAACATGCTGCTGAATCGTATCAATCCAGAGCGCAAGCAGATCGGGATGCTTGTGCAGGCGGAGGGCGGGCAGCAAGGCGGCCCGTGATCGCAAGTCATCGAGACGCTGGCCGATCGTCGTGTCAATGATTTCTGCGATTGCCCGGGCCTGCGCTGAGAGCTTTTGTCCCTCGTTGGCAGAAATCGTGCTGCGTGCCGAATGCATCATGGCCCAGCCCAGCGCAATCAGCGCTGCGATCAAGGGCAGCAGGATTAGCAGCAAGAGCGTGGTGCGCAGCGGCCGGCCTGGTTCCCGCGTTCCCCAGATCCATCGCGCAACGTCGGGGCTTTTAACGTTCATGTTATTTATGTATATATTTTATATATAAAATAGCACTCGACCAGATTCAGAGCAATTCGCTATGATTGAAACAAGAAGTAAGTCGGGCGGCCGCTGCCGCGCACAGCGCGGGAGAGGAAGGTCCGGACTCCGCAGGGAAGGGTGACGGCTAACGGCCGTACGCAGCAAGCGATCGCGAGATCGCCCAAGGCGAGGAATAGGGCCACAGAGACGAGTAAGCGCGGGAAACTGCGCGGACGTGAAACGCGGTAACCTCCACCTGGAGCAACACCAAATAGGCGCATGCCCGGCATTGCCGGAGAGGATGTCCCGTCCGATGTGCGCGGGTAGGTGGCTTGAGCCTGCTGGTAACGGCAGGCCTAGAGGGATGGTCGCTATAAGGCATCGCAACGCGGCGCCTCGTAACAGAATCCGGCCTATAGACTTACTTCACTTTTTTATCGGAGGGATTGTGCGGATTTTGCATACGATGTTGCGTGTTGGTGATTTGCAGCGATCGATTCATTTCTATACCCAGATCATGGGGATGAATCTGCTGCGCACCACTGATCGACAAGATCAGCAGTATTCACTCGCGTTTGTCGGATTTGGCCGTGGCAACGAAGACGGCCATGCAGAGATTGAATTGACCTATAACTACGGTGTGGCCGACTATGAAATGGGCAGCGCCTACGGCCACATTGCGCTTGCTGTTCCAGATGCAGCAGCAGCATGCGCGCGGATTCAAGCCGCGGGTGGACACGTGACGCGGCCCGCCGGCCCAGTCAAGGGCGGATCCACGGTGATTGCGTTCGTCCACGATCCCGATGGTTACAAAATTGAGCTGATCGAGCGGGCGGATGTTGCGGCCTGATGCCGCTACAATTCACCCATGAAAGTTTTCAACTTGAAGTGTGAGCATGGCCATCCATTTGAGGGTTGGTTCAAAAGCCATCTTGCCTTCGAGGACCAGCGTTCCCGGGGCCTGCTGACCTGCCCGTTTTGCGACAGCCGAAGCGTTGAGAAAACACTCTCGGCACCGCGACTGAATCTCTCGGGGGCTCAGGCCGAGGCTGCTGCTGGTGCGGCTCAAGCATCAGAGGTGACCGCTGAGTTCCCGGCGCCAGTATCGGCCGCGATCGATCCGAAGTCATCCCCCACGCTGGCACAGGCGCTGAAGGTGGTTCGGCAGCTACTAGAGCACAGTGAAGATGTGGGTGATCGTTTCGCTCAAGAGGCCCGATCCATGCATCGCCAGGAGACGCCACCGCGGCCGATTCACGGCAGCACGAGCCTAGAGACTGCACGGGAGCTGGCTGATGAGGGGCTGCCGATCGTTCCGATTCCTTTTGCCGGACTGCTGAAAAACTCCTTGCATTGACCCGGCTTTTGCCCTCTGAGACCAGTTTTTTGGCCTCGCGACGTGCAAGTTTCCTAGTTGTCCTGATAAATCACTTTATAAGTGATTTTTATCCTATTGATTTATTTGAATTTTTGTTTAAAAATCATTCTTGAAATAGGGCCTAAGTTGTTGTTTTAGAAAGAAAAAATCCCCATTCGACTTGACCGGTAACACTGATTTCCATAAAGTGGGAAATCGTGCAAAAAAGTGGTTTTTTGTGGGGGTTTTCTTTTGGCGCTATCACTCGCCTTTTCCGGGGTCTCGGCCCTCAGCCTAGACGTCAAAGGCCGGATGACCATTCCGACGCGCTACCGGGATGAATTGCTCGCGCGCTCTCAAGGCGCACTCGCGCTGGTGGAGAGTGATGACGGCTGCCTGCTGCTGATGGCCCAGTCGCTTTGGGCAGACAAGGTGGCGCTGTTTTCTTCCGATGAGCGTGATGCCGAGCGGCGGCGTTTTTGGATGGGATTAAGCGACACGCCCGAGATGGATGCCCAGGGCCGGGTACTCATCAATCCTGTGTTACGTGAGGGCGCACATATTCAGCGTGATGTGATTCTTCTCGGTGTGGGGGAGCTGTTCGAAATCTGGGATGCATCTGCATTGGAGTTGCACAAGCAGGCTGTCCGCCAGCGTAAGCGCGGCGGGAGTGCGATGTGACCGCAGCTGTTGCGCGCGGCGACTCTCAACAACCGTCTCCTGATGTGCAGGCCTTTGACCATCGCCCCGTCTTGCTGCAAGAGGCGGTTAGGTCTCTGCATGTGATTCCGCAAGGAAGTTATGTCGACGCTACTTACGGCCGCGGTGGCCACAGCGCACTCATTCTCGAGCAGCTCGGCCCTACCGGCCGATTAATTGCTTTCGATCGTGATCCAGCCGCAGTGGCGGCGGGCAGAAAGATTCACGATCAGCGTTTTCAAATCATCCACGCACCCTTTAGCGAATTACCGCAGCGGCTCGCGGAGCAGGGCATTGATCAGGTGGATGGCGTATTGGCGGATCTCGGCGTCTCATCTCCGCAGCTCGATGATCCCAAGCGGGGTTTTAGCTTTCGATTGCAAGGCCCACTCGATATGCGGATGGATCCAACCCGTGGTGAGCCCGTATCTGCATGGATTGCGAAGGCTTCGGTAGATGAACTTCAGAAAGTGATTAAAAACTATGGCGAAGAACGGTTTGCTGTTCAGATTGCAAACGCGATTGCGACTCGCTGCGCGTCAGCCGCTCGGGGAGAGGCTGAGCCTTTGCAGAGGACCGAGGACCTGGCAGAGCTTGTCGTCCAAACGCTTCGGCGGTGTCGTGCACGTCGTGAGCCAGGCCAGCATCCGGCGACACGAACATTTCAGGCTCTACGGATTCACATCAATCGCGAAATGGAAGAGCTCGCGGCCCTGCTTGAGGCAGCCGTCCGCCTGCTACGTGAGTCTGGGCGCCTTGCGATCATCAGCTTTCACTCGCTGGAAGACCGGTTTGTTAAGCAATTCTTTCGCGATGCCGCGCACACGGCACCGCCTGCCACAGACCGCGGTATAAGCCGCAGCCAGCGGGCACTCCTTTCTGGATTGCAAGATCGGCTAGGTCGGCCTGCCATCGATGCCCGGCTTCGGGTGATTGCACGGATTCGTCCACGCGAGGAAGAAATTGCTGCTAACCCTCGAGCCCGGTCAGCAATGCTTCGGGTTGCGGAGCGGTGTGGCACCACTCTGGAGGCTGCAAGATGACACGCCGTCAGTGGTTCCTGGTCGGGCTGATTACGGCATCGTCGCTGTCTCTGGTGAACGCCCGCTATCACGAGCGTCGGCTATTCACGCAGATCGATCGAACAGAGCGTGCCGGATTAAAGCTGGACTCCGATATCGAGGTCCTCCAGGTTGAGCTTACCGCCTTGCGTAATCCGGGCCGTATCGA
>JBILVT010000109.1:0-5854 GCA_044370275.1 Burkholderiaceae bacterium | reverse complement strand
AGTGTTCCGGCTGCTGCGGCTGCTGTGGCCGCAATAAAGAGCCGGCGTGGGCCAAAGCGATCTGCGAGAAGGCCTGCAGGCAGTTGCATAACGGCATAGCAATAAAAGTAGGTTGCGGATAGCCAGCCCAAAGCGGTTGCGGTGGGCGCAAGCTCCTGGGCGAGGTCTTGGGCCAATGCGGCGGGCGTGACCCGCTGAAAAAATCCGAATAGATAGAAGGCGGCAGCCAGGCCCCACATCAGCAGGGCCAAGCCAAGCGGAGGAACAGCAGACCTTAAAACATCTTGTTTCAAGGGTTAATAGCTGTAGAAGCCCCGGCCTGATTTTCGGCCAAGATAGCCTGCGTCGACCATCTCTTTTAGTAACGGGGCAGCGCGATATTTCGGATCCTCGAAGTTGCTGTAGAGCACTTCCATTACCGCCAGTAGCACGTCAAGACCGATCAGATCCGCTAAGGCTAGCGGGCCGATCGGATGATTGCAGCCAAGCTTCATGCCCTCATCAACCTCAGCCGCTGAGGCGAGGCCTTCTGCATAAACAAAAATAGCCTCATTGATCATCGGGCAGAGAATTCGATTGACGACAAATCCAGCGCTATTTTTGACTCCGATGGGCGTTTTTCCAACTGCTGTAGCAAGCGCCGTGACAGCGGTGACGGTTGACTCCGAGGTCTGAAGGCCCCGAATGATTTCGACGAGGGCCATCATTGGCACGGGATTGAAAAAATGCATGCCCACAAAGAGTCCGGGCCGCTGGGTTGCAGCTGCTAGCCGAGTAATCGAGAGTGAGGAAGTATTTGTTGCGATAATTGTCTCCGGCCGCAGCACTTTTTCGACGGCCTGAAGAATCTTAATTTTCACGGATTCATTTTCGGTAGCCGCTTCGATCAAAAGATCTGCGGAAGCTAGGTCTTCAGCTTTGGTGGTGGTACAAATATGAGATAAGGTCGCTTTTTTGGCATCCTCGGTCAGCATTCCTTTTTTGATAAGCCGATCCATTGAGCCTGACACGGCTGCCAGGCCTTTCGCGAGCGCTGGCTCCGCAATGTCTTGCATCACAACGTCATAGCCCTTTGCAGCAAAGGCCTGGGCAATGCCGTTGCCCATGGTTCCGGCGCCAATAACGCCGATAGTCTTGATGGCCATAATTAGTTTTCCTAATCGTGATGAGTTTCAGGCGGGGCCAGCAGTTCTCGGCCCTTCGGGCGAGAGATTACCGTAATCTCAACTTAAAACGATTTTTTACGAAAACGGTACACCGCCAGCGTGCTTCTCAGGTTCGGCAGCCACTGGATCGCCTTATCATCATCAAGAAAAGCGCGATCCAGAATCTCAAAGCCCAGCCGTATCAGGAGCTCTTCAAAATCCCGGGCGGTAGCGAAGTGGAAATTGGGTGTGTCATACCAGGCATATGGCAGCCGCTTGTTAACGGGCATATGGCCTGAAAGCAGCGAGGTGATATGGGACCAGTGGCCAAAATTCGGAATGCTAACCAAACACTCGCGGCCTATTTCGCCGATTTCTCGTAGCACCCGCTCCGTCTCGCGTGTCGCCTGCAGGGCCTGTGAAAGCACCACCGCATCAAAACGGTCCTGGGCAAACATCGCAAGCCCTTGGTCAATATCCGCCTGAATGACATTCACCCCACGTTTCACGCAGGCCAACACATTCTCGTCGGTGATCTCAACGCCCAGTGTCTCGCAGGACTGGTGGGCGGCCAGCCAATGCAGCAGTGTGCCATCGCCGCAGCCCAGATCCAGCACCCGCGTGCGAGGAGCGACCCATTTGGCGATCTGCGCAAGATCGCTGCGTAGGGATTCTCCGCTACGGTGAGGAATAGCTGTCATACGCCCGACTCCTGGCCGATGCGATCAAAGTAGGCTGCAACCAAATGGTGATAGCGGGGATCACTCATTAAAAAGGCATCATGTCCATGGGGCGCATCAATTTCGGCATAGCTGACTGATTTACGTTGCGCAAGCAGCGCCTCAACCATTTCTCGAGAGCGCTCCGGCGAAAATCGCCAATCCGTAGTAAATGAAATAAGCAGATTGCTGCATCGGATGCCGGCCAGCGCCTCAGAGAGATTGCCTGAAAAAGCCTTGGCAGGATCAAAATAATCGAGCGCCCGCGTAATCAGTAAATAGGTATTTGCATCGAAATAAGTCGAAAACTTCTCTCCCTGATAGCGTAGATAAGACTCGATCTCAAACTCCACATCAAAGCCAAAACGATAGTCGTCAGCGCCACGTAGCTGTCGGCCAAATTTTTCAGCCATATCATCATCGGATAAGTAGGTGATGTGGCCGATCATCCGGGCTACCGATAAGCCGGTCTTGGGCACTGTATTTTTAGCGTAATAGTGGCCACCGTGAAATTCTGGATCACTCACTATCGCCCGCCGCGCAACTTCATTGAATGCGATGTTTTGTGCCGATAGTCTTGCGGTAGATGCGATGATGACTGCATGCCGAAGCCGATCGGGATAGGCAATCGACCACTGCATGGCCTGCATGCCACCGAGACTTCCGCCCATCACGGCGGCGAATTGCTCAATCTTCAGCCGGTCCGCGAGCCGGGCCTGGGCATCGACCCAGTCTTCAACGGTGACAACCGGGAAATCAGCGCCGTAGGGCTGGCCCGTTACAGGATTAATCGAGGCTGGGCCCGTAGAGCCGAAGCAAGAGCCAAGATTATTTACGCCGATAACGAAAAAACGGTTTGTATCCACAGGCTTGCCCGGTCCCACCATGTTGTCCCACCAGCCCAAGGCCTGCGGATCATCGGGCCGGCTGCCCGCAACATGATGGGAGGCATTCAAGGCATGACAAATGAGTACTGCATTACTGCGTGAGGCATTGAGCTGCCCATAGGTCTCGTAGACCAGCTGGTAGGGGCCAAACGACTGGCCGCTTTTGAGCGTTAGCGGCTCGGAGAAGTCGGCGGTCTGTGGCGTGATGGGCCCGACTGACCCTGCCTGCTGAGAATTGATTGCCATGTGGAATTTTGACGTAAGGCGCAAAAGGTATCCATCCGGGTAGGCGGATGTCAATTTCGTGACACTTTGACACAAAGTCTGGCTAAGCCCCGAGCCGCGTGCTCGCAGATTTCGCATTTGTTGAGGTTTTCGGCAGGACCCATTGGGATACTGGCTCAGACAGATTGATTGTCTTTATAGGGAGAGCCAAGAGTGACAAAGCGTCTAAGCCTGGAGCAGCGTTTTTTACCCCCGACCTCGCTGCTGATTAAAGAAGCCCCGTTGCAGCCTTACCGCAAGCTTGAGCCTGAGCAGCCGGGGCCCACTGCAGCGATTACCCCGCGTCAGCAAGAAGTTCTCTTCTGTTTAGTGGAGGGTAAACCAACGAAAAAAATTTGCACCGAGCTTGGAATCTCCGAGGGGACCGCAAAAGTCCACATCAGCGCAATTTTTCGGGCCTTGCGCGTTCGAAACCGAACCCAGGCAACACTTGTAGCCTTGCGCGAGGGCTGGATTCAGCCGGAGATGTGGTCGCGGTCTTGATTCCATCTCGCCAGGGCGGCCGTCAGCTTTGAGGGGTCGCCTTGCCGAAGAATTCGCGATGACTGTTTGCTGCAGTCAGCGGTGCTAGACCGAAGGATTTCTTGTTTGATGAGCAAGACTTGGGCTGGATGCATTGAGAATTCACGCAGGCCAAAGCCCAGCAGCAGCCGCGTAAGCTCGGGATCTCCTGCCATCTCGCCACAGACCGAAACGGGCTTGCCGCGCCGATTGCAGGCCTTAATCACATCGGCAACTAAGCGTAGCACCGCCGGGTGCAGCGGATTGTATAAATGGGCCACATCGCCATCAGCCCGATCAATGGCAAGCGTGTATTGAATCAAATCGTTTGTGCCTAAAGAGGCAAAATCCAGCACCGGCAAAAGCCCATCAATCGCCAGAGCCGCCGCCGGTACTTCAATCATTGCTCCAATTGCGATGGCTTCATCGAAGGCCTGACGGCGGGTTTTCAGCTGAGCCATTGCCGCCCCGACCATTTTTCTCGCCGCGATCATCTCTTGTGGCCCGCTGATGAGAGGAATCAGAAGCTTGACCGGGCCGTGGGCCGAGGCCCTGAGAATCGCCCGTAGCTGAGTCATAAAAAGTTCCGGCTCAGCCAGACACAGCCGGATCGCACGCAAGGCAAGCGCAGGATTTGAAGGCGGATTCCGATTGGCCGAAACGCTGGGCACATCTTTATCGGCCCCTGAGTCAAGCGTCCGAATTGTGACTGGCCTGCCTCTGAGTGCGGCCACAACGCTCCGATAGGCTTCGTACTGCTCTTCTTCTGAGGGCGGGTCCTCGCGATTCATATACAAAAATTCGCTACGGAAAAGGCCCACGCCCTGACAGCCCGCCTCCATAGCGTGGGATGCATCAGAGGGTAGATCTAGGTTTGCAAAGAGACTGACCGCCTGGCCGTCAAGGGTCTGTGCAGCCACATTTTTAAGTCGCGTTAGGCGGCTGCGGGCGACGGCCTGCTCGGCTTGTCGGACCTCATAGATGCTACGAATCGGCGCATCGATGCTGCCAAGGACTACCCCGGCTTCCGCATCGATAATGATGGGCTCGCCTTGCTGAATTAATCCATACAGGGTCTGGAGCCCAACCACTGCAGGCAGGCCAAGACTTCGGGCAAGAATTGCGGTATGCGATGTTGGGCTGCCCGTGTCGGTTGCGAACCCGGCGAAGGAGTGTTGCTTCAGTAGCAGCATATCGGCCGGTGCAATGTCATGGGCGACAAGAATCCATGGCAATTCAGCATGCGGGCCAGACTCAGTTGTGGCGGGTTGCGGAAGGCTAATTCGAGCGCCACCTTCAGGATGGCGCATTGCCTTGAGAATGCGTTCGACAATTTGCCGAACATCTGCCCTACGCTCGCGCAGATAGGCATCTTCAATTGCATCAAACTGTTCTGCCACCTGCTCATATTGCTGCACAAGGGCCCATTCAGCATTGCACTGTTCGGCCAGAATTCGATCCCGTGTGGCCTCAATCAGCATTGGGTCATGTAAGACTATGGCCTGTAGATCTAGGAAGGCCCGTAGCTCTGCAGCGACCTCATTGCCCAAGTCATGACGCATTTTTTCAAATTCATCATCGACTGCCCGAACAGCGGCGTAGAGGCGTTCTACTTCAGCATAGACCTGGCCTGCCTCGATTGCGCGACGTGGCACATCCAGTGATGCGGGTGCAAGCACCCAGGCTCGGCCAATTGCAATGCCCCGCCCGACTGAAATCCCGGAGACCGAAAACGCCATGCCTAGGATTCCTCTCCGAATCGAGAGGCAAAAAGATCAATCAGCGCTTGTAACGCCTCTGCTTCTTGCTCGCCGGTCGTTTCAATTTCTACTTCGGTGCCCTTTCCGGCAGCCAGCATGGTTACGCCCAGAACGCTTTTTGCGTTAACACGCTTGCCATTGCGAGATAGCCAGACCTCGCAAGGAAAGCGTGTCGCCATCTGGCTCAGCTTCGAAGAAGCCCTCAGATGCAGGCCAAGCGTATTGATAACAGGAACCGTCTGCTTGGGCATCGGAGTCCTTAAGTGGCAGGCGCTAAGGGCGCGCAAGAAGGCGAGACTGTATCGGCGAGCTTTTCAACCAGTTCTTCTGGAGAAAGTTCGCGATACGTAAAGGCCTTGAGCATCATCGGAACGCTTACACCCGTAAGCCCACGGGCATGAATTTCAGGATGTAGGCTAAGCCAGGCACCGGCTGCGTTACAAGGCGTGGCCCCCAAAATATCACCCAGTAAGACAACCTGCTGCGGGCAGCCCTCCTGTTTCCATGTGGTTTCAATTGTCGCAACGGCGTCATCGAGTGAAGAGTTCGCAGCAATA
>JBILVT010000108.1:0-5912 GCA_044370275.1 Burkholderiaceae bacterium | reverse complement strand
ATTGAGCGGCATAGACTGATCCCGTCGGGCCGGCATCGGGCCCTGGCCGATGCCGATTTGATTTTTCAATTCTGGGAAAAGCTATGGCCGCTTTTTTCGGCGGATGTGTTGCAGCAGACGATCGCAACATTGACCGCCCGGCCTGCCTTGCCGGCGCAGCTCGATCCTGATCTTCCGGAGCAGATTCCCGAGGGCCATGGGGTCTATATCTTTTATGGCGAGAATAGCTTGCCGCTGTATGTCGGCAAATCCAATCACCTTCGCAAACGGGTGCTCTCGCATTTCGCCTCGGATCACGCCCGCGGCAAGGAGATGAGCCTATCGATGCAGATTCGGCGTGTCGATTGGATCGAGACTGCTGGCGAGATTGCTGCGTTGCTGCTGGAATCATCGCTCGTTAAAAAATTGCTGCCCACCCACAATCAGCGCCTGCGGCGCAATAAAGAACTATGTTCGTGGCGAATTGCGCCTCAGCTGGAGTCTGTGCCTGACGGGACCAACGCCGTGCAGGCGGAGCTGGTCTGGGCCAGAGACTTAAATCTTGGGGCTCAGCCGGATTTGTACGGGATTTTTCCTAGTCAGCGCGATGCCGTGGAGATGCTCACTGAGATTGCACGTCAAGAGAGTCTGTGCAAGGTCTTGCTGGGGCTCGAGAAGGCCGCGGCAGGCGCATCATGCTTTGGCTTTCAGTTAAAGACCTGCCGTGGTGGCTGTATCGGCCGTGAGCGTTTAGCGCTCCATCATGCTCGGCTGCTCATGGCCCTCTCGAAGTATCGCCTGCCAGCTTGGCCGCACCGGGGTCCGATTGGCCTGCGCGAAGCCTCTGTGGTGCATGTGGTGGACGCCTGGTGCTATCTCGGCTCGGCGAGCCGAGAGGATGAAATTCATAGTCTGCTTGCAAATGGCAGGCCTACATTCGATCTCGATGTTTATAAAATTTTGCGTAAAGCCATGCGCTGTCTGCCCACGGTTGCGCTATAAAACACTTTTTGGATCACTGCAGACATGGACACCAAGACATTCACTATCGGACGAATTCAGCGTGCCGAATACGAGCCACGCGATCGGCAGCTCGTATTGCATTTTCAAGATGGCAGTCTGCGCCGCTATCAGTCAGTTCCCAATGAGGTCTTTCGGCGTCTTTGCAATGCCCCCAATCCCACCACTTATTGGGAAGATCGTATCGTCGAGGAATACCCCCAGGCCCGAGGCAAGTCGAGCGCGGATGCCGAGACAGCACAAAAAAAACTTGACGGCCTCTTTGGCGAATAGAAAAGCCGACGGGATCACCGCCATCACAGGAATGGCGAACCATTCAGAACGCCTGCGTCATGCGCGCCGGCAGGCGATGGCGGGGCTTGCTGCAGTCCCTTTTTTTGGCCTGGTATGTCCTGCCTTCGGTCAGCAGCGTACCGCACCTGGTCAGGATCGGCAGGTGATTGCGGCGCTACAGTCCGGTGGCCTTGCCCTGATTCGCCATGCTATGACGGTCCCGGGTGTTGGGGATCCACCGAACTTTCGGCTTGATGATTGCAGCACCCAACGCAATCTCTCGCGAGAGGGCCGTGAACAATCGCGAGCGATCGGCCGCTGGTTTTCGGAGCGCGGCCTTCGGCCAGACCGTGTGCGATCCAGCCAGTGGTGCCGATGTCTGGAGACTGCGAGCGAGGCATTTCGTTCTAAAAGCCAAGGGCCAGAGATCCTAATTGAGCCCTGGCCGGCATTGAACTCCTTTTTCCAGGGACAAGGAGACCGTGAGCGTCAGTTGCAGCAGGCTTTTCAGGCGGCGCGAAGTCTGGCGCAGCGGCCCCCGGGATCGGGTTTTGAAGTCTGGGTCACGCACCAGGTCACGATCACTGGCTTGACCGGCCAGTTTGTCGCCATGGGGGAGATGCTGGTGGTCTCCTACGATGGCCCCGCAAAACCACTCAAGCTATTGGCCGCCGCGATTGCCTTTTAGGACCTTGGCCAGATAGCGTCCAGTGTGACTCTCAGCGCACTGGGCCACAGCCTCGGGCGTGCCGGCAGCCACCAGCTGCCCACCGCCATCGCCGCCTTCTGGGCCGAGATCAATGATCCAGTCCGCGGTTTTAATGACGTCAAGATTGTGCTCAATGATGATTAGGGTATTGCCCCCATCGCGCAGCGTTTGCAGGACTTTTAACAGCAGGGCGATGTCATGAAAATGCAGGCCGGTCGTCGGCTCATCAAGGATATAAAGTGTTTTTCCGGTATCGCGCTTTGAGAGTTCTTGCGAGAGTTTCACCCGTTGGGCCTCGCCGCCGGATAAAGTCGTGGCACTTTGCCCCAGCTTGATATAGCCCAGCCCAACATCAATCAGCGTCTGCAGCCGTCGAGAGACATTTGGCACGGCTCGGAAAAATTCCATCGCCTCATCAATCGTGAGGCCGAGCACTTCAGCAATATTTTTTCCTCGATACCGCACGTCAAGGGTCTCACGGTTATAGCGCAGACCATGGCAGACATCGCAGGGCACATACACATCCGGCAAAAAGTGCATTTCAACGCGGACAAGGCCATCACCCTGGCAGGCCTCACAGCGGCCACCCTTGACATTAAAGGAGAAGCGGCCCGTGTCATAGCCACGCTCGCGGGCGGTGGGAGTCTGCGCGAATAGCTCCCGGATTGGAGTAAAAAGCCCCGTATAAGTGGCGGGATTGCTTCTTGGTGTTCGTCCGATTGGACTCTGGTCCACACTGATGACCTTATCGAAGAACTCCAGGCCCTCGATGGCCTCCATGCCTGCGGGCTCGAGATGGGCGCCATTGATTCTTTTAGCAGCTGCAGCTACGAGCGTATCGTTGATCAGGGTCGATTTACCGGAGCCTGAGACTCCAGTAATGCAGACCATAAGCCCGCAAGGGATCTCTGTCGTGACCTGCTTGAGATTGTTGCCGTGGGCGCCCACCACGCGCAGCCAGCGCTCGCCTGGCCGCTGACGTTGTTTTGGAATCGGTATGCTGCGCTCGCCGTTCAAGTATTGGCCAGTAAGCGAACGTGGCGCGCTCAAAATATCCTGCAGGCTGCCGACGGCGACAACCTCACCGCCGTGCTGGCCTGCACCTGGCCCCATATCAATGATGAAGTCGGCGGTGCGAATAGCATCTTCATCATGCTCGACAACGATCACCGTATTGCCCAGATCACGCAGTTTGCGCAAGGTCGAAAGTAGGCGGTCGTTATCACGCTGATGTAATCCGATTGAGGGCTCATCGAGCACATACATCACACCGGAGAGGCCTGCACCGATCTGGCTGGCCAGCCGGATGCGCTGGCCCTCGCCGCCTGATAGTGTGGCGGCCGAGCGATCCAGCGTCAGGTAGTCCAGGCCGACATTGATGAGAAATCCGAGGCGTTGAGAAATTTCTGAAAGAATTTTTTCGCCGATCGCTGCCCGCATGCCCGAGAGCTGCAGCTGCTCGAGCCGCTCTAGCGCGGACTTCAGCGGCATGGCCGCAAGGCTTGGCAGATCAATGTCATGGCCTGGCGCCCCGACTCTGACAAATCGGGCCTCAGGCCGAAGCCGCGATCCCGCACAGGCCGGGCAGGCCTGGGTGCTGCGGTAGCGGCCGAGTTCTTCCTTTACCGCAGCAGCATCTGTCTCACGCCATCGGCGCTCCAGATTGGGCAGGATGCCCTCAAACGGATGTCGTCGCGTGATGAGCGCTCCTCGATCTCCCGGGTAGCGCAGTGGCAGCGCTTCATCGCCTGAGCCGTGAAGAATCACTGACTGAATGCGGTCTCCAAGCTGCTCAAATGGCGTCTCAAGATCAAATTGATAATGATCTGACAGGCTCTGCAGCAGCTGAAAATAAAACGCATTGCGTCGGTCCCAGCCCTTGATGGCACCCGATGCAAGGCTTAAGTTAGGAAATTGAACGACCCGCTTGGGATCAAAAAACTCAACGGTGCCGATGCCGTCGCACGAGACGCATGCGCCGGCTGGACTATTAAATGAAAAAAGTCCGGGCTCCAGATCCTTGAGGCTAAATCCACATTCAGGGCAAGACAGGGTGGTCGAAAAGACGTGAGACTCGGACTGCGCCGATGCAGAGCCGCTGTCGTCGGCCTCGCAGCTGACCAGGGCCCGTCCGCTACCGAGCCGCAGCGCAGTCTCCAAAGATTCGGCCAAACGCTGCGCGATTTCCGATTTAACTCTCAGCCGATCAATCACGACATCGATTGAGTGTTTTTGATTTTTATTCAAACCGATGAGCTGATCGATATCGCGCAACAGCGGCGGCTGATGCTCGGTCTGCACCTGAACTCGGACAAAGCCCTGCGCGCGCAGGCTGTTGATGAGTTCCGTGTGCTCTCCTTTGCGCTGTGAAAGCACCGGCGCCAGAATGGTGAGCCGAGAATGCTGCGGCCAGGCCAAGATCTGATCCACCATTTGAGAAACCGTCTGGGATTCCAGTCGGTGATGCGGATGTTGGGGGCAGTGGGGCACACCAGCGCGCGCAAACAGCAGTCGCAGGTAGTCATGAATTTCCGTGACGGTGCCGACGGTGGAACGCGGATTGTGACTGGCGGCCTTCTGTTCGATGGCGATCGCTGGTGATAAGCCTTCAATGAGATCGACATCGGGCTTTTCCATCAGCTGCAAAAATTGTCGGGCGTAGGCCGATAAGGATTCGACGTAGCGCCGCTGGCCCTCGGCATACAGCGTGTCAAAGGCAAGCGAGGATTTTCCGGACCCAGAGAGTCCAGTGATGACGATCAGCTGGTGCCGCGGCAAATCGGCATCAATATTTTTTAGGTTATGGGTCCGGGCGCCGCGCACTCGAAGCAGTGATGGCGGAAAAAGCGATTGCATAAGCCAGAGCGGGAGGATTCAAAAGGCCAATCGACTACTATACCCCGTGGTTATGACTCAAGCAGCCTCAACGATTCGTTTCACCGGCCAAGAATGGCGGGCCTGTCTGGCCCTCTCCATGCTGTACGGCCTGCGGATGCTTGGTCTGTTTCTTGTCTTCCCCGTGCTTGCTGCTGAGTCTCAGGCACTTCAGGGTGGGGATGATCCGATGTGGGTCGGCATCGCTGCGGGCGTCTATGGACTCACCCAGGCATTTCTGCAGATCCCGTTTGGCGCAGCCTCGGATCGTTATGGCCGACGCCGCGTGATTCTGGTTGGCCTGGCGATCTTCGCCCTCGGAAGTGTTGTCGCAGCAATGGCCACAAGCATTGTTGGCCTGGCCATCGGCCGGGCCCTCCAGGGCGCTGGCGCGATCTCAGCTGCAGTGACTGCATTTTTAGCGGACTCAACACGTGAGGAGGTCCGCACGCGAGCGATGGCGCTGATTGGTGCGACCATCGGACTTGCGTTTGCGCTGTCGTTGGTGATGGCGCCCGTGCTCTCATCGATGTTTGGAATGTCCGGCCTCTTTTGGCTGACTGCGATGCTGGTGGTCATGGCGATGATTCCCGTGATGCGAATGGCAGAGCCTGCCCGACGGCAGACCCCGGTGATCTCGTTTTCTGAAATCCGGCGCATCGTGCTGCGTGATGGCCAGTTGATGAGGCTGAATCTGGGCATCTTTATGATTCACATGACCCAGACCGCGATCTTTGTGGTGGTGCCACTGGCCCTCATTCAGACGGGCCTGGATCTGCAGGATCACTGGATGCTGTATCTGCCTGTGGTGATGGCGTCTTTTGGCCTGATGCTCATGCCAATTTTCTGGTCCGAACGAACGGGCCGCAGCCGGCCGGCATTTCTTTTTGCAATCGCATTGATGGGCATATCGATTGCAGGCTTTGGCTTTGCGGCATCTTCATTGTGGGCCTGGGCTTTGTTGCTGCTCGGATTTTTCACTGCGTTTAATGCCTTGGAAGCGTTTTTGCCTTCCTGGGTCTCTCGGGTTGCGCCGTCTTCACATCGGGGGCTCGCC
>JBILVT010000105.1:0-5966 GCA_044370275.1 Burkholderiaceae bacterium | reverse complement strand
GCTTATGTGGATTGGAGGGACCGGCAATATTTCGAACTACCGAGGCCAGATCGAACGATAAAACCCTTTCGTATTGGGCGGCGTGCATCTGGTCGGCCCAGAGCCCTGTTTGACGCGCGTACGTTTCAACCAGCTGGACCAAGGCCTCATCACGGCCGGTCAGCCGCAGATAGCGGATGGTCTGCTCATCGATATAAAACATCGCTGCAGTGGCGCCGAACTCGGGAGCCATATTCGAGATGGTGGCGCGATCACCGAGCGTGAGATTAGCCGCGCCTTCGCCGAAAAACTCAAGGTAAGCAGAAACAACACGCTCTTTGCGTAGAAATTCTGTGAGCGCGAGCACGATATCGGTAGCGGTGATGCCGCTTGCCGGCCGGCCCGAGAGTTTGACACCGACGATTTCGGGCAGCCGCATCCATGAGGCGCGTCCAAGCATGACGCTTTCGGCCTCGAGGCCGCCAACGCCAATTGCAATGACCCCGAGCGCATCCACCATGGGTGTATGGCTATCGGTTCCGACTAATGTGTCGGGATACGCGACACCATCTTGCACCTGAATCACTGGAGACATCCGCTCAAGATTGATCTGATGCAGGATGCCATTGCCGGGCGGAATGACATCGACATTTTGAAAGGCGCGCTTGGTCCACTCAATAAAGTGAAAGCGGTCTTCATTGCGGCGATCTTCAATCGCGCGATTTTTAGCAAATGCATCGGGATCAAACCCGCCACATTCCACGGCCAGTGAATGGTCCACAACCAGCTGGGTTGGCACCACGGGATTGATCATGGCGGGATCCCCACCTTTTTCTGCGATTGCATCGCGCAGGCCGGCGAGGTCAACCAGGGCCGTCTGGCCAAGAATGTCGTGGCAGACAACGCGGGCAGGAAACCACGGAAAATCTCGATCGCGACGATTTTCTGCGATCTGTCGCAGACAGTCATTGAGGATCGCCGGGTCACAGCGTCGAACGAGATTTTCAGCATGGATCTTGGCGGTGTAAGACAGCCGCCCATAGGCGCCTGGAGCGATGGCCTCAATGGCCGCCCTTGTGTCGAAATAAGACAGTGCGGTGCCCGGCAGGGGCTTACGAAAAGCGGTATTCATATTTACTTGCGCTTATCCAGGGGAACGAATTTCTGATCTTCGGGCCCGGTGTAGTTGGCGCTTGGCCGGATGATCTTGCCATCCTGCCGCTGCTCGATCACGTGAGCGCTCCAGCCGGAGGTCCGCGAGATCACAAAAAGTGGCGTGAACATTGCGGTGGGCACGCCCATCATGTGGTAACTCACAGCCGAGAACCAGTCCAGATTGGGAAACATCTTTTTGGCATCCCACATTACAGTCTCCAGCCGCTCGGCAATGTTGAACATCTTCATGTCATTGGCCATACGCGAAAGCTTGCGGGCAACTTCTTTGATGACCTTGTTGCGCGGATCGCCGATGGTGTAAACCGGATGGCCAAAGCCGATGATGACCTCTTTGTTTTCGACCCGGCGCCGTATATCGGCCTCGGCCTCATCGGGGGAGTTGTAGCGCTTCTGAGTCTCGAAGGCCACCTCATTAGCCCCGCCATGCTTGGGGCCGCGCAGGGCACCAATGGCACCGGTAATACAGGAGTAAAAATCAGCGCCGGTGCCTGCAATGACACGGGCCGCAAAGGTCGAGGCATTGAACTCGTGCTCTGCATACAGAATTAATGAGGTGTGCATCGCCTGGACCCAGTCTTGTGGCGGCCGGCGCCCGTGCAGCAGATGCAGGAAGTGGCCACCGATAGAGTCATCATCGGTTTCAACGTCGATAGCTCGGCCGTTGTGGCTGTAGTGGTACCAGTAAAGCAGCATCGAGCCCAAAGAGGCCATCAGCCGGTCAGCGATATCACGGGCACCCGGCGCGCTGTGGTCTTCTTTTTCAGGAATATTGCAACCCAGTGCTGAGACGCCGGTGCGCATCACGTCCATCGGATGGCTGGATGCGGGCAGGGACTCAAGGGCAGCCATCACATTAGCGGGGAGGCCCCGTAGCGCACGCAATTTGTTTTTGTAGCCGATTAACTCAGGCCGGTTGGGCAGTTTTCCGTGGACCAGCAGGTAGGCGATCTCTTCGAATTCGCAGACATCGGCGAGATCGAGAATGTCGTAGCCGCGATAGGCAAGATCATTACCCGTACGGCCAACGGTACACAGCGCAGTATTGCCTGCAGTGATGCCGGAGAGCGCAACTGATTTTTTTGCTTTCGGAGCGGCGGCTTCAGCGGCCGTATTGGCTGGGGATTTAGAGGTGGGTGACATAGCAGTTTGAATGGACAGAGGTGAGATAAAAGAAGCGGAGGCAGCCGAAATTATTTTTTTGAAAATAAGGCGTCAAGCTTATTTTCAAAATCCCAGTAGCCGATTGAATCGTAGAGTTCCTCGCGAGTTTGCATCGTGGCCACAACTTGGCGCTGGGTCCCATCGCGGCGAACAGCCTCGTAGACCATCTGCGCCGCCTTATTCATTGCCCGAAAAGCCGATAGCGGATACAGCACGATCGCAACCCCGGTTGCCTTGAGTTCGTCAACGGAGTAGAGCGGGGTCGCGCCAAACTCAGTAATGTTGGCCAGCACCGGCACCTTCACAGCCCCAACAAACTGTTGGTACATGGCCAGTTCGGTCATTGCTTCAGGAAAGATTGCATCGGCCCCTGCCTCAACGCAGGCACAGGCCCGATCGATTGCGGATTGAAGGCCTTCGACTGCCAAAGCATCGGTTCGGGCCATGATTAAGAAATTTGAGTCGGTGCGGGCATCGACCGCGGCCTTGACCCGGTCGACCATTTCCTCCGTGCTCACAATCGCCTTGCCCGGGCGATGGCCGCAGCGTTTGGCGCCGACCTGATCCTCAATGTGCATGCCCGCTGCCCCGGCCTTGATCATGGATTGGGTGGTGCGCGCGATGTTGAAGGCCGAAGCGCCAAATCCTGTGTCGACATCGACCAATAGCGGCGTATCACAGACATCGGTGATCCGACGCACATCGATCAGCACATCCTCGAGTCCCGAGATGCCCAGATCGGGCAGGCCGAGTGAGCCGGCGGCTACGCCGCCGCCAGACAAATAGATTGCCTTGAAGCCAGCGCGCTTGGCCAGCAAGGCATGGTTTGCATTGATCGCGCCAATAATTTGTAAAGGTTTTTCTTGCGCTAGCGCGTCGCGAAGGCGACGGCCGGCGGTCGCGCCCGGCTGCGTCATGCTGTTCTCCCTGAACGGTGCCACTTGTTATGGATGCTAAGGCTACGCCCTTTGCCCAGGCCTGAGAATGCGTCAATTTGGCCCAAGCCTTCGTGATTTGCGAAGGCTCGTCGGGTTGGTTAGAGTGGGCGGATGTGGGACGCATTTACGACCTCGGTTTTTGCGGTTGCGATTGGTGAGATTGGCGATAAGACTCAGCTGCTGAGCCTGGTGCTCGCAGCCCGCTTTCCGCGGGCGCTGCCGATTCTTGCGGGAATCGTGGTGGCTACACTGGCCAATCATGCCTTCGCCGTGGCCCTGGGCAGCTGGGGCGCATCCTGGCTGACGCCAGATTTTCTCCGATGGCTTTTGGGTCTGTCGTTTGTCGGGCTCGCCGTTTGGGCATTGTTTCCTGATCGGCTTGATGAGGGCGAGGTCAAACTCTGGGAGACCGCCTTTATTGCAACGGTGATTGCTTTTTTCATTGCCGAGATCGGCGATAAGACCCAGGTGGCGACCGCCTTGCTCGCTGCCAAGCATGCGTCGGCCCCCATTGCAGTTATTCTGGGCAGCACCCTGGGGATGGTCTTGGCCAATGCGCCAGTGATCTGGTTTGGAGAGCATGTATTAAAGCGCGTTCCACTGCGGGCTGTCAGGATCACTGCGGCGGTAATTTTTGGCGTGCTGGGTGCTGGCGTGTTGCTGTTTGGCCTGCCGCAGTTTTAGCGCAAGCGATTTTTATGTTCAACCCGAGTAAAGATGAGGTTAGGCGGTTTTTTTGCGAGGCCTGGGCCAAGCATCGGGCTGGCAGCCCCCTGAGTCCGCTGGAGGGCTTGGCGGTGGATTGGATAACGCAGCATCCTGAGTACTACCCTGATCTCGAGGATCTCGAGCAGGCCTTAGACCGCGACTATCCGCCTGAGCAAGGCCGCAGCAATCCGTTTTTGCATCTCTCGATGCATCTGTCGATTGAGGAGCAGATTTCAATTGATCAGCCACCGGGGATTCGCGTGGCGTTTTTGGCGCTTGCTCAGCGCCACGATAGTCGGCATGAGGCCATGCACATTGTGATGGAGTGTTTGGGCGAGGTACTCTGGCGGTCGCAGCGTGATGGCACGCCGATTGATGGGCAGGCGTATATCGATGCAATTCATCGAAGGGCAGCCCAGTGATCAATCCGCAGCGTGTCGATTTCATGACCCTGAGGTTGCTGTTGGCAGTGGCCGCAACCGGCTCCATCACCAAGGCGGCCCAATCCCTGCATCTGGCCCTGGGGGCGGCCAGCACACGAATTCGCGATCTCGAGGACCGCATGGGGCTGCCGCTTTTAGCGCGGCATGCGCGGGGCGTGCGCTTTACCGAAGCTGGAAACGCAGTGCTGCATCATGCTCGTTCGATTGAGCGTGAGCTTGCGCAGATGGAATTCGAGGTGGGCGAGTTCGCCTCGGGTGTGACGGGCCATGTCCGAGTGGTGGCCAACGCGAGTTCGATTGCAACCGTACTGCCGCGTGATCTGACTGGATTTCTAAAAGACCATCCGCGCGTCAGAATTGATTTGGCCGAGCACACCAGCCGTGAGATCCAGCATTTAGTCGCCGAGGGTGAGGCCGACATCGGGATTTTTGCGGGCTCATTACGGCAAGAGGGCCTCACGGTGATGGCTTATCACCAGGACACCCTGGTGGCGATGGTGCCGAATCAGGGCCTGTGGAAAAAAGAGCGCGCTGCAGCGATTGGCCGGCTGCTTCTGGAGGACTTCATCCTGTTGCAAGAGGGCGGCTCGATTCAGGAATGGCTGGCGCAGGCGGCCCGCCGCGAGGGTATTCAGCCGAGGATTCGTGTACAGGTGAAAGGCTTTGATGCGATCTCACAGCTCGTGGCAGCGGGGCTCGGCATCACGGTGCTGCCCGAGATTGTCGCGAGGCGCTTCAGCAAATTACTGGGCCTGAGGATTCTGAAAATCACCGGCGTAGACACGGCCCGCGCCTTATCTATTTGTCATGCAGATCTCCGACAGCTATCGCCTGCGGCTAATGATCTTTTAGAGTTTTTTAGTCGGGCGGCAGCGTCTTCGTCCGGAACTCGCAAAGGTCATTAATCGGGCAGCGCCAGCATTCGGGCCTTCTGGCTTTACAGATGTAGCGGCCATGCAGAATGAGCCAGTGGTGGGCGTTGCGTTTGTATGCTTGCGGTACGAGTCGCTCGAGACGCTTTTCGACCTCCGTCACGGTTTTGCCAGGTCCAAGCTTAGTGCGATTTGCGACACGAAAGATGTGCGTGTCGACAGCAATCGACTCCCAGCCGAATGCGGTATTGAGCACTACATTGGCGGTTTTTCGGCCGACACCAGGAAGCGCCTCGAGTGCTTCACGATTTTCAGGAACCGTACCGCCGTGGTGGGCAATCAGCAGTTCACAGGTCTTGATGAGGTGCTTGGCCTTAGTCCGGTAAAGTCCGATGGTTTTAATGAAAGGCTCAACGCCTGCGACCCCCAAGTTTGCAATTTTTTGTGGCGTATTGGCTCTGGGGAAGAGTCTGCGTGTGGCGGCATTGACCGAGACATCTGTAGCCTGCGCGGAGAGCAGCACGGCGACCAGCAGCTCAAAGGGCGTCTTGTATTCCAGTTCGGTGGTGGGATTCGGATTGATCGCGTGCAGGCGGCGAAAAATTTCGGCCCGTTTTTCAGCATTCATTCGACAGATTCTGAGTCGCGATCGGATAAACGGGAACGGGCCCGCTGGCGCGCGCGCTCCA
>JBILVT010000104.1:0-6026 GCA_044370275.1 Burkholderiaceae bacterium | reverse complement strand
CAAAACTGCGGCCATCCGGCCTGGCCGGGGATTTGTCTGCGGGGGCGCCAACAGGCCGCGGCGCCAGTCAGGGCGTCCAGCAGTGGACGGTGGGCCCGGAGCAGGCGGGCCAGCGGATCGACAACTTTTTACTGACCCGCCTCAAAGGCGTTCCTAAGACTCGGATTTATCGCATGCTGCGAACTGGTGAGGTCCGCGTCAATGGCGGCCGAATCGGCAGTGACTATCGGATTGAGCAGGGCGACGTGTTGCGTATCCCGCCACTTCGGCTGCCGGCCTCGATAGTCGGCAGTGATGGTGGGCAGTCTCACGGCGCAATCCAGCCTGGCCTCGCAAAATCGGTAGCGGCCCGAATCCATGTAATTTTTGAAGACGATTTTTTCGTCGCAATTGATAAACCCGCTGGCCTTGCCGTCCATGGCGGCAGCGGCGTGAAGCTTGGCGTGATTGAGGCCTTGCGCCAGGTCCGTCAGCCGGAAGTGGGCCGCGAGCTTTTTCTTGAATTGGTGCACCGGTTGGATCGAGAAACATCCGGACTGATGCTTTTAGCCAAGCGCCGATCCAGCCTCACCGAGTTTCATCGCCAGCTGCGTGAGGGCCAAATGCGCAAGCGTTATCTCGCAGTTGTTTGGGGAAGCTGGCCACAGGCCTGCGATCGAATCGATGCGCCCCTTCATAAATGGGTCAATGCGCGCGGCGAGCGCTGGGTGAGAATTCAGGAGGGTGGCCAGGCGGCGATGACTAAGGTCCGGCTACTGCAGCAACTCGACCATGCGCTATTGGGGCCGGCATCGCTGCTTCAGTGCGAGCCGCTCACGGGAAGGACCCATCAGCTGCGGGTGCATCTTGCTGGCCAGGGCCATCCGATTCTTGGTGATCCTAAATATGGACTGCATGAGCGTGATGATGCGGCAGGCCCGAGGGGCGCAGGACTAATTACCCGCATGGCACTGCATGCTTGGTCGTTGCGGGTAACCCATCCGAACACCGGCGAGACCCTGACGCTGACCGCGCCTGTAGGTCAGGAGCTGCAGGATTTACTGAACACACTGGGAGCAAAACCGTTGCGATGATGAATATTGATTTGGTGGTTTTCGATTGGGATGGCACGGTGGTGGACTCCACCCCGAGCATTACGCTTGCGATTCAGCAGGCCTGTAGTGACATCGGCATCGCGATTCCTGCTGCTGAAGATGCCCGCTGGGTCATTGGCCTGGGCTTGCAGGATGCACTGTCGCGGGTGGCACCCAATCTGAGCGTCGATCAGCAGCATCAGCTGACCGAGCGCTTTCGGCACCATTACCTCTCGCGATATGAGCAGCTGCAGATGTTTCCCGGCATGTTGGAGTTATTACACGGCCTGCAGGCCTCAGGCATGCCGCTTGCAGTTGCAACCGGAAAGACACGGGTGGGACTCGAACGGTCTTTTGAACTGACTCGGACGCGTCATCTGTTTGCGACATCGCGTTGTGCAGATGAATCCGAACCGAAGCCTGCCCCGAGGATGGTGTTGGAGATCTGTGCTGAGCTTGGCGTTTCTCCAAGCTCAACGCTGGTGATTGGCGATACAACCCATGATATTTTCATGGCGCGTGCAGCTGGTGCCAGCGCGCTGGCTGTCGGCTATGGCGCCCATGCCGCCGAGGAGCTGCGCGCTGCAGAACCGTTGGGCTGTATGCTCAGCGTCAACGAATTGGAGAACTGGATCACACAATGGATCAGCAAGTAATCGAGAAAGTCCTGCTCGCGCATGTTCAGGAGCAGCGCCGCGCCCGCCGATGGGCCAATTTCTGGCGGCTGACAACACTGTGCCTGGTGATCGTTGCCATTTGGATTTCCTCATTTGGGGGTAGCGGACAGCTCACGGCCAACCCCACCGCTCGCCATACCGCCATGATTGACCTCCAGGGCATCATTGAGCACGGCACGACCTCGAGTGCTGACCTAATCAATGAATCACTGCGCGAAGCTTTTAAAAATACCCATGCCGCAGGAATCATTCTGCGAATCAACAGCCCGGGCGGAAGCCCGGTGCAATCCGGCATCGTGTTCGATGAGATTCGCAGGCTAAAGTCTGCCCACAAAGACAAGCCTGTGATTGCCGTGGTGGAAGACGTGGCTGCGTCGGGCGGCTATTACATTGCTGCTGCGGCTGACTCCATCTATGTCAATCAATCCAGCCTGGTGGGCTCGATTGGTGTGCGGATGGATGGCTTTGGATTTACCGAGGCCATGAAAAAACTTGGTGTGGAGCGTCGGGTATTGACTGCAGGCGAGAACAAAGCCCTCCTGGATCCGTTTCTTCCGATCGATCCAAAGCAGCGCGCCGCCGTGCAGAGCATGATTAATGAAGTCCACGTCCAATTCATCGCCGCGGTCAAGCAGGGCCGAGGGGATCGGCTCAAGCCAGGCCCTGATCTATTTACGGGCATGGTCTGGACCGGCGCGAAAAGTGTGGAGCTAGGACTGGCCGATGGCCTCGGCACTGTGGACTCCGTGGCCCGCGATGTCATTAAGGCAGAGGAGGTGATCGACTATACATTGCAGCCGAATTTCGCTGAGCGGCTTGCCAAGCGCTTCGGTGCTGCTGCCGGCGATGCCATCTTTAGCGCGATGATGCGCTGGTCGATTTATTAATCTCAGCTTTGTGACAGCGGCGATACGTCAAACGTTTTTAGTAAGTCGGTAAGCGCGATTAAGGGCAGGCCCACCAGCGCTGTCGGGTCTGGGCCCTCAATCGATTCGATTAGCGCAATGCCGAGCCCTTCGGATTTTGCGGCACCCGCGCAGTCCAATGGATTTTCAAGTGTGATGTAGCGGCGAAGCAGCCCATCAGGCAGTGCGGCGGCACTTCTAAACCGCACACGCGTCACCACAGCGGCCTCTTTCATCAGTTGGCCGGCTTTGGCCGCCACACACACTGCAGTAATAAATTCCGAGGTCTTGCCCCGCTGCAGCTGCAGCTGCTCCAACGCACGCTCGACGGTGCCCGGCTTATCTAAGCGCTCACCCTCGCAGCTGGCGACCTGATCTGCGCCGATCACAATGGCGTTAGGACGGGATTGCGCAACCGCGAGCGCTTTCTCGCGTGCGAGTCGTACCGCAGTCTGCGCAAATGATTCCCCGGCTCGCGGCGCCTCATCTACCTGTGGCGCGTGTACGTCAAAGTGCAGCTGCAGCCGAGCCAGCAGCTCCTTGCGATAGGGGCTCGTGGAGGCGAGAATCAATCGTGTGTGCATGCTGGCTTGAAAGGCGTTCTGAAGGCAGATAAGGTTTGCGCATTATGGCGGCGAAATTTGATCTCGATAGCGTGCTGACTGCCTCTGCGCTTGAGCGCGCACTTTCGGCCGGACAGCTGCCTGCATCAGGCGAAATTCCTGTCGCTGAATTCACGCGGTTGGTCGCTTCCAGCCATCGCGCGCAGGATCCGGTGCAGTGGGCCTTTGGGCTGGACGCATCGGGCCCAGGCCCGGGGCATCCGCGTCGACGCTGGTGGCTTGCCGCCCGCGTCAGACTCGCGTGCGTCTGCGAGCGCTGTCTTGAGCCGGTTGCACTGGTGCTTGAGTCGCGACGCGGGTTTGAGTTTTTTGAGTCCGCATCCCTTGCTGATGCACGTACTGAACAGATGACGGCCGAAGATGAGGCCCGCGACCCGGACCTGCCGATGGTGGATTTCTTGGCGCCCGAGGACTCCGCGAGCCTGCGCGGATTGATCGAGGATGAGCTGCTGCTGGAGTTGCCGATGGCGCCTAAACACGCTGACTGTCAGACGCCCCTGACAGTCGAATCGAATACAGGCGATCGAATCCGGCCCTTTGCGGGCCTTGCGGAGCTGCTGCATCGGCCTTCAAAAGGGAAAAATGCCTTATAATTCAAGGTTTTCCGGAGCTTAACCATGGCTGTCCAACAGAATAAGAAGTCGCCGTCTAAGCGCGGCATGCACCGTTCGCACGATTTTCTGACCAATCCGCCCACGGCCGTTGAGCCGACTACCGGCGAGATTCATCTGCGCCACCACATCAGCCCCTCGGGCTACTACCGTGGCAAGAAAGTCGTAAAGACCAAGGCTGCCTAAGTCTTTTTTCTGGCGCTGTGACTTCGTCGCAGTCTGTCTGTGTTGCCATCGATTGCATGGGTGGCGATCACGGACTCTCCGTCACCATTCCCGCAGCAGTCAGCTTCCTGAGCGCGAGTCCAGGCCGGCGGGCGCTGCTCGTTGGTCGCGAGCCAGAACTCTCTGCACAATTACAGTCTGCGGGCGCAAGCGCTGAGGTCCTCAGCCGACTTGAAATCATTGCCACTGATGAGGTGGTCCTGATGGATGATCCGCCGGCAGTCGCGCTACGCAGTAAACGCCGCTCTTCGATGCGGCTTGCGATTGAGGCTATAAAAGAAGGCCGGGCCCATGCGGCGGTGAGCGCTGGTAATACTGGCGCCTTGATGGCGATTGCACGTTACGTGCTGAAAACCATGGAGGGTATTGATCGGCCGGCGATTGCAACGGCTATGCCCAATCAAAAAGGTGGTGTGACCACCATGCTGGATCTGGGCGCCAATGTCGACTGTAATGCTGATCATCTGCTGCAGTTTGCTTCGATGGGTGCTGCCCTGGTGTCGGTGATTCATGACAAGCAAAACCCGACGGTGGGCCTACTGAACATTGGCGAGGAGGTGATCAAAGGCAATGACACCGTCAAGCTTGCGGGCGAGCTGTTGCGGGCGAGTCATCTAAATTTCTACGGCAATGTCGAGGGCGACGATATTTTCAAAGGCACCACCGATGTCGTGGTCTGCGATGGTTTTGTGGGCAATGTCGCCTTGAAAACCGCCGAGGGCCTTGCCCAGATGCTGCGCACATTTATTAAGCAGGAATTCACCCGAAGCGGCATCAACAAACTCCTGGGCATTATTGCGATGCCAGTGCTAAAGCGTTTTTCGCAGCGTGTTGATCATCGTCGCTACAACGGCGCCGCACTTCTTGGGCTGCGGGGCATCGTATTTAAAAGCCACGGTTCTGCGGATGCGCTGGCCTTTGGTTATGCATTGGGCCGTGCCGCTGATGCGGCCGTGCATGGATTAAATGAAAAGATCGCCCAGGCGATCGCTCTTGATCGGCCCGAGACCATTCCCCATCCTGACCTAAAATCCCAGTCCACAGAGGCTTCTGAGGATGTAGCGTAATGGAGATGTTCTCGCGCGTGGTGGGCACGGGGCGGGCCCTGCCCGGGCAGCCAGTGAGCAATGCTGCCTTGGTGGACCGTCTCGCGAAATCTGGCATTGACACCTCGGATGCCTGGATCCGCGAGCGCACCGGCATCTCCCAGCGTTACATCGCGGCTGAGGGCGTTACTAGCAGTGATCTCGCGGCAGAGGCCGCACAGCATGCACTAAGTGCGGCCGGCTTATCGGCTGCGCAACTCGAGATGATCATCGTGGCGACATCAACGCCCGATATGATTTTCCCCTCCACTGCCTGCCTCGTTCAGAAAAAAATTGGCGCCTCCGGCGGGCCAGCCTTTGACGTACAGGCGGTCTGTAGTGGCTTTGCTTATGCAATGGCCACTGCTGATTTATTTATCAAATCAGGCAAGGTCCGCAATGCATTGGTCATTGGCGCCGAGGTCTTCTCGGGTATTTTGGATTGGACCGACCGCGGCACTTGCGTGCTCTTTGGTGATGGGGCGGGCGCTGTTGTGCTCTCGGCCGATCAAAAGCCGGGTGTGCTGGGCCATCGGCTGCATGCTCGCGGCGAATTTGAAAATATTCTTCGCACTCCCGGATCCGTGAGTCATGGCAAGGCTACGGGCCATCCGTTTCTCACCATGGATGGCCAGTCGGTATTTAAGCTCGCCGTGCAGGTGTTAGACAGTGTTGCCCGCGAAGTTTTGGCCGATGTCGGTGATCAAGTCAGCGATATTGATTGGCTCATCCCGCACCAGGCCAATGTCCGTATTCTGTCGGCCACTGCAAAGCGGCTTGGAATCGATGAATCGAAAGTCATCGTCACGGTGGATCAGCATGCCAAT
>JBILVT010000021.1:0-20397 GCA_044370275.1 Burkholderiaceae bacterium | reverse complement strand
GATCTAGCACATTCATTATCAGACGTCGAATTTACTGTTGTACTTGAACCCGGCGCCGCCTATCGAGATTTACTTACTGCGATTCTTGGATCCACTCTCAATGTAGCAATTCGTGAATCCATGCCGTATCCAGAGTTTCTCCGGCTACTGCAGCAACATGATTTTGTATTGGCTGATTCCCTTGACTATTACGACGAGGCAGTGGCCCTTTCTAAGCCAACACTTTTGGCCGAGGATCCCATTCCTGGTCAGGATTTTGTTCAACCCCCTGGTCTGATATTCGCCGGTCAGCGGCGGGATCAGATCGTGCGAGCGGTTATGGCTTTACGACAGGGACGCCGGCAGGCTATCGACCCCATTACCGACCCACTTTCAGCGATCAATTCGCTTGGTGACGGGCATGCGGCATCTCGGATCACCCGCCTCATTCTAAATTGGTCGCGCAATCAGATACTGACACCGCGTGCCTTTGAACCATTTCGTTCACGACAAGCTTTTCAGGGCCGCGCTATTACTGAAGTAGCGTGATTTTCGCGCTCTGATAAAGGTTGTTACAAGGATTGGCGGAAATATTTGGGTACATATTGCCCCGTAAAGTAATCGAGTTAGCGACTAAAGTACCGTTGAGACTAAACGATGAGCTGGAGCCACTCATTGTGATGTTATTAGCGCTTAAATTCACTATGCCAGTAAGCCGCAGCGTCACTCTAGATCCGTTGAGATCCAGTGATCGCGGGGCGCTCGCCAGAGGATGGCTGATCACTACACCGCTGCCGATTGCGCATCCGGACGGTGTCGGAGCAGACAGCGTGATATTGCCAGTAAGCGATAGGGGCTGCGTCCCCGGAATGTAAAACGATACCCCGCCCACACTGTTTGTTACGGTCTTGCTGTTGGTATCCAAGCCACCGTTAAAGACATAATTCCCTGAGGCAAAGTTTGTCTTGCCGTCAAGTTTAACATTTGAGCTATAGATCCCGGGTTGGCAGGTGCCTGATGTGCATGTGGATCCAGAGCGAACTACCAAAGCGCTTCCATCAAGATTCGTGGTGGGGATAGTTGGGGATGGCAGGCTAGGTAGAGAAGAGGCAAGCCCAACCGGTTGGGGCGAGCAGTTACCGCATTGGTCAGGGCTATTACCGTTGTAAACCGAGATGTTGCCAGTGGCCCCCGACGCCACCTGTATCCCTGATTTATTTGTTGACGTCAATGATCCACCAATGTCAGCAGAACAGTTATTAAGAGTCATCATATTTGTACCGTTAGCACTGAAACCACTCAGTGTGGTGATACATGATGGCGCCCGTGCGTTGCGCCCTGCGATAGCCGTTGCCTGCGCACTAGAGGTTGGGCTACCAAAAAGTCCCATAAAAAATGTTTTCCATTCGGCATGCGCTGTTGCCTGCGCGCACCCCTGTTGAACATTTGTATTCGGGCAAGCTACGGGGTTGATTACCGAGACTTCAGCGTTGTGGGGATTGGTCTCTGGAAAGAGGTTCGTACCGCCGCTACCACAGCGACTTGGACTAATTACACAGGCTAAGGCCTGAGCATCGGCGATTGCCTGCAAGCGGGTCTTTTGCACGTGAGCATATCCGATATCAACCGCAAGACCAATAAAGCCGAATAAGACTAGCAACAGAATTGCAACAATCACAGCGATTGCGCCAGAGGGCTTTTGTATCTGATTATTCATGAATCATTACCGACTTTTGGCTGTAAGTGGTCAGGCTTTGTTCACCGAAGAACCAGCCGATCCCCTTATAGGAATAGGTCACCGTGACGGCCTGGGGCGCCCCGGTTGCAAATCCGCTGGGAGCCAGAAAACTCACCTGTGGCGAACGCACGCCATTAAAAGAGATTAGGCGATTATGAGCATAGCTATAAGCGACTTGGCAGGGATCTGCCGGCGTTGCCGAAAAGCTATTCGTGCACCCCGAGCCCGACGTGACGGAAGCGTTTACCGCAGCCCATCGTGCACCCTCTCGGGCAGCGTTGGTAATCACGGATTGGTCATACATCAAGGCTCCGTAATTGATAATTCCAAAGACCAGCAGCAGTAGCAAAGGAAGTATCAGAGCGAATTCGACTGCCGCAGTGCCTCGAGGCGTGGAATACGGCTGTGAAGTGTGCTGAAAGATGGCGAGGGCGCGCATGACAGGGTCAATTGACTGAGGCATTTAGCGATTACCTTCGATGGAATGCCCGAGTTGCTGCTGGATAGTGATGCCTGCTGGGCCAAGCAAGACAAGCATCAAGGCGGGAAAGATACAAAAAATCAAAGGAAACAGGAGTTTGGTCGAAAGGGTCGCAGCACGCTGCTCGGCATTGAGCCGGCGCCCGAGTCGCAATTGATCGGAATGAATTTTTACGGCTTCGGCAATTCCTGTACCGAATTTTTCCGACTGAATGATCATCGTGACCCAGGAGCGCATTTCGGAAAGCCCGGTCCGCCGCGCTAAATTCTGCAATGCTTGGGCCCGGCCAGCTCCTGCGCGCAATTCGAGACTCAGCACATGAAATTCGTCAAACAAAGCGGGCGCAACTTGTCGGAATTCCTGCCCGACGCGTTGAATTGCTGCGTCCAGCCCCAGCCCCGCCTCAAGACATATGCGAATCAGGTCAAGCGCGTCTGGAAAGTGCTCTAAGAGCTGCCGCTGCCGCCTCTGAGTCAACATTTCCAGCCCAAGCAGAGGAACCATGGTTCCAACCACCAAACCCAGTCCTGCAGCGACCGCAATCCGAACCAGTTGAATGCTGTCGCCCCAGCTTAGTGCGATAATCAGCCCGCCCATGAGGCCCATACCGGCCGATATCACTATCGTACCCAGCAGCAGTGATGTCGCTGCGTAACTGCGATAGCCCGCCTGGGAAAATTTATGCTGAAGTCGGGAATCTTGCCATTGATCCTCTCTGAGTATAGACGGTAAATATTTTCCAAATCGTTTCTGGAATCGATCGCCCAGCTCTGTAAACTGGGATGAGGCGTTGATTCTCAGTTTTGGACCAATATCTACAAGTTTGAATTGAGCAGAGGCCGAGCCGTTGGGAATCCGAGGCGGTATTAAGGTCACGGCCATCAGGATCCCTACAACTACAGCAATAAAGAGCAACGCCAGCACCAGCAATAACAGCGAATCCATAGCAAGCCCTAAATTCTGAATTGAATAATTTTTCGCATCCACAAAACTCCAATAATCATCAGACCAAGCGTGATTTGAATCAGCAGGTAGCCTGTGGGATGGGTCCACAATACGGAGACAAACTCCGGGTTAACCGTGTACATTAGCAACGCGGTTCCAAAGGGAAGGATGGTCAGAATCCAAGCCGATAGACGCCCTTCAGCCGAGAGAACCCTACCAAGCTTTCTGAGCCGCTGGCGATCTCGAATCAGACTAGATAGCCCCAGCAGTAGCGATGTCAGGCTTCCGCCAGTTTGAAGATGAACCAAGACAGCAATTACAAAATAACGAATGTCCTCGCTTGTGTTGCGCATGGATAACGACTGCAACCCCTCTTTTACCGAGCTCCCAAAATTAATCTCCTCAAATACGCGTCGAAACTCCGAACCAATCGGCTCGACAGCCTCTTTACTGACTACAGACAGCGCACTAGAAAACGAATTCCCCGCCTGCATTGCGCGTGCGACCGAATCGAGAAAATCTGGAAGTTGCTGATCCAGCAACCGGATTCGGCTTTGCTTTTTCCGCAGGGCAACTAAGATCGGCAGTGCCGCAGCACCAAGAGCACCAATCCCCGAGAGCCATACAGATAAGCCGAGAAGCGTTAAGGCTGTGGTTGCAAGGACCCAAACTAAGATAATCATCAGTAAAAACTGATCGGCCATCCAATGAATACCCGCCTGCGTTAATAAAAATTGCAGATGACCCGCCATGGGAAGCCGTTGTAGCCAAGCATCCACTTGTGGCCGCTCACTTAATCGAAGATCACGCAACAGCCGCGAATGATTTTTTGATCCCTTCTCTTTTTCTGCCGCATCAGATAAAGATGCCTGCTGTGCTGCTGAGTGGTACCCCCACCAGACCTGAGCGGTGGTAAGTACCGTAATTGATACCGATAAAAAAAGAATCAGAAGCGTAATGCTGAGCATAGGTAAGGCTTCGCGAAGTTAGGCAGCGAGTCGCTGCGGATCGAAGAATGCCTCGGGGAGATGAAAGCCCCGCACCATGAGTCGCTCGGCAAATTTTGGGCGAATTCCGGCGGCGATAAAGCTGCCGACTGGCCGGCGATCTGCAGTGACCCCTGACTGATGGAACTGAAAAATCTCCTGCATTTCAATGACATCACCCTCCATGCCCGTGATCTCTTGAATACTCGTAATTTTTCTTGATCCATCGATCAGACGACTGATCTGGATCACGGCAGTAAGCGCAGAGACGATTTGTTGGCGAATCGCGCGCAAACCGATTGAGACCCCTGCAAGCCCAACCATGTTCTCGAGACGGATCATCGCATCTCTTGGCGAGTTGGAGTGAATCGTAGTCATCGATCCCTCATGGCCAGTATTCATTGCCTGCAACATATCGAGAACTTCACCGCCGCGTACCTCGCCGATCACGATACGATCTGGCCGCATCCGCAAGCTATTTTTAACGAGTAGACGCTGGGTAATTTCGCCACGGGCCTCTACGTTAGGGGGGCGGGTCTCCAGCCTGACGATATGCGGCTGCTGCAGCCGAAGTTCAGCCGCGTCCTCTATCGTAATGATGCGCTCGGTATCGTTGATAAAGCCGGACATCATGTTCAGCAGTGTTGTCTTGCCGCTGCCTGTGCCGCCGGAAATCAGAATATTCATCCTGCAGGCGACCAGCCCCTCGAGTACCGTCGCCATATCGGGAGTCATTGTTCCGAGACGTATTAAATCAGCCACCTTCAGGGGCTTAGCGCTGAATCGACGAATTGAAAGCATGGGGCCATCAAGCGCCAAAGGAGGGATGATGGCGTTAACTCGGGAGCCGTCAGGGAGTCGTGCATCGACCATGGGGCTTGATTCATCGATACGCCGACCAATCCGAGAGACAATCTTTTCTATAATTCGAAATACGTGGTCATGACTAGAGAATCGAACCGAAGTTCGCTCAAGTTTGCCAAATCGCTCGACATACACTGCAGAGCTTCCATTTACTAAAATGTCAGATACGGTGGGGTCTGCCATCAGTGGTTCAATCGGCCCAAGCCCCATCACTTCATTTTGAATCGCCTGTACTAGCGCCGACAGATCATCGGCATTCAGCATAATTTGCTCATCGTTGACAATCGTCTTGACCAGATTGCCGAGTTCGGCACGCAACTCATCGATCTCAAGCCGCTCCATCACCGTAAGATCTAGGCGCTTGAGCAATTGTCCATGCACGTGACTTTTAAGTGCAGTCAGATCAGCAAAGGAGCTCATATGCGTTATCGCCCACCGACTCCGATCGGGCTCGCAGCCCCAGGCATGCCTGGGGCGCCAGTTGCGGGCGGTGTGCCGGTGCCAACCCCAATAGTCAACACATTTCCAAGATTTTGAGGAAATTCATAGCTTCGGTTGTAACGATCGATCGTCGCTTTGGCTGGTACACCCTCGAGCCCGATGACCACACCGTCGTAGCCGATACCATTGGGGCGTATCGACTGTTCCTTTACGGCGGCGCCTACTGAAGTACCGAATGAACGCTCAACGTTGTAGTCGTAGGCGCAGCCCGTGAAGACGACTACACACAGTGTAGAAGCTACCAAGAACTTCAGGGGGTTACAAATCATGGCCGATCTCCATCGATGTTTTCTGAACTTAAAGCGGACTCCGCCACGGGCATGACAACCGCATCCGCTAATGGTATTTCGGGTGATACGGCCCGTGGTGTAGCGGGTAGAGGCGGTGGTGACGATCCCTCTAGCTGACCATTGAGCATGAACTCTGAACGGCTAGGTGGAACGAATCGATCGGTCGGCAAGCTGGTGGCCCTTGCCAGAGGCTTAACCAATCTCGGGGTGACCAAAAACATTAATTCACTGCGATCAGAGATGAATTCGCTGCTGCGAAATAAGGCACCGATTACAGGAATCTCGCTTAGAAACGGGAATCCAGAGATGGTCTCCGTGACATTATTTTTGATTAAGCCACCAATCGCAAAGCTTTGACCATCCATTAGCTGTACGGTTGTAGAAGCACGACGCGTAGAGATAGTCGGAAGCACGGTCGTGTTATTTCCGGAGGTCACGCGAGTTCCTTCAATTGCGAGTTCAGAGACTTCGGGAGTTACCCTGAGGTTGATTTTTCCGCCCTCAAGCACTGTCGGCAGAAATTTCAGCCCCACGCCGTATTCCCGCTCTTCGAGAGTAATGGTGGTGCCACCCCCGCTGGTCTGCGGAACCGGAAAAAAAATCTTTCCACCAGCCAGAAAGGCACCTTCCTGACCGCTAACGGCGATGATGTTGGGCTCAGCAAGAATCTTGATTAGGCCATTTTTGATTTCCGCCTCTAGCTTTATCGAGTCATTCCCCCGGGCTGCACTGATGCCACCGCCGGAGCCGGCCGGGGCGCTTAGAATCCCGCCTGTGAGTAGGTTGCCAAGAATTGCATACGAAAAACTGCCGTTTGCGCTATTAAAGCCCCATGCAACGCCAATCTTATCGGTAAGTTTTTTAGAGACTTCCGCTACTTTTACCTCTAATAACACCTGTGGCACTTCGCCAATACCTAAAAGATTGATCACCCGCTTCCCGGTGAACTGCTCTGCAATCAGCACGGCACGCTGAACTTTCATCGCATCCGCCACCTGACCCAAAAGCACAAGTGTTTCACCTGCAGAACTCACTCGAATATTTTCCTCTGTGGGCATGAGCTCGCGTAACTTAGCAATTAGCCCAGCTGTATCTGCGCTCACGATTACATCCATTACGACGAGTTCCCCGCTTTTTTTCCAAAGGAAAATATTGGTGCTGCCTGAGCGCTTCCCGACCGCATAAAGCTCGCTAGAACGAATTAACGTGATATCAGCGATCTCCGGATTGGCGATCGATACACGTGCGATCGCGCCGTCGATTGGCAAGACGATCGACTTTCCGATGCTCAGTGAAAGTGGCACTTCATTTTTTTGAAGTGCGGTGGCCTCCGCAGGAGCGTTCCTGCGTATTTTTTCTGTCGAAGTATTTTTCTCTGCTGCTGGAGGCTGTACCAGAGTTTGCGTAAAACCTGGTAAATATAGAAGCGTTAGTAATGTGGCTGCAGCAGCTCGAATTAAATTGGTTTTCATAGCGAAGTTGTCCATCCAAAGATCAGCTTGGGTTCAAAGAGGAGCGCTGTATGCCGCGAATAATTTCGATTCGGCCGGAAGATGTCTCGGATCGTGGTGCCGATAAGTGTTGATTTACACTGCCTGAGGGAGCTCGATAAATATCCGAAATCAATGCACCCCGCGATACGACGGGATCTTTATCAATTTGATTGCGTAGCACCATGGATAATGCGCCAATGCTCCGCGCAAGATCCAGGCGCTCTGCCTGCTCGGGAGTTACCTCGAGCGTCACCGCACTGACCACTTTCGGTTTGCTCTCGTCTTTCACTGTATGTTCTTGGGCGACTGCAAGAACTGGAATGCGCTCGAGGACAATGCGGGAAATTGGTGATTGATTGGTTTGATTGAGTGTGACTAGGATATCGACATAGTTTCCTGGAAGAGCGAAACCCGCCACGCCGATGACCTCGTTTACCTTTACAGTCATTGCGCGTCGGCCGGGTGCAATGATGGCGCTGAGTCCGGGTCGCACGCCGTTGGCAGCGAGCCTCTGTTCAAGAATGGGCTCACCAGCGGTGATAGCTTGCGCCGCCACTCGGCCATCGAGCGGCTCAACAGAAGTAGCTGAGCCTCGGACCAGCGAGGAGCGCGGCCACGACATCACTTGCATATTGTCACGGCTGAGCTTTTCTCCTGCATCAATATCTTTACTTGCAACCGCGATCTGAGTGACACTTTGGGAAATTTTTTGATTAGTCCACTGCACAGCAAGCGCAACAGCAATCAGTCCGGTCACGATGGCCCCGACAAGAACAAGTAACGATCGACGATTCTTCAGCATCCGCCCCTCCGTTTGTCTGAAATGTTTTTTAAGACTATGAAAGCACGGACAGGTAAGCCGCCACGCCACCTAAGACCGCCACTGCGTAAGGCACATCCGACTTCTCTGCATTAGCCTTGGAGCGCCAGAGATAAAAAGCGGATACCAGTCCGCCAGCTAAAAAAATACACAGTAATGCGAAGAGGAAATGATGAAGCCCCAGAAATCCGCCTACAACAGAGATCAGCTTGACATCACCAGCGCCCATCATTCCACTCGCATAAACTGGAAGTAAAACCACAAGCGCAGCGACACCTCCCAGTGCCATGCGCCCCAACCCTGACCAACCCGAAAATGCTGCAAGAGAACATGCGACGACCAGCCCTCCAATGACTAAGGCATTGGGAACCCTGCGCTGAGCAATATCAAAGCCAGCAGCCAATACAAGCAGAACCAGTAGAGCTGGCGTTGATACCGCGGCAGGGCTCAACGGCGAGCGTTCCAGGAGCATCTCGAATAACATCGGGATGGATTTGTCGTAAGTTATTAGTAGGTGGCGGGAAGCTTCGTTTCGATCGCTTCAAACGCGGCTTTTAAGTCTGTCCCAATAAGGGTGACAGCGGAAACAATCCCCACAGCGATGAGAGCTGCAATTAGCCCATACTCAATCGCAGTTACGCCACTCTCGTCCCTCCAGAACTTTTTTGATGCTTGCACTAGTTTTTTCATATAAATCTCCTGATGATTAAAAAGAACACACAAAAGAACTTGTGTGTTGCTGAAACACAATAATGTGTTCAGCAAGGATTGTGATCTAGCGCAATGAGGAATGTGCTCTTAGCCTGTGCGAACGAATTTATTTACAGTTGTCATTCCGACATCATCGCGTGATGCCCGGTCATCGGTTAGTGTTGATTTAGGTGGCGGAGCGCCGCGAGCGCCCGAGGTGTCGAAAGAAAAATCGGAGCAGGGGTACGGCAATAAGCAGTAGTGAAATCAGCGTATTCGCGCCTTGCGCAGCATTTATCCATCGGTTTTTTTGGTCGATGAATAGCCTTGACGCTATAACAAGATGAATTGCAAAACACACCAATGCAAAGATGGCAAGCGGCCGGGGGCCGAGGGCAGCATCCGCGCCAAGAGCCGCGCAGGCTGCCCAGACCATTCCGGTGAGGATCAGGGTGGCAAGCCCGCAGCCGAGCGCCAGCAGATAAAAGACCAACACGGTTGGCAACTGCCTAGCGCCGCGCGATAAGCATCCCAAGTAGCGCGCCTATTCCGGCGGAGACGGCAACGGCCGCCCAGGGTTTCTGGTGAACATATTGATCAGTCGATGCTGCAAGACGTTTTCCACGCATCACGGCGGATTGTTGAAAAGTGGTTAGGTTTGCAATTGCCTGTTGTAGCAGGGATGCACCCTGTGCCTGTAGTTCAGCAGCTCGATCGCCACCGGCGTTCGAGGCATCTTGAAATAGCCGTTGCGCATCGGTCATCAGCGTCTGAATATCTTTTTTTAATAATTCCATATTGTTAGTTGCCATTTTGTTTTACCCTTTAAGGAAGAATTTTGATTCGTCAATCTATCGGATCAACTTCTCTGGGCTGCACTATTTAAGTGGAAGTCACTACGCCAATTCAACCCAGGGGGTTAAGCGATCGTGAGGCGGAAAATCGGCTAAACCGATTGGGTCCCAATCAGCTTCAGTTCTCGAGAGAATCAACACTTTTTAAGATTTCGCTTGGAGTCTTTAAAGAGCCAGTCTTTCAGTTGTTATGTGTTGCAGGCCTGGTTTATTTTCTGCTTGGAGATATTCTTGATGCGGCGGTCCTATCTGTTTTTGTTCTATTAAGTGCGAGCATCTCGATTCTCCAGCAGCGACGGGCTGACCGCGTTCTTGAGCGCCTGAGGGCGCTTTCCGCTCCGCGGGCCCTTGTTGTACGGGCGGAAGTTCAGCGTCGTATTGCTGCCACGGAGTTGGTTCCGGGCGATCTTGTTGTGCTGGCCGAGGGGGATCGGAGTCCTGCTGATATACGGCTGCTCTCGTGCCAGGAACTTCATATTGATGAGTCTTTGTTAACCGGCGAGTCGGTGCCTGTGGAGAAAAGACCACAGCGGGCAAGCGAGACTGGTACCGTGCGGCTGGGATGTCTCGTAGTACGTGGGCAGGGACTGGGCCGGGTGATCGCGACGGGGCTTCATACTGAATTCGGAAAAATCGGTCAGACGACCGTGAGACTAACGGAGCCGCCAGGCCGACTCGATCGCGATATCGGCCGGCTAGTACGAATTTTTACCGTCTGTGCGGTGGTCGTAAGCTTAATTGTGTTCGGGGCCACCTACCGCATCGCAGGCGATGCTGTGGCAGCAATGCTGGCCGGAATTACTGCCGCCATGGGATTAATTCCAGAAGAATTTGCGGTTGTCCTGGTGACTTTTATGGCGATGGGTGCCTGGCGTATCTCACAACATCATGTGCTTACCCGTCGCAGAGCTGCAATTGAACGGCTCGGATCGGCGACGGTGCTTTGTACAGATAAGACCGGAACACTGACCCAGAATCAGATGCGGGTTGTCCTACTGTCAACAGATGGCCGAGCGATCGAGCGTATTCATGATCAGTCGTCACAGTCGGCTCGGAAACTTCTTGCCGATGCCGCCCGTGCTTGCGTTGAGCGCTCTGCTGACCCGACTGATCAAGCAATCTTGGATCGCCACCACGACACACTGAAAGACACCCACGGAATTCACACGGATTGGGTGGTGAGAACCTATAGTCTATCGGCGGAGTTCACCGCAATGACCACCGTGAGCCAGCAGGCATCGGGGCGATTAAACGTTGTAATGAAAGGCGCACCGGAGGCCGTTTTGTCGTGCTGTCAGCTCTCTGCGTCGCGGCGCTCAGAGATTGATGCAACGATCGCCGAAATGGCAAGCCAAGGCAGTCGAGTCATTGGAGTGGGGACCACCGAATTGGATAGCAATACGCTTTTACCTGCCCATCAACGCGAATTTCGTCTCAGTTTCTCTGGGTTGATCGGTCTGGCGGATCCTCTTCGCCCGCTTGTTCCTGAGGCAATCGGTCGGTGCAAGACCGCTGGGATACGCGTTGTCATGATTACCGGTGATCATCCCGTCACGGCACGCGCCATCAGTGAGGAAGCAGGCCTAGTCGGTCGAGGTCCGATGGACTCGAAAACCCAAATCATCACGGGTGATACGTTAGATCAGATGTCAGAGTCCGAGTTAGCACAGCGCATCGAGACCTGCTGCATTTACGCAAGGATTAAACCCAACCAAAAGCTACGAATTGTGCAGGCCTATCAGCGTGCAGGCCACGTCGTTGCCATGACCGGAGATGGTGTCAACGATAGCCCTGCGCTCAAGGCGGCCGATATTGGAATTGCGATGGGGCGCCGGGGAACTGACGTTGCTCGTGAGGCTGCGGCCCTGGTGCTACTTGATGATGACTTTAGCTCAATCGTGCATGCGATTGAGCGGGGTCGACAGATCTATCAGAATCTGCGCAAAGCGATTGGATTTATTGTGACGATTCATATTCCGATCGCTGGATTGGCCGCCTTGCCGGGACTTTTAGGATTGGCACCAATACTGCTTCCCGTGCATATTGCTTTCATGGAAATGATTATTGATCCAGCGGGGTCGTTCGTTTATGAATCGCAGCGTAGTGCTGATAACTTGATGCGTCAGCCACCACGGGATCCCCGAGTGGCAATTTTTTCATATGAATTATTTATGAAAAGTATGATTCAGGGTGCGGCAGCCCTGCTTGTTCTGGCCTTGGCAGCCGCCTGGGCACTCAGTCTGCCGATTGATCAGACGGAAGTACGTAGTCTAGTCTTTGTGGGCCTTGTTGCTTCGGGCTTGGCAATTGTGACGGTAAATCTGCTTGGCGATCGGCCCGCATATGATTTGGTGAAAACCCCAAATGTTGCGCTTCTAGTGATCAGCTGCGTGACGGTCGGGTTACTGCTGCTCATCTTTTTGATTCCTGGTCTGCGGACAGCTTTTCATTTCGCTTCGGTTACGCCATTCTATTTTCTGGCGGCTTTGGCTGTAGGCTGGTTTAATTACGCAGTTCTGAGAGTCATTCAAAAGTGTTTGAAGTCGGAGAGAGTTTTTACTTTCCGGCGCTGAAGTGGTCTTGAGCTTGCCTGAACCCGCGTCATGGCTGCCGATCTAATGAAGCGGTTAAGGCACGATAGATCGCATCATTTTCGCGTGATTTGATGCTTTAGCCATGTATAGGCGCTTACAAGGACGATTCCTGCGATGACAAAGGCCGCGCCAATGATGAAGCTGATTTCCAGCTGCTCGCCCAGCAGGCCGATTCCTAGCGCTACGCCAAAAATTGGTGTGAGAAAGGAAAATACTCCGAGCTGTGATGCACTATATTTTTTGAGTAACCAAAACCAGGCGAGGTAGCTTGCAAAGCAGACAACAAACGATTGAAAAATCAGACTGCCCCAGGTGAGGGCAGTGAATTGAATAGCGGTTTGTTTGAGCATAAATGCCGCAGTAGTAAGTAGAAAAAAAGCCCCAGCGAGCTGATACAGTAGGGTTTGTGCCGCCGAGACCTGCGCGAGCTTTGAGCAGCGTACAGCCACCGTAGTGGCACCCCATGTAATCCCGGCGCCAAGGGCGAGCAGATCACCATAAAGCAAGTCGGCAGCATTGAGCACTTGCTGCGTGTGATTTGATCGCCAGAGAAACGCGATTGCGACTCCGATGAATGCGAGTCCAATCCCCAACCATTGCGCTCGGCCCAGCCGCTCGCTGGCCATCAGCAGATGCAGCCCGAGAGCGGCAAAAATGGGTGCGGTGTACAACAGAACTGTCATGTGGGAGGCGGATGTATAACGCAGACCCTCACCGATTAGAAAAAATTCAAGGGCAAATAATCCCCCGACAAGCAGGCCGGGTCGCCATGTCCCGTCTTTGATCGAGAGGCCCTCCCGCCGAATGAGCATGAGTAACACCACGAGGACAGCCGCCACACCAGAGCGAAGCGCGATCTGCATTAACGGTGAAATATCCGCCGCGGCCATTTTGAGCACGACTTGTGTCAGCCCCCAAATCAGACACAACACCACCATCAGTCCGCTTGCGCCCGCATCCAGCGGTTTTCGAGGACTTGTCATTGCTTTAAATCACACTCGATCCGTGGAGTGGGAGCGGCGCCTGCCCAATAGACTTGCCTGGAGATTTCATGCTTCATTTTTTTAATTTTTTTGGAGAACAACATGGCTGATTCAAGCCCCCAGTTTATCGAGACCGCAATGAAATCAGCGGCTCAAAACATGATGGAAGTGTCCGCCGCATCAATGAAGGGTATCGAAAAAATGGCGCATTTGCATTTGAAGATTGCCCGCGATGCGGCTCAGCATAGCGCCGAGGGCGCCAAGGCCCTCACCATGTCAAAAAGTCCGCAGGATCTGGCAAAGGTGCAGGCCGCCTGGCTGAATTTCTCTCTTGAGAGCATGACTGCTTTAGGCAGTGCGCTCTGCGGTATCGGAATTGAAACGGCCAAGGCCTGGTCCAAGGTGAGCGAGGCGCAGATGAGCGATTTGGGAGAGCGCGTTCACAACGCCATAGAGCAATTCTCAAAATATGCACCGGCCGGGACCGAAAGCGGTGTCGCGCTGGCCCGGTCAGCATGGAATGCTGCAGGACAGGCTGTCCAGACCGCAACAAAGGCGACCCGCCAGGCGATCGCGGTTGCCGAGCAAAATGTTGAATCGGTCGGAAAGGCGGGACTTAATCTGGTGAAATCAGCCTGATGATTTAGGTCTGCGATTTCTTTTTTTCCGGCGGGCTGTACTGACTGCACAGAAGGCCCGCCAGCCGCTCCACAGCAGAATTCACCGGGATAATTTTGGTTTCCTGAGGCAATCTTGGGTTGAGAAGATACTGGCCCTCGGCGAAAAACTTTGAATAGATTGAGGCAGATTCAACCTTGAATTGCTGCCGCTTGCAATCGATCACTCGCGTCAATGTCATCGATCGGTACCAGAGCCGCTCGTATCGCATCACGCTCTCATAATTGGTCACGGTCTGGAATCGGACCATCGCATCACCAAGTGGCCGAATGGACTGCAGATTGATATAGATCTCGTAGTTTGGCCCTTTATCGAAGGCTGACCACTGTCCAGCACTTGCAGGCAGCGCTATGGCAATTAACAGTAGGCTGAGCAATCGGCGCATCGGTAGTGACTCTGACTTTAGGAAATCCGGTCGCCCAGTATAAGATGACGAGGCCAAGGAGGGGAAGATGCTGTCGCAGCGCTCGGAGATTGCGGTAGTGGGGGCAGGCGCAGTCGGCTGCTTTTTCGGGGGCCGGCTTGCCCAGGCGGGCCGCGCAGTGACGCTTATCGGGCGGCCCGAGCATGTCGATGCGATCAACCGCGACGGGCTGTGGATCGATTCACAAGACTTTTGCGGCGCAATACCCGTGAGCGCCTCTGTATCGGTGAGCGATGCAGCCCGAGCCGATTTGATCCTTTTATCAGCAAAGTCCGCAGATACCGTTGCTATTGCTAAGACACTCTCGCCTGTCTTGCGTCCTGATGCGTTGATCCTGAGTCTTCAAAATGGTGTGGATAATTGCGCGCGGCTTCGGCCATATATCGCGCAAGCGGCGTTCCCTGCAGTGGTCTATGTTGCTGTGGGTATGCAAGGCCCAGGCCGAGTGAAGCACTTTGGCCGTGGCGAGTTGGTGATTGGGGATCCTGAGTCCAATTCATCCTCTCGATTTGACGATTCTCTGCGTGAGATTGCTGGGGTATTTGAGTCAGCAGGCATCCCCTGTGCAGTCTCACCCGACATTAAGCGCGCCCTCTGGAAAAAGTTTCTTGTGAATTGCACTTATAACGGAATATCAGCGCTTGGACAGATTCCCTATGGCGCGATGGTCCAAGTGCCGCAAATCCAGTCGCTGATCGAAGCCCTCACTGAGGAATTTATTCAGGTCGCCCAGGCCGAGGGTGTTAATCTAACTCGCGAGGAGGCCGCCCTTGCAAACCAGTCGATTGCGCAGACCATGCCAGGCCAGCGGTCTTCGACAGCCCAGGATCTTGCGCGCGGAAAGCCCACTGAGATCGACTATCTCAATGGTATCGTCGTTGAGATTGCACATCGGCATGGCATCAGCGTGCCCACCCATCGCACGATTTACGGCTTAGTAAAAATGCTCGAGCGCTATCCAATGTCTCACCCACCACGGGAGGCCTAATTGAGCGCGCCCAAAAGTCCGCCCCCAAAGCGTAATGACTTTCGCGCATTTGAGTCGATACAGACCCGCTGGCATGACAATGATGTCTACCAGCACGTGAATAACGTTACTTACTATGCGTTTTTTGATACTGCGGTCAATAAAATTCTTGTAGATCGGGGCGTACTGAGAATTGCGGATAGCCCTGCAGTTGGATTAGTCGTTGAGACCCAATGTAAGTATTTTTCACCGATCGCGTTTCCCGATTTGGTGCATGTAGGCGTATGTACGCGACATATTGGATCGAGTAGCGTCCGATATGAGATCGGTATTTTTCGTAATGAAGAACAACAGGCATCAGCAGTCGGGCACTTTGTTCATGTCTATGTCGATCGGCGCAGCCAGCGTCCGGTCCCCATTCCCGAGCCAATCCGGCGGGTACTCACCGATCTCTACCGGGCGGACAGCTTATAGCGGTTTATTTGATGCCCTCGTAGCGGGTGCAAGTCCAGCCCAGAGTATCAGAAGGACCGCGCTGTATAAGTCGGCCATCAATCGGATTGAATTCGATTTCATTTTCTCGCTGCGTATCGCGATAGCGACGCAACGCACCGACTTCTTCCTTAAAGCCAAATATGCGGCCTTGGTAGATCAGTGAAGTCGGGGTGATCTTGAGTTCAAAAGTTTCTGTGGTGTTGAGATCTTGCTTGCAGTGGTATTCCTGGGTTCGGGCAACACACCCCGCCACAAGCGCAAAGGCCCATAAGGCAAGAAGGCGCATGATCAAGAGAACTCCGGCGGCCCGGAGGGCGCGACAGACCGGCCGTTGAGTTTCGTGGTAAAAATTGTTGCGCTGCAGTCTTGCTGATGCAGACCGACCCAGCTATTTTGATATGTAGTCAGTGGCTGAAGGGGGGTATTCATGTGTCGATGGGTCGCGTATGCAGGGCCAGATATTTTCCTTGAGGATCTGATTTTCCATCAGGAAAACTCCATCATCCACCAGAGTCTTTCAGCGAAACATTCCGAATGGGTCACCAATGGCGACGGCTTCGGCGTAGCCTGGTATGGAAAACGCACCGCTCCAGGACTTTTTAAGGATATCTTGCCTGCCTGGAATGACAGCAATCTCCGCTCGTTAGCCTCGCAAATCCAGTCGCGGCTATTTTTTGCGCATGTTCGGGCCTCCACGGGAACCGCTGTTACGCGCACCAATTGTCATCCTTTTGCCTATAAGAATTGGGCGTTAATGCACAATGGAAAGATTGGTGGCTGGTCTGCCTGCCGTAAAGAAATTGAGTCCTTGATTCACCATGATCTCTACCATCATCGACAGGGTACTACCGATAGCGAGGCACTATTTCTCGTCGCTTTAAGTAGCGGTTTGATTGATGATCCACGGGGGGCAATGGAGCGGGCCTGCCGGGAAGTACTTCGTGTGATGCAACGGTCCGGCGTTGAGGAGCCGCTTCGCATATCGCTGGCTGTCACCGATGGGCAAGAGGTCTGGGCCTTTCGATTTTCGAGCGATGCGCATTCGCCGACACTGTTTTATGGCACACCCCAGACCCGCAGTGAAAGTACGGGTGCTGATGTGATTCATACCATTGCATCCGAGCCCTCGGATTCTCAGGCGGATCATTGGCATGCGGTTCCTGAATCGAGTGGGGTCCACTGGAGGTCAGGCGCGATCACTACTTTTTCCTTGCAAATTTAAATCGTAGTCCTGCCGATCAGAGGAATCTAGCGAGCTCCCGGATATCTTCCTCCATCATTTCTCGCACCTCAATGGCCACAATTTGATTGCGGCGATCAATGACAAAAACCTGCGGCAGACCTTGGCGTTGGCGATAAATTGCGGTCCAGGCCTCGTTGGCCATTGCAGCTTTGAAGGCATAGCCCCCTTTTTTCATATATCCCACCGCAGAGTCTTTGGTTTTATCAAGACTGATCGTGATGACTTCCAGGCCGCGAGATTTATGCTCACGATAGAAGCGATCTAGAAGCGGGTTCTGCCGTGCACAAAATGGGCACCAGGATGCCCAGAATTCAAGTATGAGGAGATTACCCTGCAGGCGCGGCCAGTCCACTGGCGTGCCATCCAACAGGGTCAGGGCCGGCGGCTGAAACTGCTGGCCAATCGCGAGTGGAATCTTTTGGGCAACGGCGGCCGGGCAAAGCATTGCCAGTATTAAGCTCGCGATTGCCTGCCGGCGATGAGAGCGATGCCTACTCTCCGCGTGCGGGCTTTGGTTGAATGGGCTGCCCATATGAAAAAATTGCAATCATTTACTTGTTAACGATCATTATAGAACCCATGATTCAACTGTTGAACAATGTCGCGATACTGAATCGGCGGGCCATCAGCCTGATGAGTATGATTGGCCTCGCACTATTTTTGGCGGGTCTGCCGCCGGCGGGGGCAACGACACAGTCGAAAGATCTGGTTCGGCCAGCAGTCTCTGCAAACGGGTTCTCTGTTCGGCTGCTCGCCGATGGGCTTCAGCACCCCTGGGGGCTGGCATGGCTGCCTTCGGGTGAGATCTTGATTACTGAGCGCGAAGGAAGTCTGCGAAAGCTATCGCGTGATTTTTCGCAACTCTCGCCACCCATTGCTGGCCTTCCCAATACACTGGTAATCGAGGGCCAGGGTGGCCTGTTGGACATTGCGGTCCATCCGGAATTTACTAAAAACGGTTGGATTTACATCTCTTACACGGAAGGCCCAAGGGCTGCGGGAAGCGGGACTGCGCTCTTGCGTGCACGATTAAAAGAAGATCGTCTAATTGACAGCGAGAGGCTTTTTTCCATGCAGCCAAAATCGCGTGGCGGGCGGCACTTCGGGGGTCGGATTGTGTTTGATCGTCAGGGCATGCTTTATCTCACCCTCGGTGATCGTGGCGAGCAGGAGCGCGCTCAGAGGCCTAATGACCACGCCGGTTCAGTGATACGGCTACACGATGACGGGCGGATTCCTGCTGACAATCCGTTTCGCGGCCGTCCGGGCCTTATGCCCGAAGCTTTCAGCCGAGGAAATCGGAATATTCAGGGGGCTGCGATCCATCCCGTGACCGGTGAGTTGTGGACCCACGAGCATGGCCCGCAGGGCGGTGATGAGGTCAATATCATTCGCGGCGGCCGCAACTATGGCTGGCCCACCATCACCTATGGTGTCAACTATGTCACGGGCACGCGCATTGGAGAGGGCAGCCAGAAAGCAGGAATGGAGCAGCCCTTGCATGTCTGGGTGCCCTCCATTGCACCATCGGGAATGGCTTTTTACTTTGGAAAAGTATTTCCGCAGTGGCATGGCAGCCTGTTCGTTGGCGCCCTCAGGGGCCAGTCGCTCGTGCGCCTTGTACTTGATGGCGAGCGGATTGTTGCTGAGGAGCGGCTCTTGGTGAATCAGATCGGCCGTATCCGAGATGTACGCGTTGGGCCAGACGGATTAATTTATCTGCTGACCGATGCGCCGGACGGCAAACTCTTTCGTTTAGAGCCGCGATAGGCTGCGGTTAGTGGCGCCAAACTGAATCGCTGCGATTACTTCGATCGTAACGAATTCTTTGCCGAATAAGGCTCGCTGATTGAACCTTCCAGGGTATAGCCGGTGACCGCAAGCCCTGTGTCTACCCGTGCCTCGCGAAGTGTCCCCTGGACCCAGACGGTATCCATCGACGCGAGCTTAGATGTCGGTTTTTTTAATCTCACCAGAATGATCTGGTTTGCCGGAGGCGGCGGCAGATGAATGCAGGCTCCGAAATAAGGCACAAGAAGAAACTCTGAAATCTGTTTGCGGTTTGCATCCAGGGAGACAACATATCCAGCAATGCGGATTGCTGAGTTAATGTGGGTCGGATCAATGGGTGCGTTATCCCATTTTTTTCGAAGCTGCTGCATGGCCTCGTTAGCTTGCTCTGAACCATCGACCAAAAATCCCAGGCGACCGATTGCTGCCATCTGAAGCTTGATCTCGTTGGCCCAGTGGGTTGGCAGCAGGTCATCCCAGGTGATGGTTTTAATGGGCGCTGCAGGCTGGGCTGAGATGGCCCAGGGCTGCAGGCCGATCAAGGCAGCTAGAAAAATCAGCGATAAAAGACGATGGAATCTGTGGATCATGGCTCGATCATTGACTGCTCAGGTGACTGGGGGATGCAGGCCATCGTGTAGGGAGTATCCCATTGCCCTCAAGGCCGGCACTAGGCTTGCCAAAAGGGTGAGCCCGAGCACCAGGCCAAGCGCAAGCCAGCCCTGGGAATCAAGCGGTCGCAGTTGCAGGGATATTCCAAATTCTTGGGCGGCCCAGGGGCCAAGCGTTGCAATAAGAATCTGAAGCACGATCCAGCCGATCACAATTCCTGCGAGGCTGACCCATAAGGACTCCAAGAGAATCAGCCTCGTGATTCCTGCGGGACTCAGCCCCAGTGCCCGCAACACGGCAAATTCTTTGCGCCGTGAGGCAATCGAGAGCAGCAGTGTTGCGCAAATTCCCAATAGCGCTGAGGCAAGAACAAGCCAGCCGATAATCGATAACGTGGCTTCAATTACGCCGAAGGCTTGCCAGAGCTCATCGAGGGTTGCCCCCGGCAAAATGGCCATCAGCGTACCCATTCCCAGCGATTCGATTGCGCGTCGGGCAGAGAAGATCTGGGTCCTTGACTCAAGGCCAATTAAGACCGCCGTGACTTGTGAGGGCTCAAGCCGCAGGGGATCCGGCGGGATCGCCAAGGCCGATTGCTTGGGCTTTGAGCCGAATTCCCAGCCGATGTGCATGGCCTCAAATCCAGCCAGTGAGATCAGCACCGATCGGTCAATTGGTGAGCCCGTTCTGCGCAGCACGCCGGCAACGGAAAAAGGCGTGTCGGAATGATCTTCGGCCAAGCTGCCCTTGCCCCCGTGAGTCAGGGTAATGCTGCTGCCAACGGACAGGCCCGACTTGGCGGCAACCTCAGCGCCAATAACGACATCGAAAAGCTTTGCAAAGGGGCCGCCACTTGAGAAGCCAAGGCCCGATGGCCCGCCCACTTTAGAGAAAAACATGGGCGTGGTACCCACCACCGGGAAGCCCCGAAAGTGGTCGCCCAACTGAAGCGGCACTGCCCATGCCACA
>JBILVT010000107.1:0-5916 GCA_044370275.1 Burkholderiaceae bacterium | reverse complement strand
AAGTGCCCGTCACCTGCCGGCTCGATACTGCCGAGGAAGTCTCAATTTATGAAGCTGGCGGTGTGCTGCAACGCTTTGCACAGGATTTTCTTGAGGCCAAAAAAGCGGCCTAAACTGCCTGCTGGCCTTTTCATCAACACAGCCTGGGTCTTTGCAATGCATCCGCTTCCTCAAATCAAAATTCCCGCAACCTACATGCGCGGCGGAACAAGCAAGGGGGTCTTTTTCTCGCTGACCGATCTTCCTGCCGCTGCGCAGGTGCCCGGCCCTGAGCGGGATGCGATTTTGTTGCGAGCCATCGGCAGCCCGGATCCTTATGGCAAGCAAATTGATGGTATGGGTAATGGCTCCTCGAGTACCAGCAAATCAGTGATTCTCTCCAAGAGCCAGCGGCCTGATCACGACGTGGACTACCTCTTTGGCCAGGTCGCTATTGATAAGGCTTTTGTTGACTGGAGTGGAAACTGCGGAAACCTCTCTGCGGCGGTCGGACCTTTCGCCATTCGTAATAGATTTCTCGATTCAAGCCGCGTGCCGCACGATGGCATCGCCACGGTACGAATCTGGCAGGCCAATATCAATAAAACCATCATTGCCCACGTGCCAATTGTCGCGGGTGAAGTCCAAGAGACCGGTGACTTTGAATTGGACGGGGTCACTTTCCCGGCGGCAGAGGTTCAGCTTGAATTCATTGATCCCGCCGATGAAGGCGACGATGCGAGCGGTGGCGCTATGTTTCCCACCGGAAACCTGATCGATCACCTCGAGGTACCCGGGCTTGGGTCGCTGAAGGCCACCATGATCAATGCCGGCATACCAACCATTTTTGTCAATGCGAAGGATATCGGCTACACCGGCACAGAGCTGCAAGATCAAATCAACAATGATTCAAAGGCGCTCGCTATGTTCGAGGCCCTGCGTGCCCACGGCGCCATGCGCATGGGGCTCATCCGTGACCTCGCCGAGGCAGCAGCCCGACAGCACACGCCAAAAATCGCCTTTGTAGCACCGCCCCAGGACTACACCGCCTCAAGCGGCAAGCACGTGCCAGCCGCGGAGATTGATCTGCTGGTGCGCGCGCTCTCTATGGGCAAACTGCATCACGCCATGATGGGAACCGCCTCGGTCGCGATCGCCACCGCAGCCGCGATTCCCGGCACCCTCGTGAATTTAGCAGCTGGCGGCGGCAGCCGAGAGGCAATCCGCTTTGGCCATCCCTCTGGGACCCTGCGCGTAGGCGCACAGGCACAGTTGATCGATGGCCAATGGACCGTGACCAAGGCCATCATGAGCCGCAGCGCACGTATTCTGATGCACGGCTGGATTCATGTCCCCGGCTCAGCACTCAAAAGGAGAACATCATGACCACTAAAGTTGCTGCGTTTCACCGGCGCTCCATCGAAGACCGCGAATCCTTCTGGGCCGAACAGGCCGCCAACATCGACTGGTTCGCAAAGCCTGAAAAGATTCTTGATTTCTCCAACCCGCCATTTGCCCGCTGGTATGTTGGCGGCAAGACCAATCTCTGCCACAACGCAGTCGACCGGCACCTCGCGAGCCGCGCCGACCAGCCGGCCCTGGTCTATATCTCGACCGAGACCCAGCAAGAGAAAACCTATAACTACAAGGAATTGCATCAAGAGGTGCAGGCGATAGCCTCTATTCTCAAATCTCTAGGGGTCAAGCGCGGCGACCGTGTTTTGATTTATATGCCTATGATTGCTGAGGCGATTTTTTCCATGCTCGCTTGTGCACGAATCGGCGCGATTCATTCGGTGGTCTTCGGCGGATTTGCTGCTCCGTCACTGGCAGCGCGCATCGATGATGCCCAGCCCGTGGTCATGATCTCTGCCGATGCGGGCATGCGTAACGGCAAAGAGGTGCCGTATAAACACCTGGTCGACGAGGCCTGCCGGCTCGCTGAAAAGCCGCCGGCTAAAGTGCTGTTGATCGACCGTGGGCTTGCGCCCATGACCAATGTCCAGGGCCGTGATGTCGACTATGCCACCCTTCGCAAAGCGCATCTGAGTGCCTCCGTGCCCTGTGAGGCCATGCTGGCGACCGACCCTTCTTACATTCTGTATACCTCAGGCACCACCGGTAAGCCCAAAGGCGTGCAGCGCGATACAGCAGGCTACGCAGTCGCGCTTGCAACCTCAATGAAGGCCATCTTTGATACCAAGCCGGGGGAAGTCTTCTTCTGCACCTCTGACATCGGCTGGGTGGTGGGCCATTCCTACATCGTCTATGGACCGCTGATCAACGGCTCGACCACAATCGTTTATGAGGGCATGCCCACCCTGCCCGATCCGGGCATCTGGTGGAGCATCGTGGAGCGCTTCGGTGTGAGCACCATGTTCTCATCGCCCACAGCAGCCCGGGTATTGAAAAAACAAGATCTAAAATTCATGACCCAGCACAACACCAAGTCGCTGCGGCGTCTATTTTTGGCTGGCGAGCCGCTGGATGAGCCGACCGCCAAGTGGATCTCCGAGGCATTAGGTGGCGTGAAAATTATCGATAACTACTGGCAGACCGAGACTGGCTGGCCGATTATGGCCGCCCAACACGGGATCGAGGACACACCGACAAAATTTGGCAGCCCCAGCTTTGCCTGCTACGGCTATGACCTGCGACTGATTCATGAATCCACGTTTGAAGAAGTCGGTGCCAATGAAAAAGGAATGCTCTGCGCGGTGCCGCCGCTTCCTCCGGGATGCCTGCAGACCGTCTGGGGGGATGATGAGCGATTTGTAAAAACCTATTTCACCGCAGTACCCGGTAAAAAATACTATTCCACTTTTGATTACGCAACGCGTGATGAAGATGGCTACTACTTCATTCTGGGCCGCACCGATGATGTAATCAATGTCGCCGGCCATCGGCTCGGTACCCGTGAAATCGAGGAAGCAATTCAGGTTCATCCTAATGTCGCCGAGGTCGCTGTGGTGGGTGTTGCCGATCAACTGAAAGGCCAAATGCCACTGGCATTCTGTGTGCTTAAAAATCAAGCGCCCATTCAGACTGCCGATGGGCGCAAAGCAGAGGAAAAGGCCATCATGGCCACCGTGGACAAAGAGCTCGGCGCGATCGCCCGACCATCACGTGTGCATTTCGTCACCCTGCTGCCCAAGACGCGTTCTGGAAAACTGCTGCGGCGGTCCATGCAGGCGCTGGCAGAAGGCCGTGACTCGGGTGACCTGACGACGCTAGAGGATCCCACAGCACTCGAGCAGATCAAAGCCGCCCTGAAATCCTAGGGCTGCCGCGGAGTGTGCACGCATCAGTCGATCCGCGGAGAATAATCGCGTCGTGTCTCTGATTCAGCGCGACCCCGAATCCAATAAAGCTGACCATGGAACACTGGCCATCCTGGGTGGTAGCCCAGGCATGGTCGGAGCCGCGGTTTTAAGCGCACGCTGCGCGCTGTATAGCGGCGCAGGCCGTATCGTGGTCGCTCGGCTCAGCCTGGCGGATGGATTTGTCGTTGACGCTCTTCAGCCCGAGATCATGGTGATCGATGTTCGGTCACATGCCAGCAGGCCAATCACCACATGGCTGATGGGCCCGGGCCTAGGTACATCCGATGAGGCGCTAGAAATACTCCAGGGCCTCATGTCCTGTAATTCACCGATCGTGCTCGATGCCGATGCGCTCAATCTCGTTGCGCAGGATCCAGCGCTTGCGCGCCAATGCGCACGGCGACGCGCGCCCACAGTGATCACACCCCATCCTGGTGAAGCCGGCCGACTCCTGAATTCCTCCGCACAGCATGTTCAGGCGAATCGGGTGTCCACCGCAATGCAGCTCTCACAGCAACTGAATGCCATCACCGTTTTAAAAGGCCATCACACATTGATTGCCAGCACCGATGGAATGCTTCACGAAAACGTCACTGGCAATGCCGCATTGGCATCCGGGGGAACGGGGGATGTACTCGCCGGCCTGATCGGCGCACTGATCGCGCAGGGATGCAGCCCCATGCAGGCGGCACTCACTGGCACTCGCCTGCACGGCGAGGCAGCCGAGCATTTAACAACGCGCCTTGGCGGAATGATCGGTATCACTGCGGGAGAATTAATTCCCGAGATTCGACGGCTGCTCAATCAAGCTCCACCGATCTCGCAACCAGGTTTCGAGCACTAAATCACCGGCCTGACTAATGCAGCATGCTCGAGGCGCCCACCGTGGTCTCTGGGCCTTCCGCCTTCAGCACAAAAACCGGAATCTCCGCCTCAAAAAAAGTGGTGTCATCGGCAACACAGAAATACGTGCCATGCATACTGCCGACAGGGCTAGATATCCGGGTGCCGCTGTTATAAGAAAACGATGCGCCAGGCTGAATCAGTGGCTGCTGACCGACAACGCCCAGGCCTTTGACTTCCTGCCTGGCGCCACTGGCATCTTCGATAATCCAATGCCGTGCAATCACCTGGGCAGCGATTTCGCCAGTGTTTTCGATGGTGACGAAATAGGCAAACGTATAGACCCCGTCCTCTGCCGATGACTGCTCGGCCAGATACTGGGTCTGTACGGAGACTTTAAGTTGCGACTGCGCCACGCGTCTAGATCTTCAGTTCAGTCATGCTTCAGGCAAGGCCAAGCTTTTGTGCCATGCCAATGCGCTGAAGCTTACCGGTTGCGCCCTTAGGAATCTCGGGAACAATGACCAGCTTCCGCGGCACTTTAAAGTCTGCGAGCTTGGTCGCGACAAAAGCACGAATCTCCTGCTCGGTCGCAGTCATGCCCTCACGTAACACCACTGCGGCGCCAACTTCCTCGCCAAGCTTGTCGTGGGGCACAGCAAAGGTCACAACCTGCATGACTGCGGGATGATCCATCAGGGCTTCGTCGACCTCGACCGGTGAAATTTTCTCACCACCGCGGTTAATGATTTCTTTCAGACGGCCTGTCAGTGTGACGTAGCCTTCCGCATCCATCACGCCCTGATCGCCGGTGCGAAACCAGCCCTTGGTAAACGCAGAGGCATTGGCCTGGGGGTTATTTTCGTAACCGGCGGTTACGTTATCGCCACGAATCACAATCTCGCCGGTGCTGCCTTTTGCGAGCAGCTTGCCGTGTTCATCCATGATGCCCACCTCAGGCCCAGCGGCCAGTCCGACCGATCCGGGCTTTCGCACTTTGGGTGGCAGCGGGTTGCTACACATCTGGTGCGAGGCCTCGGTCATGCCGTAGGCCTCAATCATCGGCGCCTTGAAGACTTCTTCGATCTCACGAATCACCTGGGTGGGCAATGATGAGGAAGAAGAGCGGATAAAGCGCAGCGGGTACTTATCAATGGTCGCTTTATTCTGCGCTGCACGCGAAAGAATAGCCTGGTGCATGGTTGGCACGGCGGTATACCAATTGGGCTTGCATTCCTCCATCCAGCCAAAAAACTTCAGCGCGTTAAATCCTGGCGTACAAAACAGATAGCCGCCTGCAGAGAGTGGCGCCAAGGTAGCGGCAATCAGTCCGTGAATGTGAAATAACGGCATGATGTTTAGACCACGATCTTGCCGGGTAAAGGCCAAAGTCTGCGCAATATTGCCAGCGGAGACGGCCACATTGCGATGGGATAGGGGAACAATCTTGGGCCGCGAGGTTGTGCCCGAGGTGTGAAGAATCAAGGCGACGTCATCTGGCTGAGCCCAGCCGCCCTGCTTTAGACGCATCTTCTTTGCAGACTGGTTTTCTAGCATAAAGCTGCCCGCACCCTGGGCCGGCGTTGGCACCAACTCCAGCAGCATCACGCCAAGCTTTTTGGCCACCTCAATGGCAGGGGTATCGCTGCCTTTTTCGACAATCAACGCCTTGGCCTTAAGGTCGGAGAGATAAAACTCGAATTCATCGGCCCGATAAGCAGGATTGAGGGGAGCCGAGGTCGTGCCACACGCAACAGCAAGAAATGAGGCT
>JBILVT010000103.1:0-6121 GCA_044370275.1 Burkholderiaceae bacterium | reverse complement strand
CAGGCCTGAGCGCGAGTTAAGGGCCTGCGTGACGTAGACAACGCGATTCGGGGGGCTTTTTGAATGGTGCCCGGAGCCGATTTCGAAAATCTAGGCCACAAGCGCCTTCCGGGGTTTTTGTCGCCCGATTCGGCCGACAACTTTTCTTCAGTTCGATTCCGAAACGCGGCATCGCAGGCTGATTTTAGACCCGTCTACCCTCCCCAAGCTAGGGGAAGTTTTTTCCGCTTGAGCGAAACGCGCTGAGTAATAGCGTGATAGCTACGAATCGAGGGTTTGTGGGTTCGTTCCTGCCAGCTGCGCCGTAATCGGATGCTTAATCGGGCTCATTAGGCGGCAGCGGTCAAATCACCCCTGGTAAAGCCTCTGACAAAAAATCATAGACCGCCCTGATTCGCTTGTTGGTCCCGATCTCCTTGTGGACAGCCAGCCAGACCGGCAACGGTTCAATTTTCAGCTTCGGCAGTAGGGGTACGACCGCCGCCTCTGTTCTTATCAGGTGCTCGCTGACAAAGCCCACCCCCAATCCGGCGCGGACCGCCTGCCATACAACGATCAAGTCGTCAGTTCGAAACGCGAAATTTTCCCGGTCAACCTTCAGACCCTGTGCGGTAAAGCCTTTGAGGACCTCTTCATTGCGGTCGCCACCAATAAGGTCATGGGACAGCAGATCTTTCGGTTGGCGCGGTATGCCGCGCCGACGCAGATAATCCTGATGGGCACATGCCTTGAGCGCCACTTTTCCCACGCGTCGCGCAATTACCGTGGCCTGCTCCGGCGGAACCATGCGCACTGCGATGTCAGCCTCGCGTCGGAGTAGGTTGCTTACGGAATTGCTGGCCACCAACTCCACTTGAACTTCGGGCAGGGTCAAGCGCATTTGTGCCAGCAAAGGCGGGAGCACATAGCACGCGACGGGTTGGCTGGCGGTGATGCGCACTGTTCCTGACTTAGAGCGACCAGAGCTCGCCAGACTACGCGAAAGCTGTTCGGCCCCACTCTGCATGATGCGCGCGGATTCGGCCAGACGAAGTGCCGCCTCCGTAGGTAACAGGCCCCGTCCGGTCCGATCGAAGAGAACGAGGTCAAGCTGATATTCAAGCTCAGCTATATGCCTGCCAATGGTGGGCTGGCTCGATTGCAGATGACGTGCGGCGGCAAGCAAACTCCCCTGCTCAAGTACGGCTAGAAATGAGCGCACTAAGGACCAGTCAAACAAGTTATTCATAAATGAAATTCAGAAATTGAAAAATAATCAATTGTGTACATACAGGATTGTTCGCACAATACTCCTCTCGACCCCCCCCCTGACGCGCTCCCAATGCGGGGCTTTGGACATGGAGATAGAGATGGAACGAAAAACTTCAACGAACACATCAACGCGATCCTTTGCGAGCGGTGGCGAGACAGTCTTCGGCCGTCGGTCCTTCATTTGTCTTATGGGTGGCGGAGTTGTGCTCGCGGCCGCGGCATCGCTGACCGGCTGCAGCAGTGAATTCCCAGAAGCCGCCATACAACCCTGGCGCAACCCCGAGCGTGAGACCGAAACGCGACGTTTCATGCTTGCCCATGCACTGCTTGCTCCTAACCCACACAATCGCCAGCCTTGGATCGCCGATCTACGCGAATCCGGGCGTATTCATCTCATATGCGATGGTGATCGACTCCTCCCCGAGACCGATCCGTTTGGACGCCAGATCCTGATTGGATTCGGCGCTTTTATTGAACTGGCCGTGATTGCCGCTGCCCAACGCGGCATTTCGGTAAAGGTCATTCTCTTTCCGAGCGGAATACCCGCGGACCAGGAGCTACCCAAAGGCACCCGCGTGGCGACACTCGTGCTGGGTGAGCCGAACAGTGCGCCGGCTGACCCATTGTTCGCCCAGATCGTGCGGCGGCATACGCGCAAGAGCGCTTATGCCAACGATCGCACGCTACCGGAGGCGCTTGTGCGCGAATGGGCCACGACAGCCGGTCGGTTCGGCCTCCGAAGCGGCGTAGAGACTGGTGCGGCAGCCATGGATCCTATCCGCCGCATAACCCGAGAAGCTTACGAGATCGAAGCAACCACGGCGCGCACCTGGCTCGAATCAGCCTACCTGATGCGCATCGGGCCGTCGGCTATCGCTGCAAACCCAGATGGCATCAGCCTGAATAACCCGATGGTTCGGGCCCTGCACACAGTCGGCCTGTTCGATCCAATGGAAGTACCCGCAAGGGGTCAGAAAACGCTGCAGCGCGTGATGGACCGCTGGCTGCCTTTCGAAACGGGCAGTGGCTTTTTTTGGCTTGCCAGTCCTGACAATACGCGACCGACGCAGGTGGCCTCTGGTCGTGCCTACGTGCGTGCCCACCTGCTGGCCACGACAGCGGGTGTAGATATGCACCCGCTATCACAAGCGCTGCAGGAGTTCTCTGAGATGCGCGGCCCGCGCGAGGCGATACATAAAGCTCTAGGTCTCGGTGCGTCCGGCGCAACACTACAGATGCTCGCACGCGTTGGATTTGCAACCGAATCGCATGGACCGAGCCCGCGCCGCAGCCTCGAGTCGCTACTGCAAACCTGAAGTGGGCCGTGTGGCCCTTTTTATCAAGGGAAGGTCGCGGCCGACTGAGCAAAATTTCAGTCGGCCAAATATCGCCCGGTACGTCGTTTTTGTCGTAAAAAACGTCTTCGACTATGCGTTTTGGGAGGAAAATTGGAAAGCTAAGTGGTTGATTTTTAAGAAATTTACTTTTAGCGAGTAAATCCAAAAAGATCCGTGGTGCCCGGAGCCGGAATCGAACCGGCACGGCTTGCGCCCCAGGATTTTAAGTCCTGTATGTCTACCTATTTCATCATCCGGGCAGAGACTGCAGGCCGCATTTTAGCCCTCAGTCCGGCGAGGCGCCCCAGCCGCTCACGGGCCGCCAACGCATCACGTCGTAATCTCGATGGTCTTTGCGGGATCGAAGAGCGGATTTTCGTAATCCAGCTGCTCCGGTGACTTCACCTTGCCGATGGTTGTGGCGTAGCTGCCTGGATTAGCCAGCACGCGGCATTTACCGACCTGGTAATCAAAACTGTCGTGCACATGGCCATGAATCCAGATATCGGCCTTCTCCACGAGATCATCCAGATCTGACACAAAGGCCGCATTGCAGGGGTCGCCACGAAATCGGGGGTGAACGCTGCCTCGCGAGGGTGCATGATGAGTAATAACAACAGTCTTGCCTGCAAAGGGCTCATTAAGTTTTGACTCAAGCCATGCGCGATCGCATTGATGCTGCTCAAACGCCTGCTGGGCCGAGAAGCCCTCCCCCAGCTTGTCGATACCCATAATTTTTCGGTGATCTGCGATCCGGGCCTCACTGGCCAGCATAGACGCGAGCTGACGGCCGCCCTTGCCCATGAGTTGATAATTTGTCCACAAAGTACAGCCCAAAAAACGAACCCCCCCAAACACATATTGATCACGAAACAACACCTGCATTGCAGAGTCGCGCGCCGCGAGACGAATTCTTTCAACTTGCGGATGAATAGCCGTGTCGTAGAACTCATGATTGCCCGGCACATACAGCACGGGAATCTCCCAGCGGCCGAACTTCTCAACCATGTGGGTATCGACGTGAATGTCGCCAGCAAGAATGAGCAGGTCAGCCTCTGCGCTGCCGAGTCGGGATACGCGCACGAAATCCGGAAACCGTCGATTGAGGTATTCCAAATGCAGATCTGAGGCAAATTGAATTCGCATAGGGTAGCCAGTTTACAATCGGCCAAAGCGCAGCGAGACAGGAATGCTTTGAAATCCTGATCGAACGCAAAATTCTTAAAGGGGAGCCAGATGTCAGAAACGACACAATATGTTGCCGCAGCGATTTTTGCCGTTGCCGTGCTCCATACCTTCTCTGCCAAGCTCTTTGAGCGGCTCGCCCATCGTTATCCAAGCCACCACGGAGTCTTTCACCTACTGGGTGAAGTCGAAGCCGTCTTCGGATTCTGGTCCATTATTTTGTTTGGCTGGATGATGTTTGCGGAAGGCTTTCAGCCTGCCGTTGAATATGTCGATACACGAAACTACACTGAGCCGTTATTCGTTTTCGCCATTATGGTGATTGCCGCCAGCCGGCCCGTGATGGAGAGCGCCCGCGGGCTGGTGAGTTCCGTGGGTCGTGTGCTGCCGCTTTCCGCTGGCGCGGCTCGGTATTTTCTGCTGCTCACCCTGGTGCCGCTACTGGGCTCGTTTATTACTGAGCCCGCCGCGATGACACTGGCTGCGTTAATGCTGCTGCCCTACTTTCGCAGCCACACTCCCACGAGTTTTAAATACGCCACGATTGGTGCGCTCTTTGTCAATGTCTCAATTGGTGGCACGCTGACCCATTTCGCAGCACCTCCCGTGCTCATGGTCGCGGCAAAATGGCAGTGGGATACGGTTTACATGCTGACCCACTTCGGCTGGAAGTCAGCGATCGCAGTTTTTATAAATGGTGCGGTGGTAACTTGGCTTTACCGTGACTATCTGAAAAAAGCAGATACTGAAATTCGTGAGGCGCTCGCAGCCGCAGAGTCAGGAAAAGAATCCATTCCCGTTACCATGATTGGCCTGCACCTGCTGATGATCGCTGGCGTGGTGCTCTTTGCGCATCATCCACCGATTTTCTTGGGTATCTTTTTATTGTTTATGGGAATTGCGACCGCTTATCCGCAATTTCAGGAGCGCCTGATTCTGCGCGAGGGCCTGATGGTGGCGTTTTTCCTTGCCGGCCTGGTGGTGTTAGGCGGCATGCAGGCCTGGTGGCTGCAGCCGCTGCTGTCGAATATGAGTCCCACCGCGGTCTACTACGGCGCGACAGCATTGACTGCGATCACCGATAACGCAGCGCTTACCTATCTCGGATCGCTCGTCGAGGGACTTAGCGAAGAATTTAAATATGCTTTGGTTGCGGGTGCAGTCACTGGCGGCGGGCTGACCATCATTGCCAATGCGCCCAATCCGGCGGGTGCGGCCATACTGCGGCGGCAGTTCGAGGATGAAAACATTAACCCCCTTGGTCTACTCGCGGCTGCATCAGCGCCCACGGTCGTGACCATCCTGTGTTTTCAGCTGCTTTAGCCGCGCAAGAAATCCATTTCAAGCCGCGCGCGCAGGCCGCCTAAATGCGAGAGGGCCTCGGAGAGCCGCTCAATTTCGTGCGAATTCAGGCTGTCTAATTGCAGAAGGTTCGGCGAAACCCCGCCTTGCTCCTGGTGCTCAGCGCGGCTGGCGAACTCCAGCTGCGCGCGCAGCCGATAACGCTGCAGCACATTAAATGCATCCCGCATCTGCTGTGATTCGGCTGCACTCATCGACTGCCGCTCAACCAAGGCCTGCAGCCGCTCATCGGTTGAGGTCTGCGAAATGCCTTTTGCCAAAGCCAGCACGCGGGCAAAAACCACCACGGGCGCGGTACCGCCCCGCTTCATCTCCAGCCGCGCGGGTGCAAGCCAATTCACCTGATAGCCACGCTTTCGCAGCGCGCGGGCTAGGCTCACCCGAACGCCATTACGCGTTAAGCCCTCAACCTCATCGCGCACCGCATCTTGCGCAAGCGCGCGTAGAAAAAGCTGATGGCCCTCCACCTGATCGGATAGCCACTTGCGCAACGCGTCTGCGAGCTGCACTTCGCCATAAAGGCCGCGGAAATCAAGAAAGATATTCGCATCCAGCAGGGCCTCGGGCTGCGGAGAGCGCATCCACGCGCTCAGACTGTCGCGCCATTCGGCCGCACTTTTGCACCACTTCTCGTTCATGGCCATCACGCCGCCCTTGCAAAGCGGAAAACCGATATCGGCCAATCCCTGATTGATTGCCGCAGCAAGCCCCATGAACCGCTGCCGATACGCTGGGCCATCGGCATCGAAAATGATCGCGTTGTCTTGATCGGTGGCCACGGTCTGCTCTTCCCGGCCCTCGGAGCCCAACGCCAGCCAGGCCCACGGCGGCAGCGGCCCCAGCTGATCCTTCATTTGCGCCTCGGTAAGCTGAATCACTCTGCGGGTGAGGCTATCGTTTAAGTGGCTGACCAGCCGCGCAAGGGATGTTGCGGCAACCCCTTGTGCCAGAAGCCTGCGGGCTAAGCGCAGGACTTCTTGAGAGCA
>JBILVT010000102.1:0-6141 GCA_044370275.1 Burkholderiaceae bacterium | reverse complement strand
GTGGAGTTGCTACGCTTGCCGGAGTTGTGGATCACCAAAACCGCCAATGTCTCGCAAGTTACCGCCTCCGGCGATGAAATCGTCTACACCGTAACGGTAGAAAACCGCGGCAATGTGGCCCTGACCAATGTGGTGGTGACCGATCCACTGTCGGGCCTAACGCAGACCATCGACTCGCTGGCCCCAGGCGGCTCTGAGTCCTTTGAAGCCAGCTACATGGCCACCCAGGAGGACTTTGATACACGTGGAGGTGGAGACGATGACATCGATAACACAGCCCAGGCCGATAGCGATCAGACCGATGCGGTGACAGCCAGCTATGCGGTCGGAATTCTCTATGACCCAGAGCTCAGTGTCCTGAAGCAGGCCAATGTCGAAAGCGTCGACGAGGTAGGCGACAAGATTCTTTACACGATTAGCGTATCAAACACGGGAAATATTACGCTAACCGATGTAACGCTCGAGGATACCCTCATCGAAGATTCCCTCAGTAATGATGCCGATCAAGATGGTGTCATTGATGGAGATGATGGCGATGGGCTACTCGAAGTCGATGAGACTTGGATCTGGACTGGCGAATACACGGTTACACAGGCCGATTTCGATGCCGCCCTGGAGACCCCGGAAACTTACTACATTCGAAATACAGCTACGGCCGATAGTGATCAGACCGATCCCGTGACCTCCTCGGAAGAGGTGAGCCTGGTTGAGGTTGCTTTCGAGGGGCTCTCACCGGGCTATTGGAAGAATCACCCCGGAGATTGGGACGGGATTTCCACCACCACAAGCTTTGAAAACTTTTTCTTCGGCAGTCAGCAATCCGGCCTGAAATGGATGGTTAAGTCTCCCGGAAAAGGTAAGGAAAAATTTGTCAGTCAGCAGGATATTTCTATGGAGCAGGCCTTGGAGCTAACGGGGGGTGCCGAGGCTGCCCTGGCGCGACAAGCCGTAGCGGCGGTGCTCAATACCCAAGCCGAGGACGTGACCTACCGGTTTACCGAGGCCCAGATCAAGGAATGGGTTACCGAGGCGCTATCTGGAATGCCAGTTGATCTCGAGAACGACGGCATGATCGAGTTTCAGGCAGGCAGCCAGGCAATCGAGGGTGTCAAGAACCTTCTTGACTATAACAACAATCTCGAGCTGATCTAGGATGGTCTCATCGGACCACGTCGCCGCCCCGCAAGGGGCGGCGGTTCCTTTGCTTCGGGAACTTCCTTCAGGAGCGGTTTTTTCGGCGCTGTTGCGCCACCGTCGTGCTATCGCCTCAGCATTATTCTTTTCCGGGGTGATTAATCTTCTTTATCTGAGCCCCGCGATCTACATGCTTCAGATCTACGACCGGGTCTTAACGAGCCAAAACATCACGACACTAATTGCCTTAAGTGGGCTGCTGCTGGGGCTGTTTATTTTTGTGAGCCTCTTAGAGGCAACCCGTGCTTCCACAATGGCACGAATCGGTGATGCGGTGGAGGCTGAGCTAACGCCCCGCGTTTATGACTCTACATTCCAGCGACAACTCCGCGCGCCACAGGCTCAGGCCAATCAGCCCCTCTGGGATTTAAATCAAATTCGACAGTTTTTCTCTGGGACCGGCCTATCTGCATTGATGGATTTACCGTGGTTTCCAATTTTTATTGTTGCGGTTTTTCTCTTACATCCTACTGTTGGCTGGTTTGTAACACTCGGTTCAATTTTGCTTCTTGTCACATCGGTGATTTCAGAGCGAATCGCGCGCCCAGGTCTATCACAGGCTTCGGAGATGGGCTTCGCAGCTCAGGGGCTTGCTGCAAGTCAGCTACGCAATGCTGAGGTTATAACGGCTTTAGGCATGTTGCCAGCCCTGGCCAATCGATGGAAAGCGCTGCAATTACGGGCCCGAACGCTGCAACGTCAAGTTAGCGATCAGATCTCAGCGATGGGGGGGATAAGTCGACTGATGCGGCTGACGATTCAGTCTGGAACACTGGGCATTGGCGCCTATCTTGCAATTTTGGGAGAGATGACCCCCGGGGCCATGATCGCTGCGACGATTCTTTCCACCCGAGCGCTGGCGCCATTAGAGGCCTTGATCGTGAATTGGAAGTCAATGCTTGCGAGCCTATCGAGCCAGCAGAGACTCGATCGACTTCTGAAAGAGCATCCAGAACCAATAAAAGGCATGTCGATTCCGCGGCCTCGCGGAATCATTAGCGCTGAAAATATTTTTGTCTCCGCCCCCTCGAATCGAGCATTCATTCTTAAGGGCCTAAGTTTTGAATTCGAGCCTGGTGAGGCGATTGGCATTATTGGCCCTTCAGCCTCAGGAAAATCGACCCTGTTGCGAGCGATTTTGGGTATTTGGCCTACTGCCTTAGGAAAAATGAGAATCGATGGCTCCGAGATTCGGGGCTGGCCACGCGAAGAGATTGGTCCCGCAATCGGCTATCTGCCGCAGGATATCGAGTTATTCGGAGGTACAGTTGGCGAAAACATCGCAAGATTTGGTGAACTGAACTCTGAGCGCATTATTGAGGCGACCAATGCCTGCGGAATGCACGGCATGATCCTGCGCCTCCCGAGCGGCTATGACACTGAGATCGGTGAGGGTGGCATAACACTCTCAGCGGGCCAGCGGCAGCTGATTGGCCTTGCACGCGCAGTCTATGGCAAACCCGTGGTGATCGCCCTGGATGAGCCAAGTTCCAATCTTGATGAGGTTGGTGACCGGGTTTTAGCTCAGACAATCAAGGCTGCTAAGTCTTGGGGAAGCACTGTGATTGTAGTGTCACACGATCCGAAGTTACTCAAATTAATGGATCGTCTGATGATGATCTTCGATGGTCAGATTCGCGAGTTTGGCCCATCAAGCGAAGTGATATCGGCGATCAAACGGCGCTCAACAAAACCCGTCCGCGAAGAGAGGGTTCAATAATGGACATCATGGTCCGGCGGGGCTTCTGGATCATTTTGATGATTCTGGTAGGCGCTGCCTTATGGGCTGCGTTTATTCCTTTAGACGCAGCGGTTCCTTCAAGCGGTACTGTTGTGGTTGATGGTCGACGGAAAGTCGTGCAGCATCCGCGGGGCGGTGTGATTCAGGAAGTGCTGATCCGAGAGGGCGAGCCGGTTGCCGAGGGAGATCTTTTGATTCGACTCGACTCAAGTGCAGAGCTCGCGAATCGATCACAGGCCCAGTCTCAGCTTGCGGCTACGCGATTTCAGTCAGAGGCCCTGCGCTTACAGCTTGAGGGCCTGCGGGATTTAACAGACGATGGCTTTTTTCCCCGCAATCAGCTCATTGAGCTAGAGCGAAAATACAATGAGTCCTTGGTACAGCAGCAAGCATTACGAGATCAAATTCTCGCCCTGACCAAGGAGCTTGAGCGTACCGCTATTCGTGCACCAATCTCTGGCCGCGTTATGGGAGTGGGGGTCAATACACCGGGGGCGGTCGTGATTGCAGGGGCTAAGCTGATGGAAGTCGTTCCAAACGGTGATCAGATCTCCATCGAGGCACAGGTGCGGCCGTATCTCGCCGACAAAGTCATGCCCGGAGCCTCAGCTCAGGTCCGGTTTAGTGCATTGCAGGCGGTACGCACGCCCGTGATTCAAGGGACTGTTGAGTGGATTTCTGCAGATCGTTTTTTGAATCCGGACGATGCTAATCCGGAAGGTTATTTTCTAGCAAAAGTGGTGGTTTCCCCGTCAGAGCTTAGAAAGGTGGACGGTTTTCGGGTGATGCCAGGTATGCCTGCAGAGGTCATGATTAAAACGGGAGAGAGAACTTTCATGCAGTACTTAATCAAGCCCTTTATCGACCGACTTGCTGTTTCTGCTCGAGAGCACTGATGCGGTCTGATCAAATGCGGGCGCTACACGCCCCGTTGTTGCTTGCGATGCTGGTGATTGCATTCCATCGTTCACTGTCGGCGCAGCCGCTACAGCAGGATCCGATTACACAAATGTCGCGGTTAATTGCTGAGCATGTAACGCAAGCACGGCGATCGGATGGCACTTATTTAGCGAGCCTCGCTTCGAAAGAGGCCTCTTGGCATGCGTTCCAGATGAGTTCGGCTGCAAAAGGCATAAAAGTGTCGGCTTCAGCGGGAAGTTTTTATGCAGACCGCACCGAGGAAAATCGCAGCGCGCTTGGAACCGCAGAAACACAGCGTCGATTTAGTTCGTCAATCGTTGCGCTCACGGCTCGGCAGCCAATTTATCGCAAGAAGGATCTGATCGCAATCGAACAAGCTGCAGTCGCCTATCAGAGCGCCGAAGCAACGCTGAAGGCTGCTGAGCATACGTTGTTCGGACGAGTGTTTATGTCTTGGATCGAGGTCTTGACCGCCAGAGATCTTTTGCAGCTATCTCAGTACGCACTCGAGCAGGCTGGCTTCATCCGGGAGGAGATGGAGCGACGCGTGCAAGCGGGCGAGATTTCGATTGATCAGTTAGGAATGGAAATTTCAAGATTTCAGCAGCGTCAAGCTGAGGTATTGGATGCCTCTGCCAGACTGCAACTCAGCGAGAGAACGTTGATCGAGTTGGCGGGCCCAGAGGCGGCGGTTCCGGTCGGTCTATCGCTGGAGGCGGTTGCACCCAACCCATTGCCCACCCTGACCGTTCAGCAGGTTGCTAGCCTTGTAGAGCAACAGAATCCTGAATTACTCTCGGCGCGCTACTCTGAGGATCAAGCGCGTTTGGAGCGCGATCGCATGATGGCTGAGCGGCACCCTACAGTTGATTTGTATGCCTCGGTTTCTCGTGGTGAGAACGATACGGTCGCCTTTATTCGTGATGAAAGTCGCATTGGACTTCAACTGAGTGTGCCGCTTTACACATCGGGGGGAATAGAGGCGTCGGTCGCCCAGGCGGAAGCGCAGTTTCGGCGGGCTCAGGCCAATGCCCAGGCCCTGTTGGTAAAGCTTCGTAGTCAGGCGATTAGCGCAATGACTAAAGTGAGCGTTAGTCTCATCAAAATTGATGCGACTCGCATTCACGTAGAGGCTACAAGCCTGCGGGCAGAGGGAGTGCGCAAGGGGTTTTTAGCGGGCGCGAACACACGCGGGGATATTGCCCGCGCGGAGTCGGAGTACATACAAGCCCGTCAACGTCGCGCGAGCGAAATGCTGGAATACGCCTCTGCCTGGGCGGGGCTCGTGGTAACTACGGCCCAAATTGATCCAATCTTTCTTGAAGGTACACCGCCGGCGGTCAAGCTACCCGTGCGCATGGTGGCTTCCCCGTGAGATGAGGGAGTTTTCCACGCGATGGTTGGGTCTGGGCTAGCTAGCCCAACTCAAACTTGCCGCATTGCGAGTGTAAGTGAGGGGGTTGTTATGCGTCAGGTCCTTGCAGTTGTTGGAACACGATCCGAAATGGTTCGACTGGCACCAGTTATACGTCGACTGCGCAATGAAGGCGGCCGTGCGGTTACGGTCCGCTGGATTCAGGTTGGCGATGATGCTGAACAAATTTGGCAGACCGGTGCGATTTTTGGTCTATCCCCAGATCATGAGATCGCGCTTAACTACGGACCCGGCCCCGCTAATTTGCTGGAGCATAGTTGGGCTCTGACCAATGCAATCTCAAAAGAGATCGAGTGCTGCCCTCCCGATCTGCTTGTCGTGCAGGGGGAGTCGCTTCCAGCGATGCTGGCTGCTCAGCAGGCTTTTATGCGGCGCGTTCCCGTGATTTACTTGGCGACACCGTCTTATTGTGGCCTACGACAGACCAATGGAAAGAAAAACTCTTATCGAAAGCTGCTAAATGCGATATCAACATTTCAGTGTGTTGCTAACGAGGAAGACCTGATGCAGCTACGGGAACGCGGGGTTCCCGCTTTTGAGATTGGCATTACGGGCGATACAGTGGTGGATGCGATTGATACCGTCACGCGACATGGTGTACTTAATGGTGGAAAAGCTGTACATGACTCAGTAGATGGCCTAGTTAGCACGCGAATTCTGGTCCTGCTGGGCGCAGAGTCCCGCTGGGTGGGTAGCCTGACTGATTTAGCACTGGCGATTGCCGATCTAGCACATTCATTATCAGACGTCGAATTTACTGTTGTACTTGAACCCGGCGCCGCCTATCGAGATTTACTTACTGCGATTCTTGGATCCACTCTCAATGTAGCAATTCGTGAATCCATGCCGT
>JBILVT010000101.1:0-6148 GCA_044370275.1 Burkholderiaceae bacterium | reverse complement strand
TCGCCCCAATCGCCATGGAGCAGGGCCTGCGTTTTGCGATCCGCGAAGGCGGCCGCACCGTGGGTGCAGGCGTGGTGGCGAAGATTATTGAGTAGGTGGTTCAGCGAGTCGCTGGCGGGCCCCCGGGGGAGTCCGCCAGAGTGCAGCAGTTCTCCCCCAGTGTTCTTTACGCGTTCTTTGGAGATTTGAACCATGCAGCAAAAAATTCGAATTCGGCTCAAGGCCTTTGATTACAAACTCATCGACCAGTCTGCCCTGGAAATCGTGGATACCGCCAAGCGCACGGGCGCCGTGGTCCGTGGCCCGGTGCCTCTGCCGACCTCGATCCGACGGTTTGACATCCTGCGTAGCCCCCATGTGAATAAGACATCGCGGGACCAGATGGAGCTGCGGACCCATCAGCGGCTGATGGATATCGTGGACCCGACCGACAAAACGGTGGATGCCCTAATGAAGCTTGATCTGCCGGCCGGTGTGGATGTCGAAATTAAGCTGCAGTAAAAATTATGTAAACCATTCCCGAATTGAATTTGCAGGGAATGGAAAACCAGAAGTAAAATGGAAGGCTTTCCCGAATTCGGGAAATGAAGTGAATTTTTAGCCCCGGCCAATCGAAGTCGGGAACGGAGAAAACATGAGCCTTGGACTGCTCGGTCGCAAGGTTGGCATGACCCGTATTTTTACGGACGATGGCGAAACAGTGCCGGTCACCGTAATCGACGTGTCAAACAACCGCGTGGCCCAAATCAAATCCGCTGAATCGGATGGCTATTCTGCCGTCCAGCTCGCCTTTGGCAGCAAGCGGGCCAGACGTGTGACTAAACCTCTTGCGGGCCATTTGGCTAAAGCGGGCGCCCAGGGCGCCTCCGTGCTGCGTGAGTTCACCGTGGCCGCGGATCAGCTTGCCAGCCTCAAGCCAGGTGAAGTCATTAATGCCGCCATCTTTGAGGCCGGCCAAAAAGTGGACGTCACCGGTGTCACGCAGGGGAAGGGCTTTACTGGGACGATCAAGCGCCACAATTTCTCCTCCAATCGCGCCTCCCACGGAAACTCTCGCTCTCACAATGTTCCGGGGTCCATCGGTATGGCCCAGGATCCCGGCCGGGTCTTTCCGGGCAAGCGGATGTCCGGCCACGATGGCGTGCTGAATCGTACCGCCCAGAATCTGGAGATCGCTCGGGTCGATGCTGAGCGTTCGCTGCTGTTGGTCAAGGGCGCAGTACCCGGCTCTAAGGGTGGCAATGTCGTGATTCGGCCGGCCGTTCGTACCCCCGCCAAATCGGCGAAACAGGCGTAAGGGGCGAGGAACATGGAACTCAAATTACTCAACGAGTCGGGCCAGGCCTCCGGCAGTGTGCAGGCCAACGACACGATTTTTAATCGCGATTTCAACGAGCCCCTCATTCACCAAGTCGTTGTCGCCTATCAGGCAAATGCCCGGAGTGCGAACCGCAAGCAAAAGGGCCGCTCAGAGATTAACAAGTCAACCAAAAAGCCCTGGCGTCAAAAGGGCACGGGCCGCGCGCGTGCAGGCCGTGCTTCCAGTCCGCTGTGGCGTGGCGGCGGCAAGATCTTTCCGAATTCTCCGGAAGAGAACTTCTCGCACAAGGTCAACAAGAAAATGTATCGGGCGGGTGTGCGTTCGATCCTCTCGCAGCTGGCCCGCGAAGGCCGGCTCGCAGTGGTTGATAAATTTGAAGTTGAGGCCCCGAAGACCAAACTAATTGCCTCAAAGCTCAAGCAAATGGGGCTGGAATCGGTGCTGTTGATTACCGACGCATTTGATGAAAACCTTCACCTGGCTTCGCGCAACCTCCAAAGCATTGCGATTGTGGAGCCGGAGTATGCCGATCCCGTATCGCTGGTGTATTTCGATCGTGTGCTGATGACACGTGGTGCGCTGGCCAAAGTAGAGGAGATGCTGTCATGAATCAGGAGCGTCTCATGAAGGTGCTGCTCGCCCCGATCGTCTCGGAGAAAAGCACCGCGATTGGTGAAAAAAACAATCAGGTCGCCTTCCGCGTCCTGCAGGATGCCACTAAGCCTGAAATCAAGGCGGCTGTTGAGCTGATGTTTAAGGTTCAGGTGAAGTCCGTCTCGGTGCTCAATGCCAAAGGAAAAGCAAAGCGCTTTGGCCGCACCGAAGGCCGCCGCCGGAATGTACGTAAGGCCTACGTGTCGCTCGCACCCGGTCAGGAAATTAATTTTGGTGGGGAGGCTGCGTAATCATGCCCGTCGTCAAACTCAAACCCACATCGCCTGGACGCCGCGCAGTTGTCCAGGTCGTACATCCAAACCTTTATAAAGGCCGGCCCCATCAGGCCCTGGTCGAGGCTCAGAGTAAAACTGCTGGCCGCAATAACAACGGCCACATTACTAACCGTCATCGGGGTGGTGGCCATAAGCAGCATTACCGGATCATCGATTTCCGTCGCAATAAAGATGGCATCGTCGCCAAAGTCGAGCGCATCGAATACGACCCCAATCGCAGCGCACACATCGCACTGCTTTGCTATGCCGACGGTGAGCGTCGTTACATCATTGCGCCGAAGGGTGTTGCGGTTGGCCAGAGCTTAATGAGCGGTGCTGAGGCACCGATTCGTCCGGGCAACACGCTGCCGCTCAGGAATATTCCGGTTGGATCCACGATCCACTGCATTGAGATGCTGCCGGGCAAAGGCGCGCAGCTCGCCCGCTCTGCGGGTGGCTCAGCGCAGCTGCTGGCGCGCGAGGGCACCTATGCCCAGGTGCGGCTTCGCTCAGGCGAGATTCGTCGGGTCCACATTGAGTGCCGTGCGACGATTGGCGAAGTCGGTAATGAAGAGCACAATCTGCGTCAGTTCGGTAAGGCAGGCGCCATTCGTTGGCGCGGTATCCGTCCGACGGTCCGGGGTGTGGCAATGAACCCGATCGATCACCCCCATGGTGGTGGCGAGGGCCGCACTGGTGAGGCCCGCGTGCCCGTCAGCCCCTGGGGCACGCCGACCAAAGGCTATAAAACCCGTCGCAACAAGCGCACGACTTCTATGATCGTGACTAGCCGTCACAAGCGCAAATAAGCGGTAGATAAAGGGAACCTCTCATGTCACGTTCAACGAAAAAAGGACCGTTTGTGGATGACCACCTGCTCAAGAAGGTGGAGAAGTCCTCATCGACCAATGACAAGCGCCCGATCAAGACCTGGTCACGCCGCTCCACCATCCTGCCGGAGTTTGTCGGCCTCACGATTGCAGTCCACAACGGAAAGCAGCATGTGCCGGTCTACGTCACCGACAACATGGTCGGCCATAAGCTTGGCGAGTTCGCGCTCACCCGAACCTTCAAAGGCCACGCGGCTGATAAGAAGGCCGTGAAGAAGTAAAGGACAAACGAAATGGCAACTGAAACCCGCGCAGTCCTCCGAGGTGTTCGCCTCTCCGCCCAGAAAGGCCGGCTAGTGGCAGACATGATTCGAGGCAAGCCCGTCGAGCAGGCGCTCAACACCCTGACTTACACCCCGAAAAAAGCTGCCTCCATTGTTAAGAAGGTCTTGGAGTCGGCAATCGCCAACGCCGAGCACAACGACGGCGCTGACATTGATGAGCTCAAGGTGAAGACCATCACCGTTGAACAAGGTACCTCACTGCGGCGTTTTGATGCCCGCGCTAAAGGCCGTGGCGTTCGGATTGAAAAACCGAGCTGCCACATCTCGATTGTTGTGGGCAGTTAACTCGGCGGCGAAAAGAACACAAGGAATACTATGGGTCAAAAAATTCATCCCACCGGCTTTCGGCTTGCGGTCTCCCGTAACTGGGCCTCCCGCTGGTTTGCCAATCATCGCGAGTTTGGCCGCATGCTCAATGAAGACATCAAGGTCCGCGAGTTTCTTCGTGGCCGTCTGAAGTCGGCTGCGGTCGGCCGGGTCCTAATTGAGCGGCCCGCCAAGAATGCCCGCATCACCATTTATAGCGCCCGGCCGGGTGTCGTGATTGGCAAAAAAGGCGAGGACATTGAGAACCTGAAGACCCAGCTCGCGGGAATGATGGGCGTGCCCGTCCACGTCAATATCGAAGAGATTCGTAAGCCTGAAATCGACGCTCAGCTAATCGCTGACGGCATTGCCCAGCAGTTGGAAAAGCGGATTATGTTTCGCCGCGCGATGAAGCGCGCGATGCAAAATGCGATGCGTCTCGGCGCCCAAGGCATCAAGATCATGAGCTCAGGGCGCCTCAACGGCATCGAGATCGCGCGGACTGAGTGGTATCGGGAAGGCCGCGTTCCGCTCCACACGTTGCGGGCCGATATTGATTATGCGACCTCGGAAGCCAAAACCACCTACGGTGTGATCGGTATCAAAGTCTGGGTCTACAAAGGTGACACCCTCGGTCGGACAGATGCCCCCGTGGTCGCCGAGCCCGAGGTCAAAGAGCCCCGCGAGGAGCGTAAGCCCCGTCGTGCACCGGCTAAGAAAACCAAGGACGCCGCTGCAAAAGATGCGACTGAGGCCGCAGGTGCTGCTGCACCCGCTGCCGAGGTCAAGAAACCGCCCGTTAAACGGGTTCGTAAGGCACCGGCCCCCGCGGCCGAGAAGCCAGCTTCTTAATTTCAAGGCAAAGCCATGCTGCAACCTGCACGTCGTAAGTTTCGTAAAGAGCAAAAAGGCCGCAATACGGGTCTTGCCACCCGTGGCGCCGCAGTTTCCTTTGGCGAGTACGGCCTGAAGGCAACCGCCCGCGGACGCATCACCGCCCGCCAGATTGAGGCAGCCCGTCGCGCCATGACCCGGCACATCAAGCGGGGCGGCCGGATCTGGATTCGAATTTTTCCTGACAAGCCGATTTCTCAAAAACCTGCTGAAGTCCGGATGGGCAACGGAAAGGGCAACCCCGAGTACTACGTAGCGGAGATCCAGCCGGGCAAGGTGCTCTATGAGATGGACGGGGTGGATGAGGCGCTTGCCCGCGAGGCATTTCGTCTGGCCGCAGCAAAGCTGCCGCTGTCCACGACCTTTGTCACCCGTCAGCCCGGCCGGTAAGCCGGAGATTGCTGGAGAGAGTTATGAATGCCACCGAACTAAGAACAAAGGATGACGCGGCCCTGGCCAAAGAGCTGGAGGAGTTGCTGCGCGCCCATTTCAACCTGCGCATGCAGCACGCCACCCAGCAGCTGGCCAATACCGCCCAGCTCACCGCTGTGCGTCGTGATATTGCGCGGGTGAAGACCCTGATCCGTGAAAGGAAGGCTGCATGAGCCCCGCCAATGAAAAGGCAGTACCCAAGCGGACCCTGGTAGGCCGCGTGGTCAGTGACAAGATGAATAAAACCGTGACGGTGCTGGTTGAGCGTCGGGTTCAGCATCCGTTGTATGGCAAGTTTGTCGCGAAATCCAAGAAATACCATGCCCATACGGCTGAAGGCGGCCTCAAGGTGGGCGATGTAGTCGAAATTGCGGAGACCCGGCCCATTTCTAAGACCAAGTCTTGGGCGGTCACCCGGCGGATTTCCGAAGCAATCGTAATCTAACGGCCCGGCTGGCCGGTTTTGAGTTGCCGGATAGCCAGCTTTCCCGTTAGAATAGAAGGCTTTTCGCAGTTTGGCTTTAACGATGTAGTAGTGAGGTGGGGCTGACCGGATGTTTCGGCCGGCCTTGTGTGTCAACCCGAATGCGGGACCAAGACTGATCGCCGTGTGCCCGGCAGTGGGCAAGAGGGTGATTAAGTTGGGAAGAGAAAATCATGATTCAGATGCAATCGCGTCTGGACGTCGCCGATAACACCGGTGCGCGTTCAGTCATGTGTATCAAGGTCCTTGGTGGGTCCAAGCGTCGCTATGCCGGCGTTGGCGATGTCATCAAGGTGAGTATTAAAGATGCGGCCCCCCGGGGCCGAGTCAAAAAAGGCGAGATTTATAACGCCGTCGTGGTCCGCACCGCGAAGGGCGTCCGCCGTCCGGATGGCTCACTCATCAAGTTTGATGGCAACGCAGCGGTGCTCCTGAATGCCAAGCTTGAGCCGATCGGCACCCGAATTTTCGGGCCCGTGACACGCGAGCTGCGCACCGAGCGGTTTATGAAGATCGTTTCGCTTGCTCCAGAGGTGATCTGATATGGAAAAACTTCGAAAAGGCGATGAAGTTATCGTCTTGACCGGCAAAGACAAAGGCAAACGGGG
>JBILVT010000100.1:0-6157 GCA_044370275.1 Burkholderiaceae bacterium | reverse complement strand
GCCAGCTCGTTGAAATCCATATCGAGCGTGACCTGGGCCTTCACGTTGCCCTTACCCGTAATCGGCTCCAGGATGCTAGAGACACGTTTCGAGAGGGCCGCTTCGAGCTCCTGAACATATTTCAGCTGCGATTGATTCAGCCCCTCAGCACGATCGGGGTTCGGAGACAGCAGGCTGCCTTCAGAGTCGAGGATCGTGACATCCTGCGGGCCCATCTGCGGCACTGAGGATCCCACCAAATGCGTGATGGCAAGGGCCTGCTGCTTATCTAAAAATCGGCCCGGATGCAGTGTGAGCACAACTGAGGCCGTAGGCCGCTGCTGCTCACGCACAAACGCTGACTGCTTGGGTACAGCCAAGTGCACGCGCGCAGTCTTTACCGGCGTTAACGCGGAGATGCTTTTTGCAAGCTCGCCTTCGAGGCCGCGCTGATAGTTGACCTGCTCCACAAACTGACTGGTGCCCAGCCGCTGGTTTTCCAAAAGCTCAAAGCCAACAAAACCGGATTTGGGCAGGCCCTGGCCCGCGAGCTTGAGCCGAGTCTCATGAACGGCCTTGGTAGGCACCATCAGGGCGCCACCACCCTCTGTAAACTTGTACGGAACACCCATCTGTTGTAAGGAGGCAACGATTGCCGCTGAATCTTTTTCATCGACATTCGAAAAGAGGATCCGGTAGTCGTCTTTCACCCCTGAAAACGAGGTGAAAAGAATGACGAGGAGCAGAAATAACGCACCCCCTCCCAGAATCGCCTTTTGGGCCATGGGCAAGGCTTTCAGCCGGGTAATCAGGTCTTGAAAAGCCTGCGAGCGGTCCGCCCCAAGCGGTTTCTGGGCAGAATTTGCCGAAGCGGTCCCTGGAGCGGCCGCTACAGCGGCGCCACCGCCGATATTGACGACCGCTGCGTTGGCATCAGCCGCCTGAATTGGGTTTTGGACGTTGTCAGCCACTCGGGTTGTAGTGCAAAGTTAAAGTAATTCGTGAAATTTTCCGGGGTTATGACACTATTTACCGACTTCGTCAAGAAAAAGAGTCTCCGCCCCTAGCCTCTATAAGCAAGGAACACGCCATTGATTGAGCCCGCCGCCTCAAGCCTGACGGCCCTCTCCGGGGCAGAAAGCAGCCAGAGCACACAGCTCGAGGAGGCCTTCCGGCTATTTTTGCAGGCCTCACAAGAGCTCGAGAGCCAGCAGTCGCTGCTGCAAAACCAGGTCAATCGGCTATCGGAAGATCTTGCCGCGGCCAATCAGCGCCTGGCGGCTTTGCTGGGGGTCCTGCCCGCCGGGGTACTGGTCATCGAAGAGGGGCGCGTGCGGGATTTAAATCCTGCCGCTAAAAGCCTGCTGCCGGAGATGCAGGAGGGCTCCGCTTGGAAGATTCCGAGAGGATGGTCCGCAACGCCGGTGGCCGGGGAGTATCAGACCACCACCGACTCCACAAGCCGCACCGTTCAAGTCAAAGAGGTGGTGTTTGGTGATCGAAAAATTCTGCAAATTCAAGACATCACTGAAAGCCTCACCCAGCATGCCGAGACGCAGCGGCAATCCAAACTTGCCTCGATGGGCCAGATGGCCGCAAGCATTGCCCATCAGCTGAGAACCCCGCTGGCTACTGCAACACTGTATGCAGGCCACCTGACTGATCCGCTGCTTGCGCCCGAGCGCCAGCGCGAGATGGCGGAGAAGCTGCGCCGTCAGTTAAGTTCTCTAGAAAAACTCACCACGCGCATGCTGCAGTTCGTACGTCAGCGGCCACAAAAGACCGAGCGCGTGCTGATCGCCGATTTATTAGACGAAGCCGAGCAGGCGATTCGACCCGTCTGCGAGCGCTATGGCGTTCCGCTTGAAGTCAACCTCAAGGGTGAGCCGAGTCTGGTATCGGTCGAGCGCGATGCCATCGTATCGGCGCTGGTTGCGGTGCTGGAAAACGCGCTGCAGGTCTCACCACAAGGCTCAATCATTCGTATGCAAGCGCGCATTGAACCGTCACGGGTGCGCATCAGCATTGATGACCAAGGCCCCGGCATTGAGGAGGCGATGCTGCACTCGATGTTTGAGCCATTTACCACCAGCCGTGTCAACGGCACCGGCCTTGGGCTTTCCATTGCACGCAATGCCATTGAGGCTCATCGTGGCGAAATCCATGCCAGCAATCGGCCCGAAGGCGGCGCGCGCTTCACACTCAGCCTGCCCTGCATGCCATCTCTTTAAACACATCCCCCTACAGAAAAGAAACGCACCATGTCCCACCCTCCCGTGATGATTGTTGAAGATGATGCCGATCTGCGCGAAGCCATTTGCGTAACACTGGACCTTCATCAGATTGGTTATCAGGCTTTTGAAGATGCAGAAAGCGCACTCATGGCTTTCGGCACTCAGGAGTACTCGTTGGTGGTCTCGGACTTTCGGCTGCCCGGCATGGATGGATTGACACTTTTGCGCTCGATTCGCAAGAAAGTGCCGCAGCTGCCCGTGGTCATCATGACCGCCTTTGCCGAGGCAAAGCTCGCGGTTGAAGCACTGCAGACGGGGGCCCGCGACTTTTTAATCAAACCATTTCAGCCCGAGCACTTAGTCGGTGTGATTGCACGTTATCAGCCCGCCGTCGATACCGTCAGTAATGGCGGCGGCCAGCCCATTGTGGCAAGAAGCCCTGCAACACTTTCTGTTTTATCGCGCTGTCAGCGTGTGGCCACCACAAACGCCACGGTGCTGCTCACCGGCGAAAGCGGTGTGGGCAAGGATGTCTTTGCGCGCCAGATTCATGCCCGCTCACCGCGGTCAGTCAAGCCCTATATCGCCATTAACTGCGCAGCGATCCCCGAAACGCTACTTGAGTCCACGCTCTTTGGATTTGAGCGCGGCGCATTTACGGGCGCAGTCAAGCCGCAAGAAGGTAAATTCGAAACCGCCAATAGCGGCACGCTCTTTCTCGATGAGATTGGTGAGCTGCCCATTGAACTGCAGGCAAAACTCCTGCGGGTAATTCAGGACCGGGTGGTGGAGCGGATTGGTTCGACTAAATCTCAAGAGGTGGATGTGCGGATCATTGCCGCTACCAATCGTGATTTATTAGAGCGGGTCTCGGGGGGGAAATTTCGCGAAGATCTCTACTACCGGCTGGCGGTGTTTCCGATTGCAATCCCGCCGCTGCGCGAGCGCATGGAAGATGTGATTCCGATGGCCGAACTTTTCTTAGAGCGCTATGGCAGCACCATGGGCCGGCCAGGCCTAAGACTCTCTGAAGACGCAAAATCCGCAATTAACGCCCACCGCTGGCCGGGCAATGTGCGGGAGCTTGAAAACGCCGTGCAGCGGGCACTGCTCTTATGCGATGGTGACGAGGTCATGCCTGACCACCTGGAGCTCAAAGCAGTCTTTAGCCAGGTAACCGGCAGGGACGGGTTGGCCGTAAATGGATCAAGGGGAGCCCCAGCCGACCTTCCCGCCTGGGGCATGGAGCCCTCTCAGGCTGGCGTGGAATTTGCTTTAAATGGGGATGATCAGCCCGCAGACCTTGAGACTGTGGAGCGTGAGCACATCCTCCGGGTGCTGAAAACCACGGGTGGCAACCGAAAAAGGGCCATCGATATATTGGGAATCTCGGAGCGTGCATTGCGCTACAAGTTGAAGGATTACAAGGAAAAAGGGTTTTATTCAGGTAAGGATTAACCTAAGATTTCGGCATGAGCGTAGAAGGCATCAATCAAGTACTCGCCCGCATGCAAGCGATGCAGGAGATGGCCCAGGGCGGCAAGCCCGTTGGGGCCGATCCCCGCATGCCGCTTGGCGTTGCTGCCGGCCAGCCGGGCCAAGGCAGCGGCGTTGATTTTGGCGCCGTGCTCAAAGCCGCAGTCCAGGAAGTCAGCGATGCTCAAAACACCGCCCAGGCCAAAGCCCAAGCATTCCAGCTTGGCGCCAAAGATATGTCTCTTGAAGAGGTCATGGTCTCGCTGCAAAAGGCAAATGTTGCCTTCCAGGGCATGATTGCCGTTCGCAATAAGCTCGTTGAGGCTTATCGCGACGTCACTAACCTGCAGGTTTAAGCATTGCCCCGCGCCGCCCGGATTTCTTCGGCGGTTTTACCATCCACCTGATAGGCCCAAGCTAAGACCTCAGCCACTGCCGCATAAAGCTGTGGCGGAATAAGCTGATTTAAATCGAGCTGCACCAAAAGCTCGACCAACTCTGGCTCAATGGCAATCGGCACCTGATATTCCTTTGCCCGCTCGATGATCGTCTCTGCTGTGTAGCCCGAGCCTTTCGCAACAATTCGTGGTGCGGCCGCATTTTGCTCATACCGAAGCGCCACTGCGCGTTTATTTAAAAGCTCGGTCATGCCAGAAGCTCCCCCGCAGAGTTCTGTAGCCGAAGCTTTACAGACTCTAGCTGCGCTGAGACCAAGTGATCCTTGAGTTCCTGAAAGTTCTGCGAAAGCACGGCCTGGGCCTGCTGCTCAGGGCTAATGACCACGCTCACAGAATCTGCAATCTGCATGCCACGAATTCTGACCATACCCACGGTCGGTAACTCGGCTTCAATCGAAATCTGGGTGCCCTTAACCAAAGGGCCGCCCGGATTTTTGGGGTCTTCGCCGTAGGTATCTTCGCGATAGACCTTGGCCTGTACGCCCTGAGTGAGTTGGCCTTCCCACATCAGCTGACCATGCATCAGCAGATTTAAACCATCCTGCACCTCTTGCGAGCCGCGCGCCGGCACGGACTGAAGACTGGCTGCGGGCGGTTTGCTGGTTTTGTCTCTTCCGTGGGTAAGTCCAAGTGCGTTTGCGAAATTGGCAATCGCCAACATCGGTGACTGATCAAGGCCCTGCTTCAAAACAGCCAAAGCCTCTTTGGGATTGGCGGCAAGTCCACCACTTGAATTGCTCTGCCCGCCACCGCCTTGTGGCTGTTGCTGCTGTTGCTGAGCGACTTCGCGCGGCAGGGGCCAGCGCAGCATATGGGTGCCCGAATCCGCTTTGCCCAATTGGCTCATCAGGGTCGCAATGTGGGCGGCCGCCTCGGTATCTGGAGCAATCTCCGGAGAGGTGTAGATCGTGCCGGTCTGATCGGTAGCCGGCCTGACATTCTGGGTGGTGCGTGGGCCCTGAGAGACCGGGACCGGAGTCTTCAGAATTACGCTGGGATCGATGCGCGATGCGGCATCGTTCATCACCACCGGCGCAATTCGCGCCACCGGCTCGGGCCTAAGATCCTGCGGGCCCGGGGCGGCGGCTTTCGGTATGGTTGGCGGTATCTGCATGGGGCAAGGTCTTTACCCCACTTTATACGGCCAACTTATACGGCGGGGATAGCCCCCGCAGAAGAAATGTGCACAGTCTCCGAGGCTTTTTCTGACCCCAGCTCCTTGGTGCGCATTAGATGGATCTCGACCCAGGCGGCCTCCAGGTTACGGATGACCTCAATCACATCCGTGAGAATCTCGGGGCTGCGCTTTAGCCGGGCCTTTAAGATTTCCCGAATCGACCAGTCATAAAGCGAAGCGAGATTTTTGGAAATCTCACCGCCCTTCTCATGGTCGAGCGCGGCCATTAAGCCCTTTTGGATGAGGTCTAGAGATTTGCTGATGTGCTCAGCCTCCTCTTTGCCTTCTTCCATTGCCTTTTGGGCAAGCCGCAGGTTATCAATGAGCCGCTTATAAACCAGCACGATGAGCTCAATGGGGCTGGCCTCAGAGACCGCAGTCTGGGCGGCCAGATTACGGTAGGCGTTTAGGTTACGGGCGTTCATGGTGTTTCCCTTCTTAAAAAATTCAGTTAATCACTCTTTTGGCTATTGACCAGACTCTCAATTGCGGACGTCAAAGCGTTGCTGGTGGTTTGCAGGCGGAATAACAACGCATCCAAGGCGGCGTATTGGCGGTAGTAGCGCTGCTCGACACGCGTTAATTTGTCTTGCCACTCGGAGACGCGTTTCTCGAGAGCGGTTTGCTCTTTCTCGGCATTGGCAATATGACTAGACAGTAGTCCAGTAGTACTGAGTGCCGACGTAATAAAGCTCGTAAAGTTGGAGGTGCTGCTTTCGTAACCCACGGTCACTCCGGATGCGAATTTTTCTTGCAAGCCGTTGGAGACTGCGGTGTTAAGTTTGCCTTTATCGAGATAAAGTGACCCGTCGCGCTGCACCTCGACACCGATG
>JBILVT010000099.1:0-6222 GCA_044370275.1 Burkholderiaceae bacterium | reverse complement strand
CTTGTATCGGCGCGATCCCGTGCTGCGCTCAGGATCGGCCTGCCGGCTTGCATCATCTGTGCTGCGCTTTTTATCGCCTTGCCGCAGGTTGACCTCTTCGCCAGCCAACTTTTTTTTGATCCGGGCAGAACCAGTGATGGAGCGCTGATTGGCTTTTGGTTAAAGGACAACGAAGTCTTAAAGCTGAGCTTTACTGCGGTCGATGCCATCTCTCGGCTGGTGCTGGTAGTTGCCATTGTGCTACTGGTGGTCCGCGCTATTCGTCGACACAGTCGGCTGCTGTCGACTGCCGTCGTGGCGTTGAGCTTAATTTTTGGGCCTGCAGTCGTAGTGAACTCAGTATTTAAAGACCACTGGGATCGGGCACGCCCACGCCAGATTCAGGACTTTGGTGGCGATAAGCAATTTTCTGCCGCCTGGATTGTGTCAAATCAGTGTGATCGCAACTGTGCGTTTACTAGCGGACACGCCGCCGCAGGCTTTTCTTTCATTGCGCTGCACTTTGTCGCCCGGGGCTCGCTGTGGCTATGGCTGAGCCTGGCGTTCGGGGGGCTCATTGGGGCGAGCCGAATCGCTGTCGGGGCACATTTTTTGAGCGATGTCGTTTTTTCTTTTTTCTTGGTCTATCTGATTTCGGCAGCGGTTGCACAAATTCTTGTCACAATGAAGCCTGCAACCGCCAAAGCCATCCGGATTTAGCCCGTGCCCAAAATTTCAGTCGTCATCCCGGTTTACAACGAAGAGGCCAATCTGCAGGGCCTGCTCGATCAGGTATCGGCGGCCCTTCATCCCACCGGCTGGGACTTTGAATTGATCCTAGTCGATGATGGTTCGCGTGATGGCACGGCCGCAGTGCTGCAGCGGTTATCGGAAAACCTGCCTTGGCTGCATTGCATTTTTTTGATTCGTAACTATGGTCAATCTACTGCCCTTCAGGCCGGATTTGATTATGCAGAAGGTGATTACATCGTGACCTTAGACGGTGACCTGCAAAACGATCCCGCTGATATTCCAAACCTCATCGAGATTTTAGAGTCTAAGCCCGAGGTGGACTGTGTCAGTGGCTGGCGAAAGTCTCGCCAGGATGCAGCGATCTCCCGTAGGCTGCCATCACAGCTGGCCAATGCATTGATTTCTAGGGTCACGCGTGTCCGCCTCCACGACTACGGCTGTGCGCTAAAGGCCTATCGTGCCTCTATCATCAAGAGCCTACGGCTTTATGGCGAATTACATCGCTTTATTCCAGCGCTCGCAGTCGAAGTGGGCGCCAAAATTGTCGAGGTGCCAGTGAATCATCGGCCAAGGGTGGCTGGCGTTTCAAAATATGGCATTGATCGCACAGTGCGCGTGCTGCTGGACTTGCTCTGGATTCGATTCACAATGCGTTTTTTACATCGGCCGATTCATGCTTTCGGCGGGCTTGCTTTCGCGATGCTTGCGGCTGGCCTTGGTATCTTGGCCTGGCTGGCGGGAGAAAAAATTCTTTTCGATGCAGATATTGGGGGCCGCCCCTTGTTGATGTTGGGCGTGTTGCTAACTCTGGTGGGCGTGCAGCTGTTAGCGACGGGATTAATCGGGGAGCTGCTGGTGCGCATCTATCATGAACCCCAGGGCCGTCGGCAATATCTGGTCCGGCCAAGCACTGGACGTCAGTGGAAAAAACCAGCCGTCTAAAGCAGCTTGCAAAACCTGCCCTCGGGCTGGGGCTGGTGGCCCTTCTGCTATCGCAGCTGCAGCCTGCAGAGCTGCTCGCAACACTGAAATCAACGGACTGGCAGTGGGCCCTTCTGGGCCTGGTGTTCGCATGCTTGGCGAATCTCGCCTGCGGCCTGCGCTGGAGAAAAATTGTGGTGCAGATGGGTCAGCCGCTCGGAAAAGGCCGAGCTCTGCATCTTTATTTTCAAGGCATCACGGCCAACACGGTCTTGCCGGGCGGCATTATCGGCGGAGATATCTGGCGCGTGCTGGGCCTCACTAAGATGGGGTTGTCAAAAACCAGTGCGACCCAATCTGTTGTTCTGGATCGCGCCATTGGCTTTTGGGCACTGTCTGCGCTCGCGCTGGCGGCTTTTTGCGCTCGGCCCATCCTGGGTGATCGCCCATGGGTTCAGGCGCCCCAGGCCCTGATGGCGGTCTATCTACTTGCGCTTTTGGCCTTAAGTCTGACGCCCGCTTTGTTGTGGTGGATGAAAGCAAAATGGGTCCGCGGCATGCTCGTTCCCGCAGGCATCTCGGTGGGCTCACAGCTTCTGACCATCACCGCTTTTTTGTGCTGCCTAACCGCAGTGCGGGCCGAGTTCAGCAGCCTTGCCGTCGCAACACTTTGCGCAGGCATTTTTCTTGGCGCCGTTGTTCCCGCTTCCATCGGCGGCTTTGGATCACGCGAGCTGGCCAGCGTGTTCTTTCTAGCGGGGCTTGGGATTCAGCCCGAGGCTGCGTTTTTAGCCTCGGTGTTATTTGGATTAACCGCAACTGCGCAGGGCCTACTGGCCCTGCCGTCCTGGCTGACGCGCGAGCGTCGAGAAGAGAGTCTTAAACCGAGAAACTAGAACCGCAGCCGCAGGTGGTGGTGGCATTGGGATTTTTAATCACAAACTGCGAGCCTTCGAGGTCTTCTTTGTAATCAATTTCTGCGCCCACCAGATACTGATAGCTCATGCTGTCGATCAAGAGCACCACACCGTCTTTTTCCATCGTGGTGTCATCTTCGTTAGTGGTCTCATCGAATGTAAATCCATACTGAAAGCCGCTACAGCCACCGCCTTGCACGAATACGCGCAGCTTCAACTCCGGGTTGCCTTCTTCTTGAATAAGATTTTTTACTTTCGCGGCCGCCGCATCGGTAAAGACAAAGGGCGCGGGCATCGCGAGATCGGTCGGTTCTACAGCAGCATTCATAACAAATCCTTTTCTCAAAAAGCCTGCCGATGCCTTACGGCAAGACAGGCAACTGTGTAAGCCCTGCGGTCTCGGGCAGGCCAAACATAATGTTTAAGACCTGCACCGCCTGGCCGGAGGCGCCTTTGACCAAATTATCTTCCACAACCAGGATCACGAGAAGATCGCTGCCGGGCGGCCGATGTACGGCGATGCGCATGAAGTTCGACCCCCGTACTGTCCGGGTCTCGGGATGGGCACCGGCGGGAAGCACGTCCACAAAGGGTTCGGAGGCAAAGCGCTGCTCGTAGAGCCGCTGAAAATCAAATGCCTGGGCGTGGCCCAATACCCTTGCATAGAGTGTGGAATGAATGCCACGAATCATCGGCATCAGGTGGGGCACAAAGGCGATTTTGAGGTCGTTAGCCCCCTGGGCCTTGCCTGCAGTCTCGGCGATCGCTTTTAGGCCCTGCGTGATTTCTGGCAAATGCCGATGGCCGCCCACCCCATAGGCCTTCACGCTGTCGCTGGCCTCGGCTAGTAGCAGCGGCACCTCGGCCTTACGCCCTGCGCCGCTGGCCCCCGATTTGCAGTCCGCAATGAGGCTGGCGGTGTCAATCAACCCCCCGTGCTCAAGCACAGGCAAAAACCCAAGCTGCACAGTGGTGGGATAGCAGCCTGGCAGGCCGATCAGCCGCGCTGAACGAATGGCCTCGCGGTTGACCTCAGGAAGCCCATAGACCGCCTCGGCAAGAAGATCGACGCAGGAGTGTGGTGTTTTATACCAACGCTCGAACTCGGCTGGGTCTTTCAGCCGAAAGTCTGCCGCAAGATCGATGACTTTCACCCCCGCTGACAGAAGCGTCCGCGCCTGTTCCATCGCAACCCCATGTGGTGTCGCAAAAAAAACTGCATCGCATTTTTCAAGCTCGGCGTCTGCGGGCTCAGAGAACTTTAGCGATAGCCGTCCGCGCAGTGATGGAAACAATTCGCAGACATCGAGCCCCGCCTCTTTGCGGCTCGTAATCGCAACGATCTCCACGTGAGGGTGCTGGGCTAAAAGCCTTAGCAACTCCACCCCGGTATAGCCTGTGCCGCCGACGATTCCAACTCTGATCATGGTCTATTCACTCCAACAAAAAGCCCCTCGAAGAATACTCTCGGAGGGGCCTGTTGCGGGCTCGATTCCCGAGCCCGGATGCATATTGTGTTTTGTGTTTAACGCTTGGAGAACTGCTTGCGTTTTCTCGCCTTATGCAGACCCACTTTCTTTCGCTCGACTTCGCGCGCATCGCGGGTGACCAGGCCGGCCTTTGAAAGGGCTGGCTTTAAAGTCTCATCGTAGTCAATCAGCGCACGGGTGAGGCCATGACGCACAGCACCAGCCTGTCCGGTTTCGCCGCCGCCATGCACGTTGACCATGACGTCAAAGGTGCTGTTGTGATTGGTGAGCACCAGGGGCTGCATCACCATCATCCGGCCGGTTTCACGCGAGAAGTACTGATCCAGCGATTTACCGTTAACGATAAATTTCCCTTTTCCGTTTTTCAGGAAGACCCGGGCAACGGAGCTTTTGCGCCGTCCGGTTCCGTAGTTGTATTCACCGACCATAGTGACTCTTTCTTCGTATTAGTGAAGCGCCAGCGGCTTGGGCTGCTGGGCAGTGTGGGGATGGCTCTCGCCGGCGTAAATTTTTAATTTCTTGATCATGGCGTAGCCCAGCGGGCCCTTGGGCAGCATGCCCTTGACCGCGATCTCCAGTGCACGGCCGGGAAATTTCCCCTGCATCTTGGCAAAGGTGGTTTCCGAGATCCCGCCTGGATAGCCCGAGTGTCGAAAATACTTTTTGTCGTCGGCCTTATTGCCGGTGACGCGGATTTTGTCGGCATTGACCACCACGATAAAGTCGCCGGTATCCACATGGGGGGTGAACTCAGCCTTGTGCTTGCCGCGCAGCCGATGGGCGATCTCAGATGCCAGCCGGCCTAACACCGCGTTAGTTCCATCAACAACGAACCAGTCGTGCTGGACTTCGTGAGCTTTTGCAGAAAACGTTTTCATAAACACCACTCATCAACATTTGGCAGACCTGGATTGACGAGCGGGTCTGCGCTTGGGAAAGCCCTCTAGAATACTGATTTTTAAGGGAAAGTTCAAAAAAAGAGCCCCAGGCCGACTGGCCTGGGGCCGCAATCCACCAAAGGAGGAGGTGGAGGAGACAGCCTCCAAGTTAGCCTCTTTTTTGTTGCATTGCAATCATTTCTGAATATAAGGTCACTAAATAAAAGGTTTTTCATATTATGGAATGTACGATCCGTTGGGCTGGACCCGAGACCATGAGCTTTATCGCCGAAACTGGCTCCGGTCACAGCTTTGTAATGGATGGGGCGCCAGAGGGCGGCGGCCGAAATCTTGGCCCGCGGCCGATGGAGACGGTGCTGTCCGGGTCAGCCGCGTGCACCGCCTACGATGTAGTCCTCATTTTAAAAAAAAGCGGCTTGGATATCCGGGCCTGCGAGGTCATCACCACCTCCGAGCGCGCCGAGACCGATCCCAAGGTCTTCACCAAGATTCACCTGCTTTTTCGAATTCGGGGCCGACAGCTGAAGGCCAATCTTGTGGAGCGGGCCATTACCTTGTCGCATACGAAGTACTGCTCGGCCACCAAGATGCTGGGCATGACTGCCGAAATTACGCATAGCTATGAATTAATCGAGGACTAAAGAAGGCCCAGGCCTATCGGGGGTAATGCGGGCATCGCTGACGACGAAATCTGCCTAAACTTGGCGGGCATGGCGAAACAGGTATTACGATTTTTTAAAAATCATCAGCAGATCATCCTGGACAATATTCCGCCGGATCGGACTCTGCTGGAGTTGATTCGAGAAGACCTTGATCTGAAGGGCACCAAGGAAGGCTGCGCCGAGGGCGACTGTGGCGCTTGCACGGTGGTGGTGGGCCGACTGGAAAACGGCAGGCCAAGCCTGCATGCCATCAATAGCTGTATTCGGTTTGCCCACTCCATTCACGATCAGATCCTGTTTACGGTCGAGGACTTGAAGCAGCCCAGTGGCCAGCTGCATCCTGCACAGCAGGCCATGGTGGATGAGCATGGCTCGCAGTGCGGTTTTTGCACGCCTGGTTTTGTGATGAGTCTTTTCGCGATGTACGAGCGCTATGTGCGCGATGCAATTTCGATTACCCGCGAGCAAGCGCAGGTTGATCTCTCTGGAAACCTTTGTCGGTGTACCGGCTATAGGCCGATTCTTGATGCCGCATGCCGCATGCCGCACTATCCCAAGGCCCTGGTAAGCCACGAAGCCCTCACGGCATGCTTATCGCAAG
>JBILVT010000020.1:0-21491 GCA_044370275.1 Burkholderiaceae bacterium | reverse complement strand
CACCGAGATGACTGGCTTTGGCGAGGCCATGATGTAGCAGGGCTGCTCATCGAGGATCCAGTCGGCGACATAGTCAACTCCGGCGGCCGAGAGATGATCAATGGTGGCATCGGTCTCGGTTAGCCCAGGGCTTTCCCACCCGCGAGGGTGCTTGCCTGTAAAAGATTTGATCGCCTGGATGGTCTGCGCAATCGCAGCGGGCTGATCTTCGACTTTGTGCATGGGGCCTTGAACAAACCCATGGCCCATGAACTCCCAGTTGAGATCTCGAGCGGCCGAAGCAATCCGCGGATAACTGGAACACACTATCCCATTAATCGCCATTGTCGGCCGAATCTTGCGCTGATCCAGCGCGCTCAAAATCCGCCAAAAGCCCACGCGCATGCCAAATTCGTGCCACGACCAGTTCGGCAGATCCGGCAGCAGCGGCTGACCCATTGGTGGTGACAGGACTGTCCGAGGCATCGCGCGTTCGATGGACCAATGCTCTACATTGACGATCAGCCAGAGCAAGACGCGGGCGCCGTCAGGGCCCTTCAGAGGCGGCCGGTCAACGATAGCGCTGTAGGGGACGCGGTCACTGAGAAGTTTGGGGGCGGAGTCGGTCACGGCGTATCCTTTCGCATCCGTTGAAATGCTGCGGCCGCAGGAGCGGGGGTGAATCCTTGGACTGCGGCCTTAGTGATCAAGTGCTCAATAATACGGCACGGCCCAGCTTTTCGGCGATTTTTTCCCGCGCTAGTAGTAGCCCCTATATACGGGACGCCTGAATTTACAAATAGTCGGATCCTAAGAGACGGCGTCCAATCGAGGGGGCGTCGCTCTCGATCATCACAGCCCTCGGCGGTAAAGGAGACACGATGGATAAGATGCGAAGAAAGGTGGTTGGCGCAGCAGGTGCTTCTGTCATGGCGGCGAGTCTGCCGTCGCAGGTGTTTGCGCAGTCAGCCCCAATTAAGATCGGCATGAGCATGCCGCAGACCGGCGGACTCGGTGGCGGCGGACAGGCAGCCCTGGTTGCCATTCGTCTCTGGGTTGACGACGTCAACGCCAAGGGAGGACTTTTGGGGCGCAAGGTTGAATTCGTTGCCTACGATGACCAGTCCAATCCGGCCAATACCCCGGGGATTTACGCCAAGCTGCTGGATGTCGATAAGGTCGATCTCTTGATTGCGCCCTATGCAACGGTGCCGACGGCGCCGATCATGCCGCTCGTGAAGCAGCGCGGCAAACTTTTGATGGGTAACTTCTCATTCCAGGTTAATGCCGATGTGAAGCACGACATGTGGTTTAACAATGCGCCCTGGAACGACGCGCGCGGATGGTCACGTGGTTTCATTGAGTCGGGGATCGCTGCTGGCGGTAAATCGATTGCGGTCGTCGCCTCCGATCAAGACTTTGCACAGAACCTTGCTGATGGTGTTCGGGCCTACATTACAAACCTAAAGCTCAATAAGGTTTACGACCAAAACTATCCGCCAACCACAAAGGACTTCTCCACCATCATTCGAGCGGTCCGCGCATCGAAGGCAGAAATTATTTTTATCGCCTCTTACCCGCCTGACTCGGCAGGAATCGTGAACGCAATTCACGAGATTGGTGTCGGAGATCAGGTCCGAATTCTCGGTGGCGGCATGGTGGGACTGGGCTTTACCCCCATCATGATTAACCTAGGCAGCAAGCTCAATGGCATTACGAACTTCAACACCTATGTGCCAGGAATGAAAATGCCGGGCATTGAGAACTTCTTCCGTCGCTACACTGAGCGGGCAAAGGCTCAGAAGGTCGATGAGCTTGGTTTCTATCTCCCGCCCTTTAACTACGCCATCGGTCAAATGCTAGAACAGGCGATCAATGCGACAAAGAGTATTGATGATCGTCGTTTGGCGGACTACTTACGTAAAAACGAGATGCAGACAATCGTTGGTCCGGTGCGGTTTGATGCCGGCGGTGAGCGGTCGAACCAGCGCCTCATCACGGCACAGTTCCGAGGTGTGAAAGACAAGGATCAGGAGCAGTTCCGTTCCCCAGATCGTCAAATCGTGATCTTTCCGCCCACGGACAAGACCGGGGACCTCATTCATCCCTACGAGAGAGCGCAGAAAAGCTAACCCAGCTCTTCGGGCGATCGGGCGGTTGACCCGCTCGGTCGTCTGATTCCCTCAAAACATGGCGTTTTCAGTAGATCTCCTCATCGAGGCCTTGATTTTTGGCCTGCTGCTTGGTTGCTTTTATGCGGCCGTGAGTATCGGCTTGTCAGTCGCGTTTGGCCTACTTGATGTGCCGCATGTAGCCCACCCGGCCATGCTGATTCTTGGCTCGTATGGAGTCTATCTGCTGGGCCAATATGGCGTGGATCCGATTGTGGCGGGGCTGCTCCTCACCCCAGTGTTTTTCTTTCTGGGGGTAGGGCTTTATCGAATGTATTACGAGACATTCGAGAAACGCGGGCAATCCGCGGCCGTCAATGGCTTGGCATTTTTCTTTGGCCTGGCATTCATTATTGAGGTTCTGCTGGTGGTGGCTTTCGGGGTCGATCAGCGCTCAGCCGAGGCCGGCTATATTGGCGGCAGTCTGAAGCTTGGGGAATTCCGAATCCCCTTTCGTCTTGTTGTAGCCTTCGGTGTTGCCCTGGTATTAACCGCGGGGCTGACTGCTTATTTGTCGAAAACCTTTACCGGCCGGGCCATCAAGGCCGTGGGGCAGGATGAGGCCGCGCTTCGCTTAATGGGCGCGGACCCAGTGCGGATCAAGCAAATCGCTTTTGGAATTGCCACGGGTGTAAACGCGCTTGCGGGCGCCATGCTGATCATCGTGACCCCCGTCGAGCCCACCATGGATCGTATCTATATCGGCCGTACTTTTTGCGTTGTCGTGCTTGCCGGACTCGGCAGCATGAGCGGAACGCTGGTGGCCGCGATTATTCTTGGTGTCGCTGAGTCTATTGTCTTGATGTTTTTGGGCGCCTCGTGGGCGCCAGCGGTTGCCTTCGGGCTGTTACTCGCAGTGCTTGCTTTTCGGCCCAAGGGCCTGTTCGGGAGATAAGCGGCGATGCGTTTCTGGTCAATCTGCGCCGGAATCATTGTGCTTGCATTTGGGTTAGTGCAGGCCCCGATCAACGACTACATCTTTTTTGCTAGCTTTGTCGTGCTGCAGGCGGTTGTGTTGGCGACTGCCTGGAACATCCTTGGCGGCTATGCGGGATATGTAAATTTCGGAGTACCAGCGTTTGTAGGGGCCGGAGCTTACTCGGCACTTGTCGTCCATTTATCAATGGATGCGCCATTGCTTGCCCAGATTTTATTTGCGGCCCTCATATCGGGTTCGTTGGGTTTCTTTGTCGGTCTGATCTCTGTTCGGCTGCGGGGCATATTTTTCTCGATCGCCACAGTGGCGCTCGTTTTCATTCTCGAGACGGTCGTCATCAACTGGCGCTATGTGGGTGGTGCGACTGGCCTTCAGCTCAACCGGCCTTCAGAGGTCTGGCCCTTCGATGGCTATGTCCGTATGCTCTTTTGGGCGATGGTGGTGATGGCGGTGATCGCGGTGGCCATCGCCCGTTACATTCAGGACTCCCACTTTGGCCGGGGCCTGCGCGCCCTGCGTGACTCCGAAGAGGCTGCGGAATGTGCCGGGGTGCCGACTCTGCGACTCAAGCTGATGGCTTGCACGGTCTCAGGCGCGTTATTGGGCGCGGCCGGGGCGCCGATGCCGATGTACATGAGCTATATCGAGCCCTACTCAAGTTTCAATCTGGTGTATGCCGTTTCCGCCTTGGCGATGCCGATTATTGGCGGGATGTCGCATTGGGGGGGCCCTTTGATCGGGGCGATATTGCTGGCGACCATTCAGCAGGTGGTGACCGTTACCATCTCAAGCGAGCTGAACGTCCTGGTGGTGGGAGTATTGCTTGTGGTCTTTGTGATTGCAGCGCCTGATGGCATTGTGGGTCTATACAGAAAATGGAAAGCATCCTCGAAGTAAGCAAAGTCTCCAAGCACTTCGGAGGCTTTACCGCACTCTCTGGCGTGGACCTACGTGTCGCGCAGGGCGAGCGCTTGGGGCTTATTGGCCCAAATGGTTCGGGAAAAACGACTCTCATTAACTGTATTTCAGGCGCGCTCTTTAATGACGAGGGCGAAATTTCCTTCAAGGGCCAGTCGATTTCTAAACTGCCGGCTCATCGCCGAACTCGCCTTGGCATTGCCCGGAGCTTTCAGATTCCGCGGCCCTTTACCAGTATGTCGATGATTGAAAATCTGATGGTGCCGCTATCCTATGTCTGCGGCATTACGGGTGAGCAGGCTGAGCAAGAGGCGATGGAGATTCTCGCCGGCATAGGCCTTGCCGCGAAGGCGCGCACCGCAACCAATCAGCTCTCACAAGTGGAGCTCAGAAAGATGGAGCTTGCCAGGGCAATGGCGGCCCAGCCAGCGCTCTTGATTTCGGATGAGGCGATGGCAGGCTTATCGGGTGCGGAGATCGACGAGGTCTTGGAAATTTTGCTCGATATGAACAGCAAGGGAATCACCATCATCATGATCGAGCACATCATGCAGGCCGTAATGGCATTCTCGCAACGGGTCGTCTGTCTCGATGCGGGCCAGATCATTTGCGAGGGCACCCCCGAGCATGTGGTTGCCGATCCCTATGTGCAGAGGGCTTATCTTGGCGATTAGTCTTCACATCGAGGGGGTGCACGCAAGCTACGGTGCGGTCAAAGCGCTCCAGGGCGTTAGCTTAAATCTTGATCAGGGCCGAACCGTCGTGCTTTTGGGTACGAACGGAAACGGTAAGAGCACGCTCATGAAGTGCGTCATGGGCATGCTGCGGCCGACTGCCGGCAGCATCATGCTGACGATGGATGGTGTGCAGCACGATCTCACACAGCTCTCCACCCAGGAGATTGTCAACCTTGGCGTCAGCCTGGTTCCTGAGGGCCGGCGCCTGTTTCCCAAACTCACCGTCGAGGAGAATCTACTGCTCGGCGCTTTCCGCGAACAGGCCCGTGCGTCCATCAAAGAAAACCTCGACTTTTGCCTGACTGCATTTCCCGTGCTGGCCGAGCGCAAGAACCAGCTGGCGGGTTCAATGTCAGGTGGCCAACAACAAATGTTGGCGATTGCCCGCGCCATCATGTCCTCGCCAAGATTGCTGTTGGTTGATGAGCCCTCAGTCGGCTTATCGCCGCTGCTGGTATCCCAGACCATCACAAAGCTCAAAGAACTTAAAGAGCAATACGAGCTCACTGTGCTGATGGCTGAGCAAAACTTTAACCAGGCAATGCGTATTGCTGACTACGGCTATATCATTGTGCATGGAGAGATTGTCTTTCAGGGGGATGTTGACACGCTGAAAGAAAACGAAATGATCAAAAGCTTCTATCTCGGTGTCAGCACGAAAGACAAAGCGAGCTAGAAGATGCAAAGGGTGATTCGGCCGAAAAAGCACCGGCTGCCACCCCAGATATGCAAAGGAGATCAAATTGAAGCATCCGCGTCGAGCCAATGTCACCGCGATCCACTCTGCCAGCCGCTTTGTATTCAGTGTGCCTGACCTTGTGGTGGCGGAGCGCTACTTTTCCGCTTTCGGGCTTCGCGTTGAGAAAGCTACAGACCGCCTGCGGCTCTATACTTACGCTTCACCGCACTGCTGGGGCCAAATCCTTCAGGCCGGCACGCGTAAAAAGTTTTTGTATCTCACGCTTGGTGCCTACGCCGAAGATATCGAGGTGCTCAGAAAACAGGCTGTCGATCGCGGCCATCGCCTTGTTGATCCGCACCCCTTGGCCGAGGATAAGACTGGATTCTGGATTCACGATCCAGATGGCAATTTGCTACAGATCACGGTGACAGAAAAGGTCACCCCAAACGAGAAACCGCCCGTTTTGGGCCCCATTTACAAGGCCAATCCGATAGATATTCCGATCGGGCCGATGCGGGGGGAGTTGCCCAATATTCAGCCGATGCGGCTGTCGCATATCCTGATGTTCACCACCGATGTCGATCGCACGATTGACTTCTACAGCAATGTTTTGGGCCTAAGGCTCTCCGATCGATCCGCAGAGTTCATTGCATTTATGCATGGCGCCCACTCCAGTGATCATCATTTGCTGGCTTTCGCGAAATCGGCCGGTCCGGGGCTGCATCACACCAGCTGGGCGGTGGACCGACTAGATTCGGTTGGCCTAGGAATGGAGCAGATGGTCGCAGCCGGCTACAACAAGGGCTGGGGCCTTGGCCGACATGTGATTGGCTCAAATTATTTTTACTATGTGCAGGATCCTTGGGGAAGCTTTACCGAATACTCTTTCGATATCGATTTCGTTGGCCATGAGACAGACTGGCCAGCGCAGGACTATCCGCCCGAGAACTCGCTTTATTTATGGGGCCCCGCGGTTCCTGAAGATTTTGTTACAAACTACGAGCTAGAGTCGGTAGCTGCTTAAACTTAAAGGGGTTATGCCATGCGTTTTTTAAATTTTCTTCATCCTGATGGCACGACACGCCTCGGTGTGCTGAAGGATGGAGGCCTGATTGACCTCAGCGAGAAGGGCTTTCCAATGAGCCTGGATATGCTGCTGAAGTCCGGCACAGCGCTCATGGATGTGTTAATTGCAGATTGGCCGAACCTGAAGCCCAACGCCTCACTTGAGGGGCTGCATTGGTTACCACCGATTCTTAATCCGTCGAAGGCCATTGCGGTTGGATTGAATTATGTGGACCACGCAGCCGAGAGCCCTTACAAGGACCCGCCAAAATATCCCGTGTTATTTCATCGATTTCCGTCATCGTGGGTCGGCCACGGGCAGCCACTGATTCGCCCGAAGGTATCGACCGAATTTGACTACGAGGGTGAAATCGCTGTGATTATTGGCAAGGCAGGCCGATACATTGCCAAATCCGATGCGCTCGCCCATGTGGCCGGATATTCATTGTTTAATGACGGATCGCTGCGAGACTACCAGTTTAAGTCGACGCAGTGGATGATCGGCAAAAATTTTGATGCCTCCGGAAGTTTCGGCCCGGTGATGGTCACGGCAGATGAGCTTCCTTTGGGGGGTGTCGGATTACAGCTCAAAACGCGCCTAAATGGCCAGGTCGTTCAGGACGCCAATACGCGCGACATGATTTTTGATGTCGCGACCCTGGTCAGCACATGCTCAGAAGTATTCGCGCTGCAGCCGGGTGATGTGATTATCTCCGGAACACCAGCGGGCGTTGGGTTTGCCCGTAAGCCGCCTTTATTTATGAAGCGGGGTGATGTGGCCGAAGTTGAAGTAGCAGAGATTGGCGTGCTGTCGAATCCGATTGTTGATGAGGCCTAACGGGCGCCTTACTGCAATTTAAACGGCACCTAAATCGATTCGGCATGCTCTTCGTATTTCATTTGCGAGATCGGCCTGAGGCGGGCGAGCTTCGCAAGGCCATTCGGCCGGCTCACAAAGAATATCTGGCCGGCGTGGCGGATCGTATCTGCGTGGCTGGCCCGTTGCTCTCCGATGACCAGACGCAAATGATCGGCAGCCTTCTGGTGATTGACTTTCCTAGCCGAGCAGCCGCTGATGCCTGGCTGACAGAGGAGCCCTTTACCCGGGCGGGGGTTTATGACGCTTCCATCGTTACCGTGTTTCAGAACCTCTGGCCACAGCGCTGCGGCTTGGTTGATGCTTAGATCGCCTGACAATCAGGCTCGCACAATCGGATGTCTGGGTTTATTCGTTGGCGGGATAGTTCAGCTCAACCGTAATCCCATTTGGGTCCTCGATAAACAACTGATGCAGGCCGAGCATCGGGACAGCCCGCTCTCGAAACGGGATATTCTTGCGCTTTAACAAGGAAATTTTCTCCTCAAGCCCGGTGAGGAAAAATGCGACATGATCGACCGCACCGCTGCCCTGAAGGGAGGCGGGATCGCGATCCCCAAGATATTGCTTCAGGCCTGCGGGGTCATTGCGATCAATACCGATGATGTGGACGACTGCATTACTGTAATGGGCGACGTCCCCGGCGTAGAGCCATTTTCCCGGGAAGGGGAAAGGCGGGCGTGGGCCGTCAGTTAGGCCGATAACACGTTCAAAAAAAGTGGCCGTAGATTCAATGTCAGGCGTGCGGATAGAAAAATGATTGAGCGAGATGGTCATGACTGAGCGATGGTTCGTTGAGTTTTTATTCAAAAACGATGCGCTGCAAGATTTGAGTGTGCCAGCAGTGCTGGGCAGGGTTTGTCCGCATTTGGGCCTTATTTGGCGAAATTTGATAATGAAGGCTAAACCAAGCACTGCACCAAACGCGGTGTAATGATAACCGTGATGTCGCAATGACAGGGGGGTGTTCTTGAAGGCTCCGGCTTTTGATTATGTTCGGGTGGATTCAGTGGAGGCGGCCTTGTCCTTACTGAAGACCCATGGTGATGATGCCCGGATTCTCGCGGGCGGCCAGACCATGATGGCGGCGTTGAATATGCGCCTGTCGTCCCCTGCACTTCTGGTGGATATCAGTGCGATCGATACACTCCGGCAGATCAGGCTTAACGATGGCGTTCTTTGCATCGGGGCCATGGTGACACACAGCGAGATTGAGGCCTCTGATATCGTGCGCCGTCACGCGCCGCTTCTCGGCATGGCAGTAACGCATATTGCCCATAAGGCGATTCGCAACCGTGGGACCTGGGGCGGATCGCTGGCGTATGCCGATCCGGCTGCGGAGTGGCCTGCTTGCGTTATTGCGTTAAACGCGACGTTGATCGCCCAAGGCCCCGGGGGCTTGCGCAAAATTCCTGCACAAAGCTTTTACTTAGATTTGTACACCACCGCCTTAAATCCCGACGAGATATTGGTGGATGTTGAAATTCCCGTGGGCGACCGGCAGCAGGTTGTTGCGTTTGACGAGATCGCTCGGCGGCATGGCGATTATGCGATCACGGGTATTGCAGCTAGCGCACAGCGTAATGGCGAGGCCTTGAGTCATCCCCGGCTGGTCTTCTTTGCGGTTTCAAATACGCCATTTCAGGCAAAAAAGGCTGCGGCGGCGTTACACGGCAAGGCTCTGACAGCCGCGGTCATCGATGCGGCAGTCGCTGCCCTCGCGGCGGAGCTTGAACCGATTGCGGACCTCACAAGCAGCAGTGCCACAAAACGACACCTTGCCGGTGTTTTGCTGCGTCGGGCGATCAAGGCCCTCGCATCAACGAATTGAGCAGCGGAATTGAATGCGTCAAGATGATGACAATCAAAAAGTCTATTCAGGTAACGGTAAACGGAGAGCGGCTCGATCGCGAGGTTGAGCCGCGTACCCATCTTGTTGATTTCCTCCGCGAGAGCGTGGGGCTCAAAGGTTCACATCTGGGCTGCGAACACGGTGTATGCGGGGCCTGCACCGTTCGATTAAACGGTCAGATCGTGCGGGGCTGCCTGGTGCTCGCTGTACAGGCAGATGGCGGGTCGGTCGATACGGTGGAGGGTCTCTCTCGCCAAGGTGTACTGGCTGATCTACAGGAAGCTTTTTTGAAACATAACGCGCTTCAGTGTGGTTTTTGTACACCCGGCATGTTGATGGCTGCCGCCGATGTGGTGCAGCACAATCCCCGTGCCGATCGCCAACAGGTCCGAGAGGCAATATCTAGCAACTATTGTCGATGCACTGGCTACCATGCGATCGTCGATGCAATTTGCTCGGTCATTGCAAAAAGAGCGAAGGAGGCTGCCTAATGAATAAGCCTCGCGAGTTAACCGAGTTTGGACTTCCCCCCGTAACAGAGGATCAGCGCTACATTGGAACAAGCGAGCCGCGGCACGGGGCTCGCCGCCTCGTCCAGGGGCTTGGAACTTATCTCGACGATATTGAATTGCCGCGGATGGCTCATGTGGTGTTTTGGCGTTCGCCGGTCGCCCACGCGAAAATTCTGGGCGTAGACGCCGACGCAGCTCGAAAAATGCCAGGCGTGATTGGCGTCTTTCGCGGCCAGGATTTGGCGAAGATTTGTAAGCCGTGGGTTGCCGTTCTGGGGCATTTAGCGGGCATGAAATCAGCGCCGCAGCACCCGATGGCTCTAGATCGTGCCTGCTGGCAGGGGGAGCCGGTGGTTGCAGTTGTTGCGGAGACCCGCGTGCAGGCCGAAGATGCTTTGCAGCTGCTAGACGTTCAATGGGAGTCGCTGCCGGCAGCCCTGGAGATGGAGACCGCACTCGATCCGAGAACCCCGGTGATTCACCCCGAGCTTGGAGATAACCTTTGCTTTACGCGGCAACTGGATACGGGCGGCGTTGACCAAGCTTTTTCCCAGGCCCATGTGATTGCGGAAGAGACCTTTTATCTCGGCCGGCATACCGGGGTTACGTTGGAGCCGCGCTGCCAGATCGCTGACTACAACCCCGCCGAACACAGCCTGACGGTCTACCACGCACAGCAGGCGCCGCACATGATGCAGGATCTGTATTCGCGACAGTTTGATATCCCGGAGTCAGCGATTCGTGTGATTTGCAAAGATGTCGGAGGATCATTCGGCATTAAGGTGCATGCGTACCCAGACGATTTCGCTACAGTCGCGCTCTCGATTCTGCTGTGCAGGCCGGTCAAGTTTGTTGCTGATCGTCTGGAGTCATTTGTCAGCGATATTCACGCCCGGGAGCATCGAGTTAAGGGCAAGATTGCGGTGAGCCAATCCGGGGAAATTCTGGCATTCGAAATCGATGATTTAACTGGTATCGGACCTTATTCAATGTTTCCTAGGACCAGTGCGATTGAGGGCAATCAGGTTGTCAACATCACCGGCGGCCCCTATAAGCATAAGCAATATCGCGCCAATCTCAAGGTCGTATTTCTTAATAAGACTCCGACTTGCCAGTATCGCGGCGTTGGCCATCCGATCGCCTGTGCGATCACCGAGGGGCTCGTAGATAAAGCAGCTCGCATGCTGGGCATGGATCCACTGGATATCCGTAAGAAAAATGTGATCCCGGATGATGCCTATCCGTATACGGCGGCCTCGGGAATCAAGTTAGAAATCCTTTCTCACGAAGAATGCCTCCGGAAGATGGAACGGTTTTCCGATTACCGAGCCCTTCGCGAGGAGCAAGCCCAGCTGCGAAAGCAGGGCATCTATCGCGGCCTTGGGCTATCGACCGTTATTGAGCTGACCAACCCGAGCGCTGCGTTTTATGGCGTAGGTGGCGCCAGAATCGCCTCTCAGGATGGTGCCACCGTGCGGCTCGATCCAAAGGGGGGCGTTGCGGTTCTTGTGAGTGTTGGAGAGCAGGGCCAGGGCGCAGAGGGCATCTACGCACAGATTGCGGCCGATGCCGTTGGGGTCTCAATCGCGCAGGTGAAGATCATCACGGGTGATACAAATGTAACACCTTACGGCGGGGGCACCTGGGCCTCCCGCGGCGCGGGCATTGGGGGCGAGGCGGTCTTGCAGGCAGGTCTTGCACTCAGAGAAAACATCTTAAAGCTTGCGAGTGCAATGCTATCGCGGCCTATCGCATCGCTCACTATTCGTGAGGGCGTAGTGGTAGATGCCGAGACCGAGGCCGCCTTATTGGAGTTTTCGGAGCTGGGTCGTGTGGGATATTTCCGGTCCGACACGCTGCCGGCAGGATTTACGCCCGAGCTAACCGTCACCCGTCATTATGTTCAGCGCGATTACCCATTCATCTGGACAAATGGTGTGCAGCTCTCATACGTAGAAGTTGATCCCGAAACCGGTATGGTAAAGCTCTTAAAGCACTGGGCTGTGGAGGACTGCGGGCGGGTGATTAATCCAATGTTAGTTGATGAGCAAATGCGTGGTGCGATCGTGCAGGGAATCGGTGGGGCGCTTTACGAGGAGTGCCTCTACGATGAGAGCGGTCAACTACGCAACGGAAGTCTCGCCGATTATTTAGTTCCGATGGCCAACGAAATGCCCGATATCGAGGTCAGCCATGTTCAGACTCCCACCAAAACCTCTCTTCTGGGCGCAAAAGGGGCCGGCGAGGCGGGGACCGCTGGTGCCCCCGGGGCCATCATGAATGCGATTAATGATGCGTTAGCGCCGTTTAACGCTTCGGTCGCATCGCAACCGTTTACTCCCGAGAAGATACTTAAAGCCTTGGGCCGTATTTGAAGCTCAGCCGCACCCAAGACCAGACCCGTTCGTTTATGGCCTATCCCGATGCGCCGGTCGCGCGGTCGGATTCGGGTGAGTTGCTGGGTCTGAGCTTTGCTGTCAAGGATCTCTTTGATGTCGCTGGCTATCCCACAAGTGGTGGACAGCCGATGTTGCTGGCTGCATCGGGAATAAAAATTCAGCACGCGAGGCTTGTCGAGCAAATACTTGCGGCAGGTGCCGCCTTTGTTGGAAAAACGGTGACCGATGAGCTGGCATTTTCTTTGAATGGCAACAATGCGCACTTCGGAGCACCTGTTAATGGCGCGGCACCGGATCGGTTAAGCGGTGGATCATCCTCCGGTTCAGCATCTGCCGTAAGTCTGGGATGCGCGGATTTCGCCCTGGGCACGGATACAGGAGGCTCAGTGCGTGCCCCTGCAAGCCACTGTGGCCTGATCGGCCTTCGGCCGACCCACGGAAGGCTTTCGTCGTTAGGCTGCCTTCCTCTGGCACCGAGTCTGGATGTACCTGGGTGGTTTGCCAGAGAAATTAATACCTTCGCAGCGGTAGGGCGCGTTCTTCTTGGCCCCGATACACATCCAATAAATTGTCCGCAGATGCTACTGCCGACGGATCTTTGGGGGCTGCTCACGGCTGAGGCTGCGCCGGCTGCGCGCGCTGCCGTGAAGCCGATGGAGCAGCATTTTGGCGGCGCCAAATTGGTAGAGGTTGTACTGGAGACTTTTGATGCAATGACAATGAGCTTTCGCAGGATTCAGGGCCGTGAGGCCTGGGAAAGTCATGGAGATTTTATTGAGCGTTATTCGCCGGTGCTTGGCCCCGGAGTGGCTGAGCGATTTGCCTGGTCAAAGGGCGTCACCCTTGATGAGGTGCATGAGGCACGAAGCTTTCGTGCAAAGTTTGTTAGCCATATTGATTCTTTACTCGGAGCAGACGGTATATTGATTTTTCCAACTATGCCAGACTGCGCGCCGATGCGCAGTACACCAGAATCTTTACTGGAAGATTATCGAAGCCGATCGCTAAAGTTGCTTTGTGTGGCTGGCCTTACCGGCTGTCCGCAAATTTCTTTACCGCTTGCAGCGCGCGCGAGTGTGCCGCTTGGCATATCTATTTTGGGCCCGCGTGGCAGTGACCAAAGCCTGATTGCGATCGCGCAGCAATTCATGCACGCTTAAAAGTCTGGTGATCTCTGTTTGGCGTAAAATGCGCAGCAGAACATCACATTTAATAATTTATCTCTCCAAGGAAGTGAAATGAAATCAAAGCTCTCCGCTGATGCTTTAGCCCAGCTTTTTAGCGATGGTCATACCGCACACGCATTCGTACCGCACTCGATCTCTGACAGTGACATTCATGCGCTTTACGACACCATGAAGTGGGGGCCGACGGCATTTAACGCAAGTCCTGCGCGATTTGTATTTTTGCGTAGTGCCGAGGCGAAGCAGCGTTTGATGCCTGCTCTGACCCCGGGCAATGTGCCGCAGGTTGAGGCGGCCTCAGTGACAGTGATTGTTGCCTTTGACTCACAATTCTATGAGCATCTCCCGCAGCTATTCCCCGCGTATGATGCAAAGCCAATTTACGCGAACAACGCTGCTGCAGCTCAGGAGGCCGCGTTCCGAAATGGCTCTCTGCAGGGCGCCTACCTATTGATGGCTGCCCGGGCACTCGGCTATGACTGCGGTCCGATGTCGGGGTTTGACGCGGCAAAGGTTAATGCAGAATTTTTCCCCAAGGGAGACTGGAAGGCTAATTTCTTGATGAATATTGGTGTTGCAGATCCAAAAGGAATCTACCCAAGAAATATTCGACTTGATTTTGATCGTGTCGCATCAATTCTTTAATGTGCGGGCGCTATAACCCGAGACTCAAGGGAGAATCGTAGGCCATGGCATCAAGGTCCAGGAAAGTTATCATCACTTGCGCCCCGACTGGCGCGATCCACACCCCAAGCATGTCGCCATTTCTCCCAGTGACGGCAGATCAAATCGCCGAGGCGGGGATCGCTGCGGTGCATGCAGGCGCCGCGATCCTGCATTTGCATGCCCGCGATCCCGCAGATGGCCGGCCGACCCAAGACCCCGAGGCCTTTCGGCCCTTTCTGGAGCGGCTGCATGCCGAGACGAATGCGGTAATCAATCTTACTTCGGGCGGCAGTCCGCACATGACGATCGAGGATCGCATGCGGCCTGCAATGACCTTCAAGCCAGAAGTGGCGTCGTTGAACATGGGTTCAATGAACTTTGGCCTTTTTCCGATGCTAGAGCGATTCAGGGAATTTAAATACGATTGGGAGCGCGAGCATCTTGAGAAGAGTCGCAATTTGATTTTTAAGAATACTTTTCAGGATATCGAGACAATCTTGCACCGAGGAACCGAGAATGGCACTCGGTTTGAATTTGAGTGTTACGACATTAGCCATCTTTACAATCTTGCTCACTTTCTAGATCGGAAGCTGGCCACACCGCCACTATTTGTACAGTCCGTTTTTGGCATTCTTGGCGGCATCGGCCCGCACGCCGAGGATCTGATGCATATGCGGCGAACAGCAGACCGCTTATTCGGAGACGATTATCAATGGTCGATCCTTGGTGCTGGGAAAAACCAATTACCTCTTGCCACGATTGGCGCTGCCATGGGGTCCCATGTTCGGATGGGACTCGAGGATTCCCTCTGGATCGGTCCAGGTAAGCTAGCGCAGTCAAGCGCAGAGCAGGTCACGCGGATACGTACAGTCCTAGAAGCTCTGAATCTTGAGATCGCCAGCCCGGACGATGCTCGCCAGATCCTTCAACTGAAGGGAAAAGCTGGCCTTCAACTCTGAGCGGAGCCTTGATGAGATGAAGTTGAATCTTCCCTCCACACGAAGGCCGGTGGTTTGAGTTCTCCTGAGGGCCGGGGCGCACGGATTGCCAATCTATTGGTCCAAATCGCTTTTGGCCTCATGGCCATGACGATTTGTCTGCCCTCGATGCAGGACTGGGGTGAAATTTTTGGCGCGAGTCAACCTGCTGTACAGCTGACGTTCAGTATTTATGTGCTGACCTATGGCGGCTTGCAGCTTTTGTATGGACCACTGTCGGACCGTTTTGGCCGCCGCCCGGTCCTGCTTACCGGCCTGTGCTGTGCGGGCCTCGGCGCCGTGCTTGCAGCACTCGCCAATGACATCGTCATGCTCACTGTGGCCAGGGCCATTCAGGGCGCGGGTAGCGCTGCTGGCATCGTGATCGGCCGTGCGCTTGTACAGGATCTATTTAACGGTTCTGACCGTACGCGTGTGATGGCGTTTGTGGGTATGGCGCTTGGCGTGACGCCACCGCTGGGTACGGTAATCGGGGGCGCAATCCATGAGTGGCTAGGATGGCGGGCGAACTTTGTACTCATGGCCCTACTGTCGGTGGCACTCTTTTTCACCGCCTGGAAATTGCTTTCTATTAACCAGGCCGCTGCGGCGCCGGATCGTCGACACTGGGTGATTGAGATGCTGACTGCGTATGCAACACTGCTGCGTCAGCCGGGATTCATTGCTTATGTCGCACTTTTAGGGTCGACTACTGCGGTTTTCTATGTTTTTCTCAGTGGCGCGCCGAGTGTTTTAAAGAGTTACGACGTCGGCCCCGCCGGTGTGGGCTGGTACATCATGGCGGGACCTATTTGCTACATCTTGGGTAATTTTTTAACGAGTCGATTGGTTCGCTCTTTGGGCGAGCCAAGCATCATGTTGATCGGCCAGGGCCTATCGATTGTCGGCGTGGTTTTGATGTGGGCACTGAGCGCACTCGGGTGGGACTCGGCGCTGGCTTTTGCTTTGCCGGTGATGTTTGTCGGCCTTGGCCATGGACTGATGGTGCCACCGACTCTCACGGCGACGGTCGGCCTGAATCCGGCGCTCGCCGGAGCGGCGGCCGGCATGGCGGGACTGATGCAGCAATGGGTGGGCGCTCTGGGCGGTTTTTCAGTCGGACTGGTTCCGCATCAGGGGGCGATGAATGCCAGCTTGTTGATGCTGTTTTTTACGGCCATTGGCCTTGCGCTGCACATCTGGATTTTGAGAGTCGAGCGGCGGGCTGTCTCGTCTGCCGCGCTGCGATAGAGAAGGTTTACATTTAGTTTGTAAATACAGATTGACAATCGGATAAAGCTCCCGCTTAATGAGAGGGCTGCCACCTAGTCAGGCCGTGGTCATCGCCCCTAATCAGTCTTCAGCCGGAGGCCCCCCATGATTCAACCCCAAGCCCCATGGTCCGCACCCCGAAATCGCACGCTCGAGGATGTTGCAGTTCGATTTCTTAATGACAATGCCGGAAAAATTTATCTCGGGCTGTTAGTTCTCACGCTGATGGTGGTGGCGGTTAAGGAGCAGTGGCTCACAGCCCTCTAAACGTAACGCCTGCCGTGATGTAGTGAAACCGTGCGAAGTTGTACACGGAGTAATTGTCTGCACCACCATCGAGTAGCCGTAAACCGATAAAGCCAGAAAGCCCGGGCCGTAAATCATGGGCAGCACGCAGCGAGAGATCGAAGGCGCGCCCACCGCCGCTGGCTAATCCATCAAGATCAAAGATCAGTCGGGGGCGCTCTGGAAAATTTCGCTGAGCGGAAACCGAGTCCTATACGTCGTCTTCGGGGATTATCTTTTGGTCGATGATGGATGTTAAGTTAGGCCATTCAAAGTTTTATTGAGAGAACGCTTTGGGCTGGTTTTTTCAATCTAAGTTGCAGCAGATGAGCCGATTCCCCGGCCCAGCCGGGGGTTTTTTATCGCGGACGGAGGCTGCTTTTCTTCTTGCTTCAGCTCTACTTATAAGCGGTGCGCTCTTTATTCCGCCAATTGCCCAGGATCAGAGTTACCACGTCTTTGCCGATCAGCGCCCGTGGGGCCCGCTTGCCAATGCGGCCGATACCTTAAGCAATCTTTCTTTTCTTCTCGCGGGTGGCTGGGGGCTATGGCAGGTAGCGTGCAGTCAAAATTTTTCCTCTTCCCCCCTGATACGGTCGTTGGCAGCCATTTTTTTGGTGGGTGTGATGCTGACAGGTCTGGCAAGTATGTTTTATCACCTTGCGCCAAGCGATTCGCGTCTAGCTGTCGATCGGTTTGCTATGTCGCTGGCTTTTGCCGCGGCGCTTGCCTTACTTGCCGCAGATCGAGTGTCGGAGAGATTGGCCGTCTGGCTGGTGACCATATTGTTTGTGCTCGCACCTCTCACGGTTTGGATCTGGGTTGATTCCGGAAACCTAACGCCCTATGCGGTGCTGCAATTTGGCGGCGTAACGTTGATCGCACTATTTAGTTGGCGGCCATCGCTTCGGGACCCAGGCTTTAACTTTTTAGGACTTTTGCTTTTCTATGGGTTGGCAAAACTCGCTGAGGTGCTTGATGGCAGGATTTTCGAACTCACGCTTGGACTGGTATCAGGCCACACCCTAAAGCATCTCTTGGCAGCCCTTGGCGCTATTGTGTTGGTCCTGCCGATATTTTCGCGTTCTAAAGCGCTGACTCAATTCGTGAAAAGATGATCGCTTCACCCCGCGGCCCACAACGTATCGTCTGCTTAACGGAAGAGACTACTGAGACGCTTTATCTCTTGGGGGAGCAGGATCGTATCGTAGGCATTTCTGGATTTACGGTCAGGCCGGCGCAGGCTCGGCGCGAAAAACCAAAGGTCAGCGCGTTTACCTCAGCCAAGATTGATCGGATTTTGGAGCTCAAGCCCGACCTGGTATTCGCGTTTTCAGATCTGCAAGCGGAGATCGCCGCTGAGCTTGCCCGTCGTGGTGTTGCGGTTCACATCCTGAATCATCGCAGTGTGCAAGAGATTCTTGAGATGATTGCGATGGTCGGCCGAATCGTCGGGGCGACAGATAAAGCGGACGCGCTTGTCAGCCAGTTAATGGATCGGCTGGCCCGGGCAGAGCAGTCAGCCGCCGAGGGGCCAAAACCCAAGATTTACTTCGAGGAATGGGACAGCCCCATGATCTCTGCAATTCGCTGGGTGTCTGAGCTGATCGAGGTCGCGGGTGGCCAGGATTGCTTTCCGGAGCTCTCGGTCCGCAGTCTCGGAAAAGATCGAATCATTCAAGATCCCGATGCTGTGATCGCTCGGGCGCCGGATGTGATTATCGGCTCGTGGTGCGGGAAGAAATTCCGTCCCGAGCAAGTGGCGCAGCGCCCCGGCTGGCAGGCCATTCCGGCGGTCGCCAATGCCATGCTCTTTGAAATTAAAAGTCCGCTGATTCTGCAGCCCGGCCCTGCGGCACTTACCGATGGCCTCGATGGGCTCTGCGCGATTGTGCAGAAATGGCGTCGCGCCCAGCAGGGTGATGGGTAAAGCCTAGTGCTGACAGACCTGTTGCCGGGCGGCCTGAAGCGCGATTGGCGCAGAGGAGTCCAATATGACACTCTGAGCACTTGTGATCTGTTGAGCATGTGGTTTGCGAATCCATCGGCCGATATCCTCAATCACCTCGGCTGCACGCAGCTGTCGGGTCAGCAGGTGCCAGCCTTTTGGATAAATTAGAAATTCAACATGCGCAGGAAGGCCGGGCTGTTCGGCTTCTATTCGTGTCAGCCATCGACAAATCGGCGCTGGCGGAATGATGCGATCATTTAATCCGTAGAGCACCAATGTGGGCACAGGAAACGACATCCTGTGATTTAAGGCCTCACCCATTAGGTTAGTTACACCGTATAGGCTACTGACACGGGTCTCTTTGATAAAAAGCGGATCGCGGCTCAGGTCTCGCGAGACTTCAGGATCATCAGTCGGCTTGATGCCAAGCGCACGGACGCCGCGGCCGGAGAAAGTGAAATCGGGGGCCACCGCGTTCATCATCTGTAGGCCGGCCCGCTGAAACCAGGGCATGGCGTCTGCCCCCCAAAGCGCGGGCGCTTTTAGAATCAATTGGTTGACTGGAAGTCCGGGCGGCTCGGTGCTGGCGCGAAGCACCACTGCACCGCCCATACTCTCACCAATCACAGTGATCGGCAGTCGGGGGTGTCGATGGTGAAGTTGGCTAGCCACTTCTCTTAAGTCTTCAATCAACCGATTTGCACCAGGCCAGACCCCAGGAGCAGGATTTGCGCCAAAGCCGCGCTGATCGTAGGCGTAGACCGTTGCCTGCAATTCAGCGAGCAGGCTGCGGGCGAGGGGATCAAACGCTTTGCTGTAGTCGTTAAACCCATGAACGCCGATCACAATGCGCTGCGGTGTTTTAGCTGGCCAAACCCTGACCTGCAACTGTGTCGAATCCTTCAGAGTAATTGCGCTGCGCTCGGGCATGGCTGTAGCGGACCCCGAAAATTGAACTGAAACGCTAAAGATAGCTGCAGCGAGCGTGAATTTCATCCGCCGGATCATCACCGTGAGGAATCTGCCCTTACTCAAGAAGGGCAACTGACTTGATTTGACACCAGATGGACTGATTGACCACGAGCCCAAGGGCGCTCAGTGCGCGTCGCGTGACTCGGGCCAGTAAAACAGTCTGGCCGCAGCGCACGCTGACAAGGCATTGGCCGGCGTGACGATCTTCATTAATCGATTGAATCACGCCCTGAATTCGATTTTGGATAGTGCTCTGATCATTATCGGAAATGGAGAGGCTGACATCGCGGGCGAGAATACGAATCCGGACCCGCTGCCCTAGCGGCTTACCGTCGTCCCGCACCCAGAGTTCACCGCGATCAAAACGAATTCGGGCAAGATGATCTGTCGAACTACGATCGACGATCATGCCCTCTGTCATGATGCCCGCATCATCACCAATCATCTGGGCGATGCGTGCATCACTGAGGGTCTGAGCAATCCCGCCGCTTGCCTTCATCCGGCCTTGCTCAAGTATGACGACGTGGTCGGCGAGTCTTGCGAGCTCATCGAGTGAGTGGGTGACATAAAGCGCTGGAATTTTGAGTTCGCGATGCAGCCGTTCGAGCCACGGGATGATGTCTTTCTTTTTAGCAATATCCAGAGATGCCAGCGGCTCATCGAGGAGCAGCAACTCTGGTCCAGTAGCCAGGGCCCGGGCTATGGCGACACGCTGCCGCTCGCCGCCCGAGAGCCCCTGCGTTGAGCGGGCGAGCAGATGCTCAATTCCGAGTAATTCAATCGCAGTATTGAGTGCGCCCCTACCGGCTGCACTCTTGACTCGAGATAAGCCAAATTCAAGGTTCTGATTGACCGAGAGATGTTCAAAGAGACTGGCCTCTTGAAAGACATAGCCGACCGCCCGCTGCCAGGTAGGTATGAAAACCCCAGCTGCACTGTCTTGCCAGAGTCGATCCGAGATCCGAAGGATGCCCCGCGGCCGCTCTAATCCTGCCACGCAGCGCAAAAGTGTCGTTTTGCCACAGCCCGATGGGCCAAAAATTACCGTGATACCGGCGGCAGGAAGTGAGAGATCAACATCGAGTGTGAAGTTCGGTCGTTGCAGACTAAATTTCAGCTTGAGCGCGAGCGTATCGCTCATGGCAGGATCCGATCCGTGCGTTTTTTAAGCCGTGCCAGCGTAATCAGCACAACAAATGAAAACAGCACCATGCCGGCAGCCAGCCCATGGGCCTGGCGATATTCCATCGCCTCCACATGGCCGTAGATCTGCGTCGAGACCACCCGAGTCTCGCCTGGAATATTGCCGCCAATCATCAGTACTACACCAAATTCACCGACCGTATGGGCAAAGGTGAGCACCGTGGCAGTAAGCAGTCCTGGCCGAGCCAGCGGCAGTGCCACAGAGAAGAAAGCATCAATTGGTCGGGCACGCAGTGTTGCGGCGACCTCCATGGGCCGTCGGCCAATTGCCTCAAAGGCATATTGAATCGGCTGCACAGCAAACGGCAGGGAAAAAATCACTGAGCCAATCAGAAGTCCGCTAAATGAAAATGACAGCAGCCCCAGGCCAAGTGCCTGTGTGATTTTACCCACCAGGCCCTCCGGGCCAAGCAGTAAAAGAATGTAAAAGCCCAGCACTGTTGGTGGCAGAACAAGCGGAAGGGTGACCAGCGCACCAATCGGAGCCCGAAGAGAAGAATCGGTTTGCGATAACCACCAGGCCAGCGGCGTTGCAATCAGCAGCAGAACGATTGTTGTGGCTGTGGCAAGCTGCAGTGTCAAGCCAATAGCCTGCCAGGCTTCGGGGGAGATCGTCATGGCAGCGTGTATCCGTAAGATCGAATTACAGCTTTTGCAGCATCACTGCGCAAAAATTCAATCAGCTGTCGGGCGGCCGGATTTGCCTTGCCGCGCGCAAGCAAGATCAGATCCTGCTGGATTGGAGAATGAAGCGGCTCCGGCACGATCCAGCCGGAACCGTCTTTGATCGTGCTGCCTTCGCTGACTTGCGCTAAGGCAACAAACCCGATCACTGCATTACCGGAGGCAACA
>JBILVT010000097.1:0-6636 GCA_044370275.1 Burkholderiaceae bacterium | reverse complement strand
ATATTTAAGTCGATAAGTTAGACCTGAGCTCGCGGAGAATTGCATGGCCTCTGAAAAGAATGTCACTACCACCGGCCTACTCGGATGGATCGATACTCGATTCCCTCTGACCAAGCTTTACAAAGAACACCTCTCGGAATACTACGCACCGAAGAACTTTAATTTCTTTTACTTCTTCGGCTCTCTGGCCATGGTGGTGCTGGCCCTGCAGATCATCACAGGCATTTTTCTGACCATGCACTACAAGCCAGATGCATCGTTAAACGCCGCAGGCGTGCCGGTGGCTTTCGCCAGTGTGGAGTACATCATGCGCGAGGTCCCCTTTGGCTGGCTCATCCGTTACATGCACTCCACGGGAGCATCGGCATTTTTCGTGGTGGTCTATCTCCATATGTGGCGCGGATTAATCTATGGCTCTTACCGTAGCCCGCGCGAACTGATCTGGATATTCGGCTGCGCCATCTTTCTGTGTCTGATGGCCGAGGCCTTTTTTGGCTACCTGCTTCCTTGGGGCCAGATGTCCTACTGGGGCGCCCAGGTAATTGTGAATCTCTTTTCCGCTGTGCCGCTGATTGGCCCAGACCTCTCAGTCTGGATTCGAGGTGACTTTGTGGTGGGCGATGCCACTCTGAACCGTTTCTTCGCCTTTCACGTCATTGCCATTCCGCTGGTGCTGGTGGGATTGGTTGCGGCCCACATCATCGCGCTGCATGAAGTCGGCTCCAACAATCCCGACGGCGTCGAAATTAAGAAAAACAAAAATGCAGAGGGCATCCCGCTGGATGGTATCCCCTTCCATCCGTATTACTCGGTGCATGACATCTTGGGAATCGCGGGCTTTCTGATTTTGTTTTGTGCAGTCGTATTTTTTGCTCCTGAGCTTGGCGGCTATTTCTTGGAATTTAATAATTTCATCCCCGCTGATCCTCTGGTCACGCCGCCACATATCGCGCCGGTCTGGTATTTCACGCCCTTTTATTCCATGCTGCGCGCTGTCACAGATCTGTTTACCTGGGTCATGGTGGCCTCCGCTGGGCTTGGCGCTCTTGCGGTGCTGCGTGCCCGCTGGCCGATGATGATAAAAGGCGGTGCAATTGCCGCCCTGCTGGTGCTGGCCATCACCTTCCGTGTCTTCGATGCCAAGTTCTGGGGCGTGGTGATCATGGGCGGCGCTGTCATCATCTTGTTTTTCTTGCCCTGGCTGGATCACAGCCCGGTGAAGTCGATTCGCTATCGTCCGAACTGGCACAAAGCACTCTACATGGTGTTCCTGGTGAACTTTTTTATCCTGGGCTATCTCGGTGTGCTGCCCCCCTTTCCGTTTGGCCAGGCCTATTCCTTGGTGGGCACGGTGTTTTACTTTGCGTTTTTTGCGCTCATGCCGATCTGGTCACGGATCGGAGACTTCAAGCCTGTTCCCGAACGCGTGACGTTCAAGCCTCATTAATGCGTCGCGCCAAGGACCTCACCATGAAAAAACTTTTTAAATCCTTTCTGGCGGCAATCGCTGTATCGCTGACCTTTGCTGCTGCCCCAGCGGCGTTCGCCGCAGGCGGCCCGGTTGCCCTAGATGCAATTCCGGCGCAGAAGCTTTCGGACAGAGCAGCAATGCAAAATGGCGCCAAGACCTTTATGTCGTATTGCCTTGGCTGCCATGGGCTATCGGCCATGCGCTACAGTCGGCTTGCTGATATCGGCATGACCGAAGAGCAGATCAAGGCTGTTATGCCGCCCGGGGCAAAGCCGGGCGACTACATCCGGACTTCTTTAAATCGCGCTGAGGCGAAAGACTGGTTCGGCGCCGCGCCGCCAGACCTTTCGGTGACCGCCCGCTCGCGCTCGTCGCACTCAGGCGCGGGCACCGATTGGATCTACACGTTTCTGAGAACCTACTACGAAGATGCCAGCCGCCCCACCGGCTGGAACAACAAGACTTATGTTGGCGTCGGCATGCCGCACGTGCTGTGGGATGCGCAGAAGTCTAAATCACCCGCTGAGTTTGATTCGATGGTGGGCGATCTGGCTGCGTTTTTAAACTATGTTTCCGAGCCTGCCCAGTTTTCACGCAAGACCATCGGCATGGTGGTCATGGCATTCTTGGCCATATTTTTTGTCCTGGCCTGGCGCTTAAATAAGGTCTACTGGAAAAACATCAAGTAGGACTGGTTTTCGTTTGTTTCGCACAAGGGCGGGGCCTTTCCCGCCCTTCTTCTTTAAGGAATGCTCCACCATGATGGTCCTCTACTCCGGAACCACCTGCCCGTTTAGTCATCGTTGCCGTTTTGTGTTGTTTGAAAAGGGCATGGATTTTGAGATTCGGGATGTTGATCTCTTTAATAAGCCTGAAGATATTTCAGTCATGAATCCTTATGGTCAGGTCCCGATTCTGGTTGAGCGTGACTTGATTTTGTACGAATCCAACATCATCAACGAATACATTGATGAGCGGTTTCCCCACCCCCAACTGATGCCGGCCGATCCCGTGCAGCGTGGCCGTGCACGGCTTTTACTTTTTAATTTCGAGCGGGAACTCTTCGTGCATGTTGAGGCCTTGGAGAAACAAGATGCCAAAAAAATCGACAAGGCCCGCGTCCTGGTAAGGGACCGTCTCGCCCAGCTGGCGCCTGTTGTCACTAAAAATAAATTCATGCTGGGGGAGGATTTCTCGATGATTGATGTTGCCCTTGCACCGTTGTTATGGCGGCTGGAGTACTACGGCATTGAGCTGCCCAAAACCGCAGCACCCGTTCAGAAGTATGCGGAGCGCATCTTTTCGCGGCCCGCGTTTTTTGAGGCCTTAACGCCGCCTGAAAAAATCATGCGCCGTTAATCGTTGGGCATGACCGAATCAACCCCATCATCCACCAAGCCCTACCTGATCCGAGCAATCCATGAGTGGTGTTCGGATAATGGGCTTACTCCCTATCTGGCGGTATCGGTCAATGGGCAGGTCCAGGTGCCCAAGGAGCATGTGCGCAATGGCGAGATCGTGCTCAATGTCAGTAGTCTTGCGACCGATAAGTTAATGATTGCGAACGATGTCATTAGCTTTCAGGCCCGGTTCTCGGGCCGGGCCCACGAGATCATGGTGCCGATTGAAAACGTAGTCGCAATTTACGCCAAGGAAACCGGCAATGGCATGGCCTTTGAGGTCAGCAAGCCACTGGCGGAGGTTGAGCCGCATCTGCAGGCGGTACAGGAGTCCGAGGAGCAGCCCGCTGCAGGCTTGCCAACAATTGAGGATCCGCCACGGCCGCCTGCAGGCGGCCGTCCGAAACTGACTCGCGTAAAATAGGTTCGTTGCCGACTTAGCTCAGTTGGTAGAGCAATCGCCTTGTAAGCGATAGGTCATCTGTTCGAGTCAGATAGTCGGCACCAATTCGGTTGCGGATGAACCGTCCGCGCAAGCCGCAAATTAGCCGGTTGCGCCCGCAGACTCGAGAACTTTCTTTAGCTCTCCGCTTTCGTACATCTCACCCATGATGTCGGAGCCCCCAACAAACTCACCGCCCACATACAGCTGCGGAATGGTCGGCCAGTTCGAGAAGTCCTTGATACCCTGCCGAATGCCGTCGTCATCGAGCACATTAACAGTGACGACATTTTTTACATCGCAGGCCTTCAGTAACTGAATCGCGCGGCCAGAAAAGCCGCACTGGGGAAACTGCGCTGTGCCTTTCATAAAAAGCACCACAGGGTGTTCCGTAACCGTTTTTTGAATAAATTCTTTTACGTCCATGTCCTGTCTCCAAAGAAGCTCGAAGTTTACTTTAGCTGGCCAGAAATCCAATGACCGCCCGCGGCTGCGACTGATCATCGGCAAGGCCCCGGACGCTGCTGAAGCCTGCCTGGTGAAACAATGCAATGACGGCCGCCTGCTGCTCTGACCCATGTTCGACCAGCAAAAATCCGCCGGGTTCAAGCCACTGTGGGGCGCCTTTGGTAAGGGTGGCGATGTCGCTTAGCCCATCGGGCTGCATCATGATTCCATCTACAGCACCTGGGCTCAGTGCGGCTTTCGGCTCAAATCGAAGATCCCCTCTCGAAAGATGCGGATCCCCTGCGCCAACATAGGGTGGATTGCTAACGAGGCCGTGATACTTCATGCGATCCTGAGGCAGGGCTTCAAACCATCTGCCTTCAAAAAAGCGGGTCTTTGGCACTGCCCCCAGGCGGGCCGCATTATTGCGAGCCACCTGTAAGGCGGCTGCTGACCGGTCAGTCGCCGTGATTTCGGCCAGCCGAATTTCCAAAGCCAATGTGATCCCGATGCAGCCGCTGCCAGTGCCCAGATCTGCAAGCCGAAGCGGCCTATCAGCCGGTTTGGCTAAGGCAATCACGGTGTCAATCAGAAGCTCGGTTTCAATTCGTGGAATGAGTGTTGCGGGGCTGACCCAGAAGGGCCGGCCATAAAATTCTCGAAATCCTGTCAGGTAGGCAATGGGCACCCCAAGCCTGCGCTGGGCCGCCATACGCTCAAAAAGCGCCTGTACCTCGCGCGGTGCTGGATCGGCTCCGTGCGCAATCAGAGTCTCGCGGCGCTGCCCACTTGCCGCCTCGAGCAGGGCCATCGCTTCCCGGCGTGGCAGGCCTGAGGCACTCAGTAAATCGTCAAGCATCCGCCATTGCCGAGAGCTGCTCGGCCTGGTGCTCCGACATCAGGGTCTGCGTGAGTTCCGTAAGATCGCCATCCATCATCGCATCGATTTTATAAAGCGTAAGGTTGATGCGGTGATCGGTAATTCGGCCCTGCGGAAAGTTGTAGGTTCGGATCCTCTCAGATCGATCGCCTGATCCAATCATCAGCTTTCGGGCGCTAGCCTCTTTGGCATGCAGTTCACGCATCTGCTGATCACGAACACGGGCTGCCAGGACCTTTAAGGCCCGCTCTTTGTTTTTATGCTGACTGCGATCGTCCTGGCATTCCGCAACAAGTCCTGTTGGCAGGTGGGTGATACGAACCGCCGATTCCGTTTTATTGACATGCTGGCCACCGGCGCCCGAAGCCCGGAAAACATCGATCCGTAATTCATCCGGCGCGAAACTCACTTCAGCGACCTCATCGGCCTCAGGCAGCACTGCCACCGTGCAGGCCGAGGTATGAATCCGGCCTTGGGTCTCGGTCTGCGGAACCCGCTGGACCCGATGGCCACCCGATTCAAACTTTAGTTTGGAGTACGCGCCATTGCCGGCGATGCGCACGATCACTTCTTTATAGCCCCCAAGGTCTGAAGCATTGGCCGACAAAATCTCGGCCTGCCAGCGATTGCGCTCCGCATATCGCATATACATTCGCAGCAAATCTGCCGAAAAAAGTGCCGACTCATCGCCGCCGGTCCCCGCCCGAATTTCAAGAATGACATTGCGCTCATCATTTGGATCTTTCGGCAGCAGGAGTAACTGCAGGGCCGCATCTTTTTCCTCGACCGCTGCTTTAAGCCGAAGAATCTCCTCTTGGGCAAATTCCTTGAGCTCAGGATCATTCATCCAATCCTGGGCGGCAGACAAGTCTGCTTCTAGCCGTTGATAGTCACGAAACCCCTCCACCACAGGCGCGAGATCCGAACGTTCTTTGGAGAGTTTTCGAAACTCATCCATGCGATCGGTGGCGTCGGGGGCTGACAGCAGACGGTCGACCGCCTCAAGGCGTTCGGCCAGCTGCTGGAGTTTGGCCAGCAGGCTGGGCTTCATCTAGTGATGCCGGTCGGGCTTTAATCCAAACAGCTCGCGAATGAGATCGGCCTTCGTTTCCCGGCTCTCAGGGCTGTCGTTTCCGATTTGGTGAAGCTGACTGTAGGCGCCGTGAAGATATTTCTGAGACAGGCCATGGGCGAGAGACTGCAGTACCGTCTCGATATCCTCGCCTTTGGCCAGGCGTTTCTTGGCCAGCGCAAGCTCACCTGCTTGAATGGCCTGCGCATGCTCGGCAAGGGCTTTGATCACGGGCACATGTTGGCGCGAATCACGCCATTGAATGAAATTCTGAACACCATGATCAATGATGGCCTCGGCTTGCAGCACTGCATCTTGCCGGGCCTGGACCCCTTCTTTAATCAGCTCGCCCAAATCATCGACGGTATAAAGAAATGCATCAGGCAGATCGGCGACTTCGCGCTCAATATCGCGCGGCACTGCGAGATCAACAAGAAACATGGGCCGATGTTTACGCTGACGGATCGCACGCTCAATCATGCCCAGACCGATAATGGGCAGGGTGCTGGCCGTGCAACTCACCACAATATCGAATTCATGCATTCGCAGTGGCAGCTCAGACAGTGTGATCGCCTCACCGCCAAAATCTTTTGCAAGAAGCTCACCGCGATCCAGCGTGCGATTGGCTACCACGATCTGCCGAGGATGCTGGGCAGCAAAATGGGTGGCGCAGAGTTGAATCATTTCCCCAGCACCGATGAATAGCACCCGGGTGCTGGAGAGATCCCCAAAAATCCGTTGGGCGAGTTTGATTGAAGCCGCGGCCATCGAAACCGAGTGCAGGCCAATTTCTGTGGTGGTGCGAACCTCTTTGGCAACCGAGAAGGCCTGCTGAAATAAGTGATGCAGGTGGGTACCCAGGCAGCCTGCCTCCTGGGCCTCGCGGGCCGCGAGTTTCATCTGGCCCAGAATCTGCGGCTCTCC
>JBILVT010000096.1:0-6660 GCA_044370275.1 Burkholderiaceae bacterium | reverse complement strand
GGCCTCAATCACGCCAAGCTTCACGCCGCTGCCGCCATGGACGGCAAGGCCAGCAGGTTTATCAATTGCGACGAAAAAATCGTCTTCAAAAATTACATGGATTCGGGCCGCTACCGATTTTGCGAGGCCAGGCTGGATTGCGCCGTGAGACTGCCCACCATCACTGCCGACTATCGAGGCCGGCAGCCGAAGTGGCGGGATACGCAACACGTCGCCCTGCTCAATCCGATAGTCACTGCCAATTCGGCCGCCATTGACGCGGACCTCACCAGTTCGCAGCATGCGATAAATCCGAGTCTTAGGAACGCCTTTAAGGCGGGTCAGTAAAAAGTTGTCGATCCGCTGGCCCGCCTGCTCCGGGCCCACCGTCCACTGCTGGACGCCCTGGCTGGCGCCGCGGCCTATTGGCGCCCCTGCAGACAAATCCCCGGCCAGGCCGGATGGCCGCAGTTTTGACGCCGAATCAAGGGGATTTGCTGTCATCTTGAAGTTCAAGGTTATACTCGGATGGTCGGAGATGATTTACCGACCGGTTGTTGCGTCCCTCTGGGTCAGTCCCCAAGCAGACCATTTTCAGCCTCGGGCTGGATCCTGTAGGAAGAAACGCGAAGCCGGCCGATGCCTCCGTCCCGGGTGCAGTGAGCACCGGATTGTATTTGACCGAGGAGCGCAATGGCTGCGCGGCCCGGCTGACGAACAGAATGATTGATCGCAACGGATTTGTAGTGTTGAAGTTATCGCCACACGTTCTTACTCGACCATCACTCCCGGGTGGGCGCCACACTGCGCCCTCAGCCCGCGGCCTGTCTCGTTCGCTTCCGCCGTACTGCCTGCACGCTCAGTTTGACCGCTAATGCGGTCGTAGGGCCATCACCGTTCGTATTGGATTGCGTCGGCCGGCCCGTTTGAGGAGTAGTGCATGAAACGCATGTTATTTAACGCCACCCACGCCGAGGAGCTGCGGGTGGCGATTGTCGATGGCCAACGGCTCATCGACCTGGATATCGAGACCGCCGGCCGCGAGCAACGCAAAAGCAATATCTACAAGGGGGTCGTTACCCGGATTGAGCCCAGCCTTGAGGCTTGCTTTGTGAACTATGGCGAGGAACGCCACGGCTTTCTGCCGTTTAAAGAGATTGCGCGTGAGTATTTCCGGCCCGGTGTTGATGTTGGCCGCGCCACCATCAAAGAGGCGATCGCCGAGGGCACCGAGCTTCTGGTGCAGGTTGAAAAAGAGGAGCGCGGCAACAAAGGGGCGGCGCTAACCACCTTTATTTCTTTGGCTGGCCGCTACCTGGTGCTCATGCCCAATAACCCCCGAGGCGGCGGCGTTTCGCGCCGAATCGAAGGCGAAGATCGGCAAGAGCTTCGCGAGACTATGGATCAGCTCGATGTGCCCTCGGGCATGAGCCTGATTGCCCGGACTGCCGGCATCGGCCGTACGGCTGCAGAGCTGCAATGGGACCTGAATTATCTGCTTCAGCTGTGGCGTGCCGTGGATGACGCCCGCAAATTGCAGCCGGGTGCTTATCTGATTTATCAGGAATCGAGCCTGGTCATTCGCGCAATTCGTGATTATTTTCATCCCGATATCGGCGAGATTTTGATCGATACCGATGACATCTATGAACAGGCCCGCCAGTTCATGCTGCATGTCATGCCCGACATGGGTACCCGCGTGAAGCGTTACAACGACGATGTACCGCTGTTTTCGCGCTTTCAGATCGAGCATCAGATTGAGACAGCCTACTCGCGCGTTGTGCCCCTGCCCTCCGGCGGCGCCATCGTGATTGACCACACCGAGGCCTTGGTCGCAGTAGATGTGAACTCTGCCCGTGCGACCCGTGGCTCGGATATCGAGGAGACCGCATTTCGCACCAACGTAGAGGCCGCCGAAGAAGTTGGCCGCCAGCTGCGGCTGCGCGACCTCGGGGGATTAATCGTGATTGACTTCATTGATATGGAGTCCGCCAAGAATCAACGCGAGGTTGAGCAGCGGCTACGTGATTCCTTGCATGTCGATCGTGCCCGCGTACAGATGGGAAAAATTTCCCGCTTCGGGCTCATGGAGTTATCGCGCCAGCGGCTGCGGCCGGCCTTAAACGAAGGCTCGCACATCACCTGCCCCCGCTGTAATGGCACTGGCGTAATCCGCGATGTGGACTCCAGCGCGCTGCATATTCTGCGCATCCTGCAAGAAGAAGCCATGAAAGAAGGTACAGCCGCCCTGCATGTCCAGGTACCAGTTGAGGTTGCCACCTTCCTGCTGAATGAAAAGCGCACCGATATTGCAAAACTTGAGTTCCGCCTAAAGGTAACCGTGGTACTCATTCCGAATAAATTTCTGGAGACACCGAACTACAAAATCGAGCGACTGCGTCACGACGATCCTCGACTCGAGGATGTACGGGCCAGTTACGCCATGGCCGATGAGCCGGCTGCCGATGCGCAATATCAGCAGCAAAAATCCGATCAGACTGCGGCCAAGCCCCGCCAGGAGGCGGTGGTTAAAGGCATCACGCCGGCGCAGCCTGCACCGGTTGTGCCCGCGCGCCCTGCCGAAGTCACGCCCGCTGAGAAAGGCCTCTTTTCTCGCATCATGGGCTGGTTCTCCAGTGGCCCTTCAAAGAGCAGTACCGAGGAAAAAACCGAGGCACGCGCTGAGCGCACTGAGCGCGGCGGACGTGGGCGCGGACGCAACGAACGTAGCGGCCGCAATGACGGCCGCGATCGCCGACAAAACGAACGTGAAGGCCGCGGTGGTGACCGCAGCGATCGATCAGACCGCAATGAATCTCGCGGCGAATCCCGTGGCGAGCAGCGCGAAGCACGCGAGCCCCGCCAACAGCGGCAGGATGCCGGACGCAGCCGGGAACAACGGCGTGAGAATCGTGATGCCCAAAACGATGCTCGGCCTGAGTCTGCTGGCGAGCAGCGCGCCGATGGTCGACGGGACCGACGCAGCCGGCCGGAGGCGGGTGAGCGAACAAACGGCACCGCATCAGAAGTCGCTGCAGAGGCTGCGATCACTGCGCCAACGGAGGGCGCACCGCAGACGGAAGGCGCAGACCAAGAACGCTCGGGGCGCCGTCGCCGGCGCCGCGGACGTGGTGGCCGAGAGGGCCGTCGCGATGACGACCTCGCAGGCAACGATGCGCCGGGGCTCGAGCAGCCGACTGCGCCGCAATCGCTGCAGGAATTTATACCGATTGCCACCGCAGTAGACGTCACCGCGACGCCTGCAGCAGAGATGACTGCACCCTTGCCTGAACCGGCGATAACACCAGCTGCACCGAGCCAGATCACCGCATCGCCTGTGACAGCACCCGCACCGGCACCTGTGGCCGCACCGTCCGTACCCGCACCGGCTCCGATACAAGTCTCTGAGGAGACGCTTCGTCAATCGCTGAACGCGGCAGGGCTGCAATGGGTGCAGACTGATCCCGAGAAGTCCTCTTCCGAGGCCATGCCCGAGCCGCCGCCAAAACTCGGCCGTGCACCTCGTAGAAACACTGAGACAGCCCCACAGGAGCCCCTGGTAATGGTGGAGACACGGCAAAACAATCCGTAATCGATCAATAATCGCGCATGTCCTACGGCCAGCGCATTTTTTCGATCGTCCCGGATTCGACTGCCGCGCCGCGCATCGACGCGGCCCAGGTCTCCGGGCTGGGCCCTGCACCGCAGGGTCAGCTCAGGGATCAGCATGCGCGGGCCTTAAAAGACCTGCGCATCTCAGTTATTGACCAATGTAACTTCCGCTGCACGTACTGCATGCCCAAGGAGGTCTTTGGCCGCGATTACGAATTTCTCCCCAAGGAATCTCTCCTGTCGTTCGATGAAATCGAACGCCTAGCGAAAACCTTTGTTGGCCTTGGAGTGGAAAAGCTGCGCGTCACAGGTGGGGAACCGCTACTGAGAAAAAATATCGAAGGCCTCATCGAACGGCTTGCAGCAATTCGCCTGCCTGATGGCCGGCCCGTCGAGGTGGCGATGACGACCAACGGTGCCTTGCTGGCCAATAAAGCAGGCGCACTCAAGGCCGCGGGCCTGCGTCGGATTACGGTCAGCCTAGATGCTTTAAGTGATGCGACATTCCGAGAAATGAATGACGTGGGCTTTCCGGTCACCGATGTGCTCAAGGGCATTGATGCGGCAGCGACAGCGGGTCTAAAGGTCAAGGTCAATATGGTGGTTCAGCGTGGCGTGAATGATCACGAGATTCTGCCGATGGCCAATGCCTTTCGCGACCGCGGCCATACCCTGCGGTTCATCGAGTTCATGGATGTCGGCTCCTCCAATGCTTGGCAATGGGACCATGTGGTCCCCTCGCGTGAAATCATTGACACGATTGCGTTGGAACATCCACTGGTGCCAATCGGCCGCGATACGCCCAGCGAGGTCAGCGAGCGTTGGCGTTATGCCGATGGCAAGGGCGAAGTGGGCGTGATCTCCTCGGTGTCGAATCCCTTCTGCGGCAATTGCAGTCGGGCCCGCATCTCTGCCGAAGGGGTGCTTTACACCTGCTTATTTGCCCACAGCGGCACCGACTTAAGGGGGCTGCTGCGCAATCAGAGCGCACCCAGCGATGATGACTTAAGCCGCGTGATTGCCGCCATCTGGCAGTCGAGAACCGATCGTTATTCAGAGCAGCGGGCAGATCTACGCGCCCAAGGGGTGAAGAAAGTAGAGATGAGTTACATCGGTGGCTAAACGCGCCGCCGACTGATTTCTACCGACTACTTCTTGTTGTTTAAAGGCGAAGGCAGACTGGAATAAAACGCCGAAATATTTGCAATATCGTCTTTACTGAGTGCTGCTGCCATGCCGGCCATGATGGCATTTTTTCGGGCACCGGATTTGTAATCCGATAATGCGCGGGCTAGATAGTCTGAATACTGACCCGCCAGCTTGGGATAGCTCGGATCAATAGCAGCAACCCCATCTGCACCGTGACAGGCTGCACACAAGGCAGTTGCCTTCTCTTTACCCGCTGCAATGTTGCCTGCCATCACCGGAAGCGCAGTGAGGGCAGCCGCCATCACAACGGCGGCGCGAAGGATGCGTCGATGGTGCGTCATGGCGGGCTCCTTATTTCTTGTTGGCGTAATAGGCGGCCAGATCGGCCATATCCTGATCGCTCAGGCTGCGCGAGATACCCACCATACTCGGATGATTACGCTCTCCGCTTTTGTATGCATTAAGCGCCGAAACAATATATTTCTCGCTCTGAGCATTGATCTTGGGCACGCGATACACGGTCGGGAAGGCGGTTTTGTAGTCTGCGATGCCATGGCAGCCGATACACATTGAATTTTTCTTCGCGCCCGCGTCGGCATTGCCCACAATCGGTGCAGCAGCGGCCGGCTGGGCATTGGCCTTGGCGGCCCCTTGGGCCTGTACCGACAAGGAGGCGGTCAGCCCGCCTGCAGCGAGCAGCACGCCAATGGCTGCTTTTGAGAACCTGTTCAGCATGTCTCCCCCCGTGTTGAACGGGACCAAGTTTAACACGGCCGGCAGGCGCGGCTCGAATGCTAGGCCATCAGACCACGCAGCATGAAGGTATTCAGACGTCGCACGAACGCAGCGGGATCCTGGGGCTGGCCACCTTCTGCAAGCAACGCTTGATCGAACAACACCCAGACCAAATCATCGAAGCTTGCGCCCTGATCAGCAAGCAATGCCTTCACTAAGGGGTGATCCGGGTTGAGCTCCAGAATGGGTTTGCGATCCGGCGCCTTTTGGCCGGCCTGCTTAAGCAGCCGCTCCAGATGGCCGCTCATGTCATGCTCATCTGAAACAAGGCAACAGGCGGACTCAGTCAGCCGGCGCGTCATGCGGACTTCTTTAACCTTCTCGCCCAGCACCGTCTGGGCCCGCTCGACAATCGGCTTGAATTGCTTTTCGGTTTCTTTTGCAGGCTTGATGTCTTCGTCTTGCAGCTTGCCCAGATCCAATGCGCCCTTGGCGACCGACTGGATCTGCTTGCCCTCGAATTCAGTTAAGAAGTTCAGCATCCACTCATCAATGCGGTCTGCGAGAAGCAATACCTCAATGCCTTTTTTCTTGAAGACCTCTAGGTGCGGACTGGACTTAGCAGCCGCCAAGGAATCGGCAGTCACCACATAGATTTTTTCCTGGCCATCTTTCATGCGGCCGATGTAGTCCTTCAGCGATACGGAGGGATCCTGGGCCTCGGAGGCGGTGGAATAAAAACGCATTAGTACGGCCAGCCGATCCCGGTTGGAGAAATCTTCGCCAAAGCCCTCTTTCAGGCACTGGCCAAATTCTTTCCAGAAACTCTGATACGCCTCTGCCTTATCGGCGGCGAGTTCCTCGAGTAAGGACAGAATCCGCTTGGTGCAGCCCTCGCGAATCGATTTGATATCCCGGCTTTCTTGCAAAATCTCGCGTGAGACATTCAGCGGCAGGTCGGCTGAGTCCACCACCCCGCGTACGAATCGCAAATACGATGGCAACAGCTGCTCGGCGTCATCCATGATGAAGACACGCTTGACATAAAGCTTCAGCCCATGGCGTTGTTGGCGATCCCAAAGATCAAAAGGAGCCTTGCTGGGCACAAACAGCAGCTGGGTGTATTCGGTGCGGCCCTCTACACGATTGTGGGTCCAGGCCAGCGGATCACCCATACCCATGCCA